>NZ_JBIMRA010000075.1:0-660 GCF_043945515.1 Citrobacter freundii complex sp. 2024EL-00216 | reverse complement strand
TCATCTTCGGGGGTAGAGCACTGTTTCGGCTAGGGGGTCATCCCGACTTACCAACCCGATGCAAACTGCGAATACCGAAGAATGTTATCACGGGAGACACACGGCGGGTGCTAACGTCCGTCGTGAAGAGGGAAACAACCCAGACCGCCAGCTAAGGTCCCAAAGTCATGGTTAAGTGGGAAACGATGTGGGAAGGCACAGACAGCCAGGATGTTGGCTTAGAAGCAGCCATCATTTAAAGAAAGCGTAATAGCTCACTGGTCGAGTCGGCCTGCGCGGAAGATGTAACGGGGCTAAACCATGCACCGAAGCTGCGGCAGCGACACTATGTGTTGTTGGGTAGGGGAGCGTTCTGTAAGCCGTTGAAGGTGTGTCGTGAGGCATGCTGGAGGTATCAGAAGTGCGAATGCTGACATAAGTAACGATAATGCGGGTGAAAAACCCGCACGCCGGAAGACCAAGGGTTCCTGTCCAACGTTAATCGGGGCAGGGTGAGTCGACCCCTAAGGCGAGGCCGAAAGGCGTAGTCGATGGGAAACAGGTTAATATTCCTGTACTTGGTGTTACTGCGAAGGGGGGACGGAGAAGGCTATGTTAGCCGGGCGACGGTTGTCCCGGTTTAAGCATGTAGGCGGAGGTTCCAGGTAAATCCGGTACCTT
>NZ_JBIMRA010000074.1:0-700 GCF_043945515.1 Citrobacter freundii complex sp. 2024EL-00216 | reverse complement strand
GGCACTGTTGCAAATAGTCGGTGGTGATAAACTTATCATCCCCTTTTGCTGATGGAGCTGCACATGAACCCATTCAAAGGCCGGCATTTTCAGCGTGACATCATTCTGTGGGCCGTACGCTGGTACTGCAAATACGGCATCAGTTACCGTGAGCTGCAGGAGATGCTGGCTGAACGCGGAGTGAATGTCGATCACTCCACGATTTACCGCTGGGTTCAGCGTTATGCGCCTGAAATGGAAAAACGGCTGCGCTGGTACTGGCGTAACCCTTCCGATCTTTGCCCGTGGCACATGGATGAAACCTACGTGAAGGTCAATGGCCGCTGGGCGTATCTGTACCGGGCCGTCGACAGCCGGGGCCGCACTGTCGATTTTTATCTCTCCTCCCGTCGTAACAGCAAAGCTGCATACCGGTTTCTGGGTAAAATCCTCAACAACGTGAAGAAGTGGCAGATCCCGCGATTCATCAACACGGATAAAGCGCCCGCCTATGGTCGCGCGCTTGCTCTGCTCAAACGCGAAGGCCGGTGCCCGTCTGACGTTGAACACCGACAGATTAAGTACCGGAACAACGTGATTGAATGCGATCATGGCAAACTGAAACGGATAATCGGCGCCACGCTGGGATTTAAATCCATGAAGACGGCTTACGCCACCATCAAAGGTATTGAGGTGATGCGTGCACTACGCAAAGGCCAGG
>NZ_JBIMRA010000073.1:0-748 GCF_043945515.1 Citrobacter freundii complex sp. 2024EL-00216 | reverse complement strand
GATTTAGTGTATGATGGTGTTTTTGAGGTGCTCCAGTGGCTTCTGTTTCTATCAGCTGTCCCTCCTGTTCAGCTACTGACGGGGTGGTGCGTAACGGCAAAAGCACTGCCGGACATCAGCGCTATCTCTGCTCTCACTGCCGTAAAACATGGCAACTGCAGTTCACTTACACCGCTTCTCAACCCGGTACGCACCAGAAAATCATTGATATGGCCATGAATGGCGTTGGATGCCGGGCAACCGCCCGCATTATGGGCGTTGGCCTCAACACGATTTTCCGCCATTTAAAAAACTCAGGCCGCAGTCGGTAACCTCGCGCATACAGCCGGGCAGTGACGTCATCGTCTGCGCGGAAATGGACGAACAGTGGGGATACGTCGGGGCTAAATCGCGCCAGCGCTGGCTGTTTTACGCGTATGACAGGCTCCGGAAGACGGTTGTTGCGCACGTATTCGGTGAACGCACTATGGCGACGCTGGGGCGTCTTATGAGCCTGCTGTCACCCTTTGACGTGGTGATATGGATGACGGATGGCTGGCCGCTGTATGAATCCCGCCTGAAGGGAAAGCTGCACGTAATCAGCAAGCGATATACGCAGCGAATTGAGCGGCATAACCTGAATCTGAGGCAGCACCTGGCACGGCTGGGACGGAAGTCGCTGTCGTTCTCAAAATCGGTGGAGCTGCATGACAAAGTCATCGGGCATTATCTGAACATAAAACACTATCAATAAGTTGGAGTCATTACC
>NZ_JBIMRA010000072.1:0-1057 GCF_043945515.1 Citrobacter freundii complex sp. 2024EL-00216 | reverse complement strand
GGCTTTGTTGAATAAATCAGATTTCGGGTAAGTCTCCCCCGTAGCGGGTTGTGTTTTCAGGCAATACGCACGCTTTCAGGCATACCTGCTTTCGTCATTTTGTTCAGCGCTCGTACCAGGGCCATAGCCTCCGCAACCTGACCATCGTAGTCACGCAGCGTCAGTGAACCCCCGAACAGCTGTTTTACCCGGTACATCGCCGTTTCCGCTATCGAGCGACGGTTGTAATCTGTTGTCCATTTCCACCGCGCATTACTCCCGGTCATTCGCTGATTAGCCACTGCACGGTTACGGTCTGCATATTCACCGGGCCAGTAACCCGCACCTTTTCGGGGAGGGATAAGCGCGCTGATTTTCTTACGCCGCAGTTCATCGTGACAGAGCCGGGTGTCGTAAGCGCCGTCTGCCGATGCTGCCCTGATTTTTCTGTGAGTCTGCCGGATAAGACCCGGGAAGGCTTCTGAGTCCGTCACATTGTTCAGCGACAGGTCAGCGCAGATGATTTCATGTGTTTTACTGTCAACGGCGAGATGCAGCTTACGCCAGATACGGCGGCGTTCCTGGCCATGCTTTTTGACTTTCCACTCGCCTTCACCGAAGACCTTCAGCCCGGTGGAATCAATTACCAGGTGTGCGATTTCACCCCGGGTGGGCGTTTTGAAACTGACATTAACCGACTTTGCCCGCCTGCTGACACAGCTGTAATCCGGGCAGCGTAGCGGAACGTTCATCAGAGAAAAAATGGAATCAATAAAGCCCTGCGCAGCGCGCAGGGTCAGCCTGAATACGCGTTTAATGACCAGCACAGTCGTGATGGCAAGGTCAGAATAGCGCTGAGGTCTGCCTCGTGAAGAAGGTGTTGCTGACTCATACCAGGCCTGAATAGCTTCATCATCCAGCCAGAAAGTTATGGAGCCACGGTTGATGAGGGCTTTATTGTAGGTGGGCCAGTTGGTGATTTTGAACTTTTGCTTTGCCACGGAACGGTCTGCGTTGTCGGGAAGATGCGTGATCTGATCCTTCAACTCAGCAAAAGTTCGATTTATTCAACAAAGCC
>NZ_JBIMRA010000071.1:0-1062 GCF_043945515.1 Citrobacter freundii complex sp. 2024EL-00216 | reverse complement strand
TAGCGGGCGGCCGGAAGGTGAATGCTAGGCATGATCTAACCCTCGGTCTCTGGCGTCGCGACTGCGAAATTTCGCGAGGGTTTCCGAGAAGGTGATTGCGCTTCGCAGATCTCCAGGCGCGTGGGTGCGGACGTAGTCAGCGCCATTGCCGATCGCGTGAAGTTCCGCCGCAAGGCTCGCTGGACCCAGATCCTTTACAGGAAGGCCAACGGTGGCGCCCAAGAAGGATTTCCGCGACACCGAGACCAATAGCGGAAGCCCCAACGCCGACTTCAGCTTTTGAAGGTTCGACAGCACGTGCAGCGATGTTTCCGGTGCGGGGCTCAAGAAAAATCCCATCCCCGGATCGAGGATGAGCCGGTCGGCAGCGACCCCGCTCCGTCGCAAGGCGGAAACCCGCGCCTCGAAGAACCGCACAATCTCGTCGAGCGCGTCTTCGGGTCGAAGGTGACCGGTGCGGGTGGCGATGCCATCCCGCTGCGCTGAGTGCATAACCACCAGCCTGCAGTCCGCCTCAGCAATATCGGGATAGAGCGCAGGGTCAGGAAATCCTTGGATATCGTTCAGGTAGCCCACGCCGCGCTTGAGCGCATAGCGCTGGGTTTCCGGTTGGAAGCTGTCGATTGAAACACGGTGCATCTGATCGGACAGGGCGTCTAAGAGCGGCGCAATACGTCTGATCTCATCGGCCGGCGATACAGGCCTCGCGTCCGGATGGCTGGCGGCCGGTCCGACATCCACGACGTCTGATCCGACTCGCAGCATTTCGATCGCCGCGGTGACAGCGCCGGCGGGGTCTAGCCGCCGGCTCTCATCGAAGAAGGAGTCCTCGGTGAGATTCAGAATGCCGAACACCGTCACCATGGCGTCGGCCTCCGCAGCGACTTCCACGATGGGGATCGGGCGAGCAAAAAGGCAGCAATTATGAGCCCCATACCTACAAAGCCCCACGCATCAAGCTTTTGCCCATGAAGCAACCAGGCAATGGCTGTAATTATGACGACGCCGAGTCCCGACCAGACTGCATAAGCAACACCGACAGGGATGGATTTCAGAACCAGA
>NZ_JBIMRA010000006.1:0-316920 GCF_043945515.1 Citrobacter freundii complex sp. 2024EL-00216 | reverse complement strand
TCTGAGGCAGCACCTGGCACGGCTGGGACGGAAGTCGCTGTCGTTCTCAAAATCGGTGGAGCTGCATGACAAAGTCATCGGGCATTATCTGAACATAAAACACTATCAATAAGTTGGAGTCATTACCTAAGAGGCATTACTGATGAATAACGATGAACAAATAACAATAATGTGTAGAAATAAATTCTCTAAAAAACAGATTAATAACCTAAATAAATTATCATAAAAATTCTCAACATCATTATATGACACGGTTTCTGAACTGGTAAGATGCTTTCCCCGTTCTTCATTTATTCATATTTTCTCTCTCATTATTATAATTTATCAGTACCTTAATGATATCAAACAAGACTATTATACCCCATCACTTATCTTTCTTTATGTTGGAATATTGTGCTTTATATATTTAATACTTCATATATTTGCACCATTACCCCAAGGATATAAAGCAAGAAAAATCATAAAAAAACCAGAGAAAAATAGATTCCTAATAGGAATCACACATTACATTATAATTTAATGGTTAATATAGGTTTTATAGCCAATTTTATAAGTTCACATTGCACACACAGGGATGTTTTTAATTTAGCGGACACATAAACCACTAAATATATAAAAAGACAATAATAATTAATACAATTAAAAAAATCAAGTCTTCTCGCAAACATCCCCTTGACTATAAATGGGATTTGAAAAAACAGCATACCAAAAAAAATAATCAAGGCATGTTGTAACGCCCTCTTAGCTGATAAGCAAATTATATCATGCAAGTCATTTAAATTTACTTGCATTGAGGATTCTTTATCTTTGATTTTTTTGAACATATAGAGTTCTTTTGGAGGAAACTCGACCTCTTGTATTTTATCTTTCAATTTAACGTTTTTAATTTCCTTTCAGCACCTCGATGACAAGAAAAAAGCATAGGAATATTTATATCAAACCACTAAAGAAAGACCCCGTCCTAGAGGCATTTCTTTTGGATATTTCGAAAATTATTCCCATCAAATAACCCCGTGATGGCAACATCACCATCACAGGGGTTGCGCGGTTATTCCTTCACCACAATCAGCGGTTCAATATCGCTCTCTTTTTTAATCACCAGCGACTCGTCACCGCGCAGGCAGGTACCGCCGTAGTTACCACCTACGGTAAAGGTACAAACCTGGATATATTTACCGGCAACTTTTGGCAGACACCAAAGCTGCTGATAAATGTTCTTCTGCTCGGCAAACTTACCGCTGGTTTTATCCAGTAGCTCTTCCTGATGACTCACAAGATCGATGTTGCTGCCACAACGTCCTGCAATAGGTTTCACCGCATAACCGGTTTGCGCCAGCTCTTCATTAACAGTGAAATCCGTATCTAGCAGATAACGGTGGTGCGGGAACAGTTGCCAGAGGATCGGCAGAATCGCTTTGTTGCCAGGGATAACCGTCCACAGAGGTTCGAAGACCAGCACTTCCGGGCGCAGCAGCACGTCGATTAAACGCACTTCCTGATTCGTATGCCCGGTACGAATTGGCACCGCGGCGTACTCCGTTTCGCTGACCTCGCGCACCTGCTCAATTGCGGTTTCCCACGCCCAGGTCTTCCAGACGCAGTTCACCAGACGGCCATCACCGTCAATCAGCTGACCGGCATCATCCCAGCACAGTTCATCCAGACCTCGCAGAATTTTGCTGTCAAACCCGGCCTGACGCAGCGCCTGCTGCATAAACTGCGCGTGATAGTTTTCCTCGATATCCTTATCCTGCATGATGTGGACAAACGGACGTGCACGGCTGTGCTTCCAGGCACCCGCCAGTTCGTTGATCAACCCTTCAGCCGGGTTGTGTCCCTGCCCTGTGTAACCACGCTCGGCCCATCTTTCGAGAATCAAACCGGCTTCGGTATGACACGATGCGGAATCGGCGTTGTACTCATACACCTTCAGTCCACGTTCATCCATACAGAAATCCATACGCCCCGTAATCATATGATGCCGACGACGCTGCCAGGAAAGGCGCAGGCGCGGCCAGAGGATTTTCGGGATATCAAACAGCGCCAGCAGGTTGTCGTCTTTCAGCACCTTGTCGGTCGCATGCAGATACATCAGGTGCAGCTCGTTGGTGGCTTTAATCAGCTCCTGCTCGGCGCTCTCGGTAATGGTGAAGTACTGATGGGGGTCCTGATTAATCACATGCCCATTCGCCAGCACGTAGGCTTTTTGCAGCGGATCCTGCTCATTCAGCCATTTACCGTCAAATTGCCCGTTATCTTCCAGTCGCGCGCCGCCAATTTTCAGCGAGTCATTGGCGATCTCCGGCTGCGGTAGGCTGAAACGGGTATCATCGGTCTGGATCATCCAACCAAGAATAGTCGTATCGTCAAAGGTATCACGCAGGGTGTAACAACCGTTCTCAACCACCATCTCCAGTTCGCGGGTCCACTGCTGTCCGGGAGGCAGCGGCGTATGGAGCACGTTCTGTTCGGCAATACGGATTTTGTTTTCCAGCAACTGGGTGACGACCGCCACATGCCCGGTATCTTTAAATTCACCGCCTTTTTGCCAGATAAGCAGAGCCCCTGCTACCGGCGCGCGGGGCGAACCATTCGGAAATGCCTGTAACGGTAGGATGTTGTCATTCACTACTTCGCGCAGGAAGCGTAAGGAGAAGATCTCCCAGGCCATACCCACATCGGTGAAGACCATGCCATAGTTAAGGAAGAGAAAGCGGCGTGCGAACTCTACGCACTGCCATTTGTGGCCCATGTATTCATCGTCGATATAGCTGCGAAATGCTGCATCATCGTCGTAGTCCCGTGGGTCGAGGGAGCTGTAATCTGAAGAGTAGATTGCTACGCCACCTGGGGCATAGCCCAATAATGTCCCGAATGGGGCATCCTGACTGGTCGTTCCTTTGCTCATGCACCTTACCTCAAAACAATACAGCCTGAGCAGGTTGGCGTGAATTTTTCGCTCTGATTGCCTGCTCTGCGACACTAACCGGACAGAGGTCGACATCATCATACACCTCAACGCAGCGGCTGGCGCTCAGAGGCGAAAAATTCACAGCAGGAACTACGCTTTGGTCAGGGTGACCGGTACGCTTTTATACGCCGGAGTCAAACTTTGTGTATCTACCGCATCCAGCGAAAGCAGGACATTCGCTTCAGGCAGATAAGCGCCAATTGAGCCAGCCGCCATGTTGTAAATCACCACCGTTAAGCCGTACATGATGCGATCCGCGCAGGGCTGACCGTTGTCGTCCAGCGCCTGAACGTTGACCACATCACCCTGGCTCAGACCGCGGCTCGTCGCTTCTTCGGCGCTTAAAAACACCACATCCCGACGGCCAGTAATGCCACGATAGCGATCGTTCATCCCATAAATCGTGGTGTTGTACTGATCGTGGCTACGCAGCGTCGCCAGAACCAGTGCATCAGCAGGCTGATGTTCCCGCTCTACCGCCCGCTGATGGCTGACGATAAAGTTGGCTTTGCCATTCTCCGTTCGCCATTCACGGCGCGAAGCAGGCGTATCCATACGAAATCCGCCCGGCTCGGCAATACGTGCGTTGTAATCGTGGAACGCCGGGATCACGGCTTCAATGGCGTCACGGATCAACGCGTAGTCCCCGGTAAATGCTTCCCAGCTGATCGGAGAATGCGGCAGCGTGGCACGCGCCATGCCCGCCACAATCGCGGGCTCCGATTTTAGCCAGCGGGAAGCCGGCTTCAGCGCGCCACAGGAAGCGTGGACCATCGACATAGAATCTTCGACGGTCACCGACTGGATCCCCGTCGCCTGCATGTCGTGCTCCGTTCGGCCTAATGCAGGTAGCAGGTAGTTATGCTTTGCCAGCAGCAGATGCGATCTGTTCAGTTTGGTCGCCACATGGACCTGCAGATCCAGATTTTTCATCGCCGCAAAGGTACGCTGCGGCTGGGGCATCGCTACCGCCAGATTGCCGCCCATGCAGATGAGCGCTTTTGCGTCTCCCCGCTCGATGGCCCGAATGCTCTCCACGCTGGAGCGTCCATGTTTGCGCGGAACGCGGATAGAAAAATGCTTCTCAAGGCGTTGCAGGAAGTCTTCGGACGCCGCTTCGTTGATCCCCACAGAACGATCGCCCTGCACGTTAGAATGGCCGCGTAACGGGCAGATCCCCGCCCCCGGCTTACCCATATTGCCTTTCAGCAACAACAGATTTACCAGCTGCTGGACGTTCTCGGTGCCGTTTTTATGCTGAGTGATGCCCAGACCATAACAAACAATCGTGGCGCTGGATTTACTGTAGCTGTGCGCCAGATCTTCCATCTGACTGCGCGTCAGACCCGAGTCCTGTTCCAGCTCCGCCCAGTGATGCTGACGTAAGTCGTCATACAGCGCTGCATATCCCGCGGTATGTTGGTCGATAAACGCATGATCGAGCGTCGGCTGCTGATCCAGTAGGATCCGCGCTTCGTCCATTTCGATCAGCGCCTTCATTATGCCTTTGAGCAACGAGGCGTCTCCGCCCATTTTTACCTGGTAGTAGTCGTTGCTCAGCTCCGTCGCCTGACCGGTGAACATCTCTTTCGCGCTTTGCGGGAAGCTAAAGCGCTCAAGCCCCCTTTCGTTCAGCGGGTTGATGGAGATAATTTTGGCTCCACGTTTGGCAACGTCGCGTAAGGTGGTCAGCATGCGTGGATGGTTAGTACCAGGGTTATGCCCGATACAAATCACCAGATCGCAGTGGTCAAAATCATCAAGTTCAACGGTCCCTTTCCCAAGGCCAATGGCTGGCGTTAGCCCTGCGCTGGTCGGTCCGTGGCACATGTTTGAGCAATCAGGAAAGTTGCTGCTACCATATTCGCGGGCAAACAGCTGATACAGGAACGCCGCCTCATTTGACGTTCTGCCGGAGGTATAAAACTCAACCTGTTGTGCTGAATCATAGCTGCGCAGACGCTCGCCGATCTCCCGAAAGGCGATATCCCAATCCACCGCCTGCCAGGTGTCTGACACTGCATCGTATTTCATTGGATGCGTCAAACGACCAATGTTTTCCAGTTCATAATCG
Source organism: Citrobacter freundii complex sp. 2024EL-00216 (assembly GCF_043945515.1). Classification (NCBI taxonomy): domain Bacteria; kingdom Pseudomonadati; phylum Pseudomonadota; class Gammaproteobacteria; order Enterobacterales; family Enterobacteriaceae; genus Citrobacter; species Citrobacter freundii complex sp. 2024EL-00216. Next base: position 311,875 of record NZ_JBIMRA010000006.1, on the reverse strand, counting down.
CTGTAGTGCCAGAGTGTGGAAACCGGGTGACGACTGAAAAATTCCGGTGACGCTTTCTTACTGGTTGTCTCCCAGGAAACCGCCTTAACGCCATTTTCGCACAGCTCCATTGGCGCACGATGCCCGGGGTCCGGCCACGCACAACCCGGACAATCGAACCCTTTCACCTGGTTCATTTTGAACATCGCGATAATGTCGCGCGCGACAGCCTTTTGCGAAAACACCGAAGCAGTGACGGCTTTTACCGCACCCCACCCACCCGCAGGGCCCTGATAACCGCTTACTCCTGGAACACCATTTTTCATTATTACTGCTTATTCACCGCCAATTTTTGATGGTGAATACGGTAGCAATTTCCGTCCAACATTGATTTCCTCTTCATGGAGTACGGGCCAGGTACAATGAACGGGTTAGATTTATCTTCCCCTTTCAGCACAAAGCGACATAAAGTCCCAATCTGTTAAATTGAGTTCTACCTAACTGCTACACTGCATCAACACAACCACTCAGAAGGCAGGTCAATATGTCAGACAATACCTATCAGCCCGCGAAAGTCTGGACGTGGGAAAAATCGAACGGCGGCGCATTCGCCAATATCAACCGCCCGATTTCCGGCGCCACCCACGAAAAAACGCTGCCGGTTGGCAAGCATCCGCTGCAGCTCTATTCGCTGGGTACACCAAACGGGCAGAAAGTGACGATTATGCTGGAGGAGCTGCTGGCGCAGGGCGTGAAGGGCGCGGAATACGATGCCTGGATTATTCGCATTGGCGATGGAGATCAGTTTTCCAGCGGCTTTGTTGAGGTGAATCCGAACTCGAAGATCCCGGCACTGCGCGACCACTCGCAAAACCCACCGGTTCGCGTATTCGAATCTGGCGCAATTCTGCTCTATCTGGCGGAAAAATATGGTTATTTCCTGTCGCAGGATTTGGCAAAACGTACTGAAACGCTGAACTGGTTGTTCTGGTTACAGGGTGCGGCGCCGTTCCTCGGCGGTGGTTTTGGTCACTTCTATAACTATGCGCCGGTAAAAATTGAGTACGCTATTAACCGCTTCACGATGGAAGCCAAACGCTTACTCGACGTACTGGATAAGCAGTTAGCACAAAATCAGTTTGTGGCAGGAGATGAATACACCATTGCCGATATGGCGGTTTGGCCGTGGTTTGGCAATGTGGTGCTGGGTAACGTGTACGACGCGGCAGAGTTCCTCGATGCAGGAAGTTACAAGCACGTGCAACGCTGGGCAAAAGAGGTTGCCGCGCGTCCGGCAGTTAAGCGAGGTCGTATTGTAAACCGCACTAACGGGCCGCTAAACGAGCAGCTTCATGAACGTCATGACGCCAGCGACTTCGACACCAATACCGAAGATAAGCGCCAGGGTTAACGCAAGATGCCGGATGGCGGCATAAATGCCTTATCCGGCCTACATAGAAGGCGTAGGCCTGATAAGCGTAACGCCATCAGGCACTAACCGATTGTCACGCGCTGGTGACGTCGTACTCCATGCGGCGAAGTGCGTCTAACGTGGCTTTAGCTTCATCTTCATCAATGATGCTCATGGCGAACCCTACGTGCACCAGCACCCATTGCCCGACCAGCTCAGCGGTATCACCTTCACAAATCAGGGCAATATTGACATCACGTTTGATGCCGCACACTTCAACCTGCGCAAGCTGGTGAATATCTTCACCAACGGCCAGAACCTGACCAGGGACTCCAATACACATATCTGACTCCGCCCCATAGCAACCTATGGGTTATTCGACTTCAATACTTTTCACTTTCAGTGAATCGCCTGCATCAACCCGCAGACGATCGCCCTGACATAGTGGACACTGCGCATCATGCTGGGTGATTTCCACAACCTGACTGCAATCCCAGCACCATGCCTGGGCTGGTTTGTAATCAATATGCAGCTCACACCCTTGCGCCAGCGTGCCCTGACAGACGATGTCGAAACTGAAACGGACGGCGCTCTCTTCAACGCACGAGAGCGCTCCGATCTCCAGCCAAACGCCGGTTACACGTTTGACACCGTGCTGCTCTGCCTGCTGTTGAACAATCTCAACCGCGCTCTGACAAAGGGACAGCTCATGCATTTTCGCAGTTCCGACGACCCAGCAGCAGCGCGCGGCGATTTAGCTGCGGCGCATTCGGATCGCTCACCGGCAGCGATAACAGCATGCGCGCGCAATCGTCAGTCAGACGCACACCTTCTTGCGCCGACATACTGTGCGAAAGCGGCGACATCAGTGAACAGGAAAGGTATTGCGATACGCCCTCCAGTTCACCAACGGTAAAGGTCATCTCGCCATACGGCAGACGCAGCCCGATTTTTTCGCTGACTTTACGCACCGGCCAGATCTGGTCCGGTCCGGGGAAAATCAGTGCGCTGAGCATCCAGGGTGTGATAACACACCCCGTCCACTGTCCTTCAAACAGCGTAAAATCAGAGACATATACCGGCATATTCGGATGCAAGAAAGAGAGATCGTGCATCGAACGCCGGGCAACCTCTTCAAACGCTGCCTGAATCTGCGTCTTCGGGGCCGTCTGAAAACCGACAAACTCCTCAGACATGAGCCGCCTCCCGAGGGATCGCTTCAACGCCTGATTCGCGAAGCGCGGCAAGAACCTGCTCCAGCGCAGGTTCAATCATCGCTTCAACCGTTGGCGTTAGCCCGATATGCGGTTCCAGCGATTCCGGAATAACGCCGACTAAGGTCAGCTTTTTCGGAAACTCGCCGGTAAAACGCAGGGCCGACAATACGTCGGCCAGGCCAAGCTGGTGCGGTGAGATTTTGTTGGTAAACAGCGCTGGGATCTCTTCATCCCGCAGGACCATCATCGTTCCTGGCGTGTTTTTCTTCGACACAATGGCGTCAGCAATGATCAGATGATCTCTGTTCGCCATATCGCCGAGAAGCTCCATCCCAGCCGTACCACCGTCCAGAACATCAACAAAGTCTGGCAGGATGTACCGTTGCTCTAATGCCTCAACGATACGTACCCCGATGGCTTCGTCGGTCAGCAAAATATTGCCGACCCCTAAGACTAATATCCGCATTACAGAACCTTAACTGAGACCACTTCGTTCCCGTCAACGTCCACCACATGCACCGCACATGACATACAAGGGTCGAAGGAGTGAATGGTACGAACCACTTCCAGCGGTTTGTTTGGATCGGCAATCGGCGTACCTACCAGCGAGCGCTCATACGGTCCCACTTCATCATTAAAGTTACGTGGGCCAGAGTTCCAGGTTGACGGTACAACCGCCTGGTAGTTGCTGATAATGCCGTCTTTAATCACCATCCAGTGAGACAGCATACCGCGTGGCGCTTCGAGGAAACCAACACCTTTGAATTCGCCTGTTGCCGGAATATCCGGTTTCACGAAGGTGGTGTGGTCGCCTTTACCGATGTTCACAATCAGCGCGTTGTACTGATCCTGCAGAACGTTCTGCAGTTCACAGCAGTGAACGGTACGGCCAATAATACGGCCCAGCGTAGAGTGCAACTGCGACACTTCGATAGTTTTACCGGTCAGCTTGGTGTAAATCGCGATGATTTCATTCAGCTTGGCATGGGTAGACTCGCGTTTGGCCGCCAGTTTACACAGCATGTTGGCCAGCGGACCCACTTCAACCGTTTTACCGTAGAAAGTAGGCGCTTTAACCCAGGAGTATTTGCCATCATCTGACCAACCGGTGTAATCAGGAACCGTTGTGCCTTCCCACGGAGCCTGCGGCGCTTCGTCTTTGTACCACGCGTGTTTCGCACTCTCCTGAATCCCTTTGATCAGGTACTCATCGGAGTGAGAGGTGATCGGACGATAGGTCGACAGATCAGCATCGGTGATATAACCGCCCGGGAACAGGAAGCTGCCGTTTTTACCGTCTGTCGGGAATTCCGGCGCACTCAGATAGTTAACCGCACCCTGACCACGTTCCAGCCACTCAGGATAGAACGCAGCAATAACCGCGGTATCAACCTTGTACACCTGCTCAACGAAGTCGCTCAGCTTATCGATGAAGGACTTGATGTACATCAGGCGTTCAAGGTTCAGCACGCCGAGGCCGTCAAGGTTAATTGGGTTAGCAACCCCACCTACCGCCAGGTTCTGGATGTGCGGCGTTTTACCGCCCAGCAGTGCCACAACGCGGTTGGCATCACGCTGGCATTCCAGCGCTTGCAGGTAGTGTGCGACCGCAATCAGGTTCACTTCCGGCGGCAACTGCATTGCCGGGTGACCCCAGCAACCGTTAGCAAAAATGCCTAACTGACCGCTGGCAACAAGATCTTTGATCTTGTTCTGAACCTTGGTGAACTCTTCTGCGCTGTTCAGGTGCCAGGAGGACACGCCGTTCAGCATGGCAGACGCTTTCGCTGGGTCGGCTTTCAGTGCAGAGGTGATATCCACCCAGTCCAGCGCAGACAGCTGATAGAAGTGAACAATGTGGTCATGCGTGGTGTGCGCGGCCAGAATGATGTTACGGATATACTGTGCGTTCACCGGAACATCAATATTCAGCGCGCTTTCTGCTGCACGAACGGAAGAGATAGCGTGAGTGGTCGTACAAACGCCACAGATACGCTGCACAATCATCCAGGCATCGCGCGGATCGCGGTTTTTCACGATCTCTTCCATGCCGCGCCACATGGTACCGGAAGCCCATGCTTTAGATACCACGCCATTTTCGATTTCGCAGTCGATGCGTAAATGACCCTCAATACGGGTTACCGGATCAATAGTAATTCTCTGGCTCATGCTTTGCTCGCCTCATGACGATTTTGATCGTTTTGTTTTAAAGGAGGAAGTATCGGCAGTAGACGAATGAGTACGATGTATGCACAAATCTCAATAGCCACAAAACCAATAGAAATCAACAGCTCTTCCCAGGTCGGGAAGTAGTGGTAGCCACCACCAGGATTGAACGCCACCAGCGAATAGGACAGACGCCATGTTGCACAACCCAGCAACGCGCTCAGCGCAGACAGATACAGCATGCGCGAGTCATTACGCAGCTTAGTGACGCGCAGCACCATCAGTGGGAAGACCATCAGCACGACTTCAAGCCAGAACATCAGGGAGTAAAGATCGCCTGAGAACGCATAGGACAGCTTGTCGCGATAGATCAGTTCGCCAAAGCGCAGGACGACGAAAATCGCCAGCAGCACGCTGATGGTATTCGTCAGCTTGATGAACAAACTTTTCTCGTCCGGACCGTTACCTTTCAGACCGGCTTGTACCAACGAGCCTTCAAAGATGACGATCGAGAAGCCCATAATAAAGGCGGTTAATACCGAGAAAAGCGGCAGCATTTCATAAGCTTGCCATAGTGGATGCACCTTATAACCCGCAGAAATCATCAATGAACCCATTGAAGACTGGTGCATGGTTGGCAGCAGCGCGCCGAGGGCAATAATAAAGAACATCACTTTATTCAAACGTTTGAGGGATACTTTCCACCCCAGACGTTCAAACAGAGCCGGAGCAAATTCCAGCGCCATGATGCCGATATAGATGGTCATACAGACCGCCGTTTCGAACAGTACTGAGTTCACGTTGAAGTGACCCGGAATGTAGAAATACGGCAGGTTCCAGTAACGACCGACGTCAATGGTGATCGACAGACCACCCAGCGAGTAGCCAAACAGGCTCGCCAGCAGCGCCGGACGAACCAACGGATGGTATTGGCCTCTGTTGAAAACATACACCGCCCACGCCAGCGCCCAACCACCGCACGCGAAGCCAGTACCAATCAACAGGTCAAACGCGATCCATACACCCCATGGGAAACCGCCGTTCAGATCGGAGACTGAGCCCAGTCCGAAGACCAGACGTTTCACGATCAGGAGCATACACAGGACGATAAGCGGCCCAAAAATAATGACCGGTTTGCTGATTATTTTTCCGCCCAGCGGTTTAGGATCATGACTCATGATCGTCTCCTCCATCGTGATGGTCGTTTTTCGTGTTACGACGAACCAGCACGGTTAAGCCCGCCAGCGCAGCCAGGGGTAATATCATGCCCTTGTACAGGGAATGTTGAACATGTTCGGAACGCGCACCAGTTGAAAGATCATCCAGCTTCGGCAGATCCAAATCCTCGTAAGGAACACCCGTCAGTACCATAACCTGCGTACCACCACCTTCTTTCTCACCGTACAGGTGCGGGTAGTACTTCGGTACCGTATGCAGATAGGTATCGCCTGCTTTCACCGTCTGACGCGGATAGTGGTATTCGCTACCAGGCTTCAGCGCGAGACGTTTTTTCGCCTCAGCCATCAGCTCTTCACGCGTACCAAAAATCACCGCACCGGCTGGGCACACTTCAACACAACCCGGTAAACCACCTTTGTCCAGACGCTCAACACCTTTCTGGTTACACAGTTCACATTTGTGAAGCGCACCAAACGGGTTGTTGTAGTCGTACTTAGGCACGTTGTACGGGCAGGCGACCATGCAGTAACGACAGCCCGTGCAGACATCTTTGTCATAATGGACGATGCCGGTTTTCGGATCTTTCTTCAGCGCGGAGACCGGGCAAACGGAAACGCAGTTCGGATCAACACAGTGCATGCACTGTTTCTTGATGTATGCGTAACCATTTTCTTCCTGGTCTTTGTTAACGCCTGTTCCGCTACGCCACACCTGAATGATGTTATTGGTATACGGCGACAGTTTGTCGTTGTTCGACCAGGTTTGCTCGCCTTCCGGGTTACGCGCCGGGAAGTTGATATCCTGACACTTGGTGACACAGGCCTGGCAGCCTACGCACAGCGTCGAGTCATAGAGCATCCCAAGAGAACCAGGGATCGGCGGACGGTTTTCTGCAGCCGCATGGCTGATGGACGGCGCTGCGCCCAACAGCAATGCCCCGCTGGAGGCTGCTTTAATAAAGTTACGTCTGTTCACGGTTATTCTCCCCGTGAGTCAGCGTTATCTTTCTTCTGCTGACGCCCCAGTTCACGAACCGCCATCACGCTGACACCGGCAACCAGTCCTACTACGCCACCCAGCAGTCCAATCGCTCCGGCAGAAACATTGCCGCCTTCTTTCATGTTGACGTCAGGTTTCTCGGAACGCGGCGTTTGGTTTTCTACATGAGCAAGCTGGTGAATACCTTTATGGAAGCCGACGCCTTCTTCGTTACAGCCGTAGCAAGGGTGACCGATAGCCACCGGCCACACGCCGCCCACATCGCAGAATTGCAGCGTTGAGCAGTTGCCGTAGGTTTCTGGTCCTTTACAGCCCAGATGGTAGAGGCACCAACCTTCACGGTGGCCTTCATCACCAAACTCTTTAGCAAAACGACCAGCATCGAAGTGCGGGCGACGTTCGCAGTGTTCGTGAATCAAACGGCCATAGGCGAATGTCGGACGGTTTTTGGTATCCAGCTTCGGCGGCTTACCATAAGTGATGATATGCGCGACCGTTGCGAGGAAGTTATGCGGGTTCGGCGGACAGCCGGGGATGTTGATGATGGTTTTGCCTGGCAGAACTTCTTGCAGGCCGACGGCACCCGTTGGGTTAACGCCAGCGGCAGCAACACCACCCCACGCGGCGCAAGAGCCGATGGCAATGATAGCGGCTGCGCCTTCTGCGGCCCGGCGGATGTGATCCACGATCGGCTCGCCGGCAACCATGCAGTAAATACCATTATCTTTCAGTGGGATAGAACCATCTACTACCAGAACATATTGCCCTTTGTACTTCTCCAGAGCGTTATGTTTGTTCTCTTCGACCTGATGGCCGAAGGCGGCAGAGAGCACCTCATGGTATTCCAGAGAGATTGTCTCCAGAACGAGGTTTTCCACTGTAGGGTGTGTCGCGCGAAGCAGCGATTCAGTACAACCCGTACACTCCTGAGCACCAATCCAGATAACCGGTGGGCGCTGAGGACGAGAAACTGATTCGGCCATTTCTGCGGCGGCTTTGCTACTGAGCCCCATGGTAGCGGCCAGTGCTGCACAAAGCTTCATGAAATCACGGCGATTAATGCCGCTCGAATTGATGAGAGAGTTATCTCCAGTCATTTTATAGTTATTCCGTTGCGAAGACCTGGCTTTTATTTTGCACCATTCGCATGTTGCATATTGCGATCGGCGCGCCATTACCACACTTTTTATATGGTTATGTGCATTATAATACTTCGGCGGAGCAACAAAACGAAGGCGTAGGTCAATAGTGTAATTAATTAAAGCAAGATAATACCCCTTTCGGATCAAGCTTCGAGTCGATAGCCGGCCATGAAAAACCGAATTGTTGTACTGGACTGGTTCTCTTTAAAGAAATCCATCACCATCTCTTTATCCAGCCCATAACGGCGCGTCAGGATCCCTGCTTCCCACGCGCTGAGCTGTCGATCGCCCGTTTTTTCAAACATTCGATGTGAAAATCCCAGCACAAAACCACGCTTATAATCCGCACAAAAATTCGCCACTGAGCGTGCACTGTCCGCACTTGAGGCGTTTAATCCGGCCATCAGACCTTTACCAAAATGGTTGTCCATGCATAACCTCCAATCGCTATATAATAAATTATATAGCGATTTTTTAAGCAAAAACCAGAGGTATCACGAACTTTTTATAACGGCTTAAAAGGACACCCACTCATCCGTTTTAGCGGCCGCAGACGTTTTGCTGTCTGCTGAAGAGGAAGTGGTTTGGCTGGCTGCGTATTGCACATCATTAGCGGAAAGGCGGAACTGTTGCACCGAGCGTTGCAGCTCCTCTGTTTGTCGTTCCAGCGCCACTGCCGCGGCGGAAACTTGTTCTACCAGCGCAGCATTCTGTTGCGTTACGCTGTCCATCTGCGTGATCGCCACGCTCACCTGCGAGATACCCTTATTCTGTTCTTCCGAGGCAGAGGCAATTTGCTTCATGATGACAGTCACTTCGGTGGCGCCGCGCAGAATCGCCTCCATGGTTAATCCTGTTTCTTTAACCAGACGAGCACCCTGATCAACACGACGCGATGACTCGCCAATCAGCGTCTCAATCTCTTTCGCCGCCCCGGCGCTGCGACTGGCAAGGTTACGTACTTCACCGGCGACGACGGCAAAACCGCGCCCCTGCTCGCCTGCCCTGGCTGCTTCAACCGCCGCGTTCAGCGCCAGAATGTTGGTCTGGAAAGCAATGCTATTAATAACTGACGTGATTTCCGCGATCTGTTTAGAGCTGGCGGCAATGCCGTCCATCGTCTCTACCACTTCTGAAACCAACGTGCTCCCTTTGCCTGCCGTTTCTGTGGCCGTATCGGCAAGTTGGCTGGCTTCACGCGCATTTTCTGCGTTCAGTTTTACCGTTGCGGTCAGTTGCTCCATGCTGGCAGCGGTCTCTTCCAGTGCCGCAGCCTGCTCTTCAGTACGTGAGGAGAGATCGTTATTGCCGGTCGAAATTTCCGTCGCCCCTCGCCAGATGTTGTCACTACCTGAACGGATGGTACTGACGGCTTCACGTAGGCTATCCTGCATCGCGCACAATAACGGCACCAGTTGACCCACACAGTTACGACCAAAATCTTCGATGGGATGGCTGAGATCGCCCTGCGCAATCTGCTGGAACTGTTGGCGAATACGTCCCAGCGGTTTCACCATCATGGAAACAAGGTAGCGGTCGGTAAAGAAAAGGAGGGCAATCCCAAGGATAACGGCGGTGATAATTAGCGTCCGGATGATAGAGGTTTTGCCATCGACCATCACGCGGGTGGTATCGAGTCGCTCACCTGCCGTGGCGTTAAAACGCTCGGCACTGGCGCCAAATTCACGGCTCAACGCAGGTGTAATAGTGCTGGCATGCTCAGCAAAGGCCGTAAGCGTTCCCTGCTGCGCCAGTTGCATTTGCGGGATCACGCCGTTGTCCAGCAGCGCCTGCCACTTCGTCAGTACTGCGTTAGCGACGTCAGGGTCCATAGGGCCCGGAGATAATGTTTTCATCTCCTGGAGTTTTTTGCTCATATTCTCCAGGGACTGTTGCGCTGGCGCAAAATCAGGCGTTCCGCCACTCATTTTGACATCCATGGCGCGACTTAAGCGCGTTACGAAGCGAAAGTACTGATCGTTGCCCTGACTGAGAACCGTCATCTGATGGACAAGATGACGGTCAATATCATTGCCTTCAGATATTTTTGATAACGAATGAAGACTGAATAAACCCACGCCCGACCAGAGCAGGCAAAAAAGTCCCAGTATTGCCAACATGACAATACGAATAGTGAAGTTTTTCAGCAAACGCATAATAATTTCCTTGCCGTTGATGAGGAATTCGCCATCAGGCGATACTTATCCTTGTTATCGGCAGGCAGTAGAGAAGATATAATGCGTTCTTTATTTTTTTACTTTCTTAAGTACATCCACTATCTCTCCACACTATATCAATATGAATGCTAATGAAATTAGGTAGCATTATTATTCAGGTAATTAGTTATAAGCATTAAATAATCTATTGTTTTCTATAGCAAATATTTGTTAAACCACGCAAGAGTACGTTCCCAGGCTAAATCAGCGGCAGCTTTATCATAACGGGGGGTCGAATCGTTGTGAAAGCCATGATTAACACCGGGATAGATATAGGCTTCATAGACTTTCTTATTGGCCTTAAGCGCCGCTTCATAGGCAGGCCATCCCTCATTAATACGTGTGTCTAATTGCGCATAGTGCAGTAATAAAGGCGCGTTTATTTTAGGGACATCTGATGCAGGAACCTGCCGCCCATAAAAAGGCACCGCGCAGGCCAGTTCAGGGAAAGCCACAGCAGCGGCATTCGACACACCACCACCGTAGCAAAATCCGGTAATACCTACCTTTCCCGTCGTCCCTGAATAATGTTGCATAAATTCAATGGCGGCAAAAAAATCATTCATCAACTTTACGGGATCAACCTGCTGCTGCAATTCCCGACCTTTATCATCATTGCCAGGATATCCTCCTACCGAACTTAATCCATCCGGTGCAAGTACCATAAAGCCCGCCTTCGCCACCCGTCTCGCCACATCTTCAATATACGGATTCAGCCCACGATTCTCATGCACTACCACCACCGCCGGAACTTTCCCTGTCACCTTCGCAGGTTTAACTAAATATCCCCGCACATCACCATGCCCTTCAGGCGAAGGATAGGTTATATATTCCGCCAGAATATCGGGATCGGTAAATTCTACCTGCGTTGCGAGGGCATAATTGGGTTTCAATAAATTGAATAAAGCCAACGCCGTCATGCCACCCACTGCATATTTCGCTGCCAGATTGAGAAACTCGCGTTTCGTTATTTTGCCATGCGCGTAATAGTCATAGTAGTCGAGCAGTTCTTGCGGAAAATCTTTGGCAGTCAAACGCGGCATCGTCGCACTCCTGATTGATGTTTTTTTAAGCAAAGCACAGTGACCTGTTTTTGCCCAGTTTTTCATCTCAGTGTGACCTGGTGAACGGGATATTCACCGTGAACCCGCTAGAATAGAAACGTTGTTTCGAAATTCACCTGCACTAAGGAGATCTCATGGCCTGGTTTGCCAATCCTGAACGTTACGAGCAGATGCTCTATCGTTACTGTGGGCGCAGCGGTTTGCGTTTACCCGCGCTATCGCTGGGTTTATGGCACAGTTTTGGGCACGTTCAGGCGCTGGATTCACAGCGCGCCCTGTTGCGTAAAGCATTTGATTTAGGCATCACGCATTTTGATTTAGCCAATAACTATGGGCCGCCACCAGGCAGCGCAGAAGAGAATTTTGGCCGATTACTGCGCGAGGATTTTGCACACTATCGCGATGAACTGATTATCTCCACCAAGGCAGGCTATGACATGTGGCCTGGGCCATACGGTTCTGGCGGTTCGCGCAAATACCTGCTCGCCAGCCTCGACCAGAGTCTGAAACGCATGGGTCTCGACTATGTCGATATCTTCTACTCTCACCGCGTTGACGAAAATACGCCAATGGAAGAGACCGCCTCGGCGCTGGCCCACGCCGTGCAAAGCGGTAAAGCGCTGTATGTCGGCATCTCATCCTATTCTCCGGAACGTACGCAGAAAATGGCCGAGTTGATGCGGGAATGGAAAATTCCATTGCTGATCCATCAGCCGTCTTACAACCTGCTTAACCGCTGGGTAGACAGCAGCGGCCTGCTGGATACTCTGGAATCCAACGGCATGGGCTGCATCGCATTTACGCCGCTGGCTCAGGGACTGCTGACGGGGAAATACCTCAACGGTATTCCGGAAGGTTCACGCATGCAGCGTGAAGGGAAAAAAGTTCGTGGGTTAACGGAAAACATGCTGACGGAAGAAAACCTTACCAGCCTGCGCTTGCTTAATGAGATGGCGCAACAGCGTGGACAGTCGATGGCACAAATGGCCTTAAGCTGGCTGCTAAAAGACAACAGGGTAACGTCGGTATTGATTGGCGCCAGTCGACCGGAGCAACTGGAAGAAAACGTTCAGGCGCTGGCGAATCTGACGTTCAGCGCCGAAGAACTGGCGCAGATCGATAAGCATGTCGCGGACGGTAAGCTGAACCTGTGGCAGGCCTCATCTGACAAATAACCGTAGGTAACACCGTGCCGGGTGGCGGCGTTAGCCTCCCCGGTACGTAATACGGGCCAGCCAGTCCCTCACACCTCTTCTGCTTTGATTTCTGGGCGCTGATATTCCGGCCACACCAGCGCGACAAGTGCAGGATAGGCTTCCAGGCTGAACTCCCTGAAGCACTGACGTAAGTTAAGCACGTCCAAATCGGCATGCGGGACTTTCTCGCCACTCAGACAGCGTTTTTTAATATTGTCGTAATATTTATACACCGCAGAGTTGAGATCGCTGCAACGCCGCTGTGCATCAAATAGCCCTGGCGTCTCATTCAGCTCCACCATTGTCATCCGTTTGATCGTCGAGTGGATAAAATCGATATATTCGTGATTGACACGCCAATACCAAACCGGAGTAATCGAATTCATCAGTACCGAGAAATGATCTTCACCCTCTTCTTTACTCAGTATTTCCGGCTGGTTTTCAGCGTATCCATTTTCTGCATTACGGTTTTTATTTGCACTGCGCATCAACAAAAGTACCCCGCAGGTCAGCAATAGCAGGGTAATAACAGAATAAAATATACTGTTCATATACTGGCTCCATTTTTTTTGATTTTAAAATTACGCCATGCTATTGTCAACGCGGCATGGTTTATTTAAAACAACATATCATTGGCATCAAAGGATATTTCAACATGCTTCCCGAGCATCTTGTTCCCTCGCGTTTTCACTTATCCAGCTCACCTGACAATACCACCTCCACAGATAATAGTGAAAATTTGACTCAGGGGAAGATAACATTAAGCGATTACGAATCCGATATTTTGATTAGCTCTGCTGCTACCGGCCAGTCACGAAATATGCTATTTGAAGAGTGCGACCGCCATTTAAAAGAGCGTCTATTTCGTGCAGCAAAAATTGAGTCATTCTCTCGCCTGCTCAATTCACTACAGGCAGAAGGCGACATTAATGCACAAGAATTAAGTAAAATTTTGACTCAAAAAACAGCCATCATAAATGAACAGGGCAACAAAATTTGGCTTAATTTAATTACCCGTGAGACCAGCGACCCTATTTTTTATTCTCTGGAAGAGAAATAAAATGAAAGATGTTGAGGATAATAATGTTTATTTGGCTTTAGATAACCATAAAAGCGATGAGTTTGTCTTAAAGCAAAATTTAGCCGTGTTGATTGCCAATAAAACCGCGACACTGGAAAGCGTTGCTCAGGAGATAGTCTCTATTCCCGCTGCACTGGTGCGGATGAAATGGCAAAATCGCCGTGAAATTTACTCGCTACAGGCTAAAGAAGAGATCTACGGTGCCGCGATCGAAGCCATTATGGAGCAGCAACCAGAACTGCGGGACAAAATCATGGCCCGACTGGAAAGCACCTACCAGCATATACTCGCGCGGGAAACGGCCACCTTACGCCTGACGCGAAAGCTGTCTGAAGGGAACTACGAACCCACCAGGATAACCACGGTCGCGTTAGATGAGAACAGATAAGAACAAGTGTGCGAGGGAGTTGAATCAGGAGAGACACGCCGGGTAAGGCGGCAACCATTACCCGGCAATGAGGAAGATTACTTCGCTTTCACAGTCTCTTCGCCAACCAGACCAATCTTCAGGAAGCCCGCCTGATGCAGCGTATCCATCACCTTCATCATGGTCTCATAATCAACGGTTTTATCTGCCCGGAAGAAAATCGTGGTGTCTTTCTTCCCGTCAGTTAACGCATTTAGCTCGTTAATCATGGTTTCATCCGTCACCTGATTGTTGCCAATAAACATACTCTTATCGGCTTTAACTGACAGGTAAACCGGTTTTTCCGGACGCGGCTGCGGCGTGCTGGTGGAGGCAGGGAGATTCACCTTCACATCTACGGTTGCCAACGGCGCGGCAACCATAAAGATGATCAATAAAACCAACATAACGTCGATAAACGGCGTCACGTTGATTTCATGCATTTCACCGTTATCGTCCAGGTTTTCATTAAAGCTCATAGCCATGGAACATTATCCTACACGTAATTTCTGCGCTGCACGTACCGGATGCGCGGACGCGCTTGCATTCAGGTCCAGATCGCGACTTTGCAGCAACAGCACCTGTGCCGCGACGTCGCCCAGCATCGCTTTATAGCTGCCAATCTGACGTGCGAAAATGTTGTAGATAACAACCGCTGGAATTGCTGCGACCAGACCGATTGCGGTCGCTAACAGCGCTTCTGCAATACCCGGCGCAACAACGGCGAGGTTGGTCGTTTGAGTTTGTGCAATCCCGATGAAGCTATTCATGATGCCCCATACGGTACCGAACAGACCGACGAATGGAGAGATAGCCCCGATGGTGGCCAGGTATCCGTTACCGCGGCCCATATGACGACCTACCGCCGCCACACGACGCTCCAGACGGAAGCCGGTACGCTCTTTAATGCCTTCGTTATCGTCGCTGCCTTCTGACAGTTCCAGCTCGTTCTGCGCTTCGTTAATCAACTGTGCGCCCAGGCTTTTGCCATCGAATCCTGCGGCAATTTCACTTGCCTGATCTAAAGAGCGGGCTTCCGCCAGCAGTTGCTGTTCACGCTTAAGGCGGCGTTTCTGAGTAAAGAACTCAAGGCTCTTACTAAAGAAGATAGCCCAGGTGACCACTGACGCCAAAATCAGCCCAATCATCACGCACTTAACCACGATATCGGCGTGCTGATACATACCCCAGACGGAAAGATCCGTCTGCATCAAATTATTACCCACTCTGTATCTCCAGGACGCAAATCACAAAATCTGAGCGTAATCATATCAAAACGACGTCGAATTGATAGTCGTTCTCATTACTATTTACATATTGCCGCACCTTTGGTTTCTTTTCCTTGCGCTTACGCAGTAAAAAAGTCACCAGAAGCATTTTGAGATTATTTTCTACTGTATGACCGTTCTGCAGGATGCGTCATCTTTGATTCATGGTAGTTTAGACATCCAGACGTATAAAAACAGGTAAGACAACATGGCAGATAAGCAACTTGAAACCAAACTCGTTCACGCAGGACGCAGTAAAAAGTACACGCTGGGCTCGGTAAATAGCGTGATCCAGCGCGCTTCTTCGCTGGTTTTTGACACCGTAGAGGCTAAAAAACAGGCCACGCACAACCGGGCGAACGGTGCGCTTTTCTATGGGCGTCGCGGAACCCTGACGCATTTCTCTCTGCAGGAAGCGATGTGCGAACTGGAAGGTGGTGCGGGTTGCGCGCTGTTTCCCTGCGGTGCGGCGGCCGTGGCCAACACCATCCTTGCCTTTGTAGAGCAAGGGGATCATGTGCTGATGACCAACACAGCCTATGAACCCAGTCAGGATTTCTGTACCAAAATTCTCGGCAAGCTCGGCGTGTCCACCGGCTGGTTCGATCCGCTGGTTGGCGCCGATATCGTTAAGCACATACAGCCGAACACGAAAGTCGTATTTCTGGAATCTCCCGGCTCTGTCACTATGGAAGTGCATGATGTTCCAGCTATTGTTGCCGCCGTCAGAAGCGTCGCGCCGGATGCAATCATCATGATTGATAACACCTGGGCTGCCGGGGTGCTGTTCAAAGCGTTGGATTTTGGCATTGATATCTCTATTCAGGCAGGCACCAAATATCTGATTGGTCATTCTGACGGCATGGTCGGCACGGCGGTATCTAATGCCCGCTGCTGGGATCAACTGCGCGAAAATGCCTATCTGATGGGGCAAATGCTGGACGCCGATACCGCCTATATGACCAGCCGTGGACTGCGTACGCTGAGCGTTCGCCTGCGTCAGCACCATGAAAGCAGCTTAAAGGTCGCCGAGTGGCTGGCCAGCCATCCGCAGGTCGCCCGCGTGAACCACCCGGCACTGCCCGGCAGTAAAGGCCATGAATTCTGGAAGCGTGATTTCGCCGGCAGCAGCGGCCTGTTCTCCTTTGTATTGAATAAGAAGCTCAATAATGAGGAGCTTGCTGCGTATCTGGATCACTTCAGCCTGTTCAGTATGGCCTACTCCTGGGGCGGTTTTGAGTCGCTGATTCTCGCCAACCAGCCGGAACACATTGCGGCAATCCGTCCGCAAGGCGAGGTGGATTTCAGCGGAACGCTCATCCGTTTACATATCGGTTTAGAGAATGTTGACGATTTGATTGCCGATTTGGCCGCAGGATTTGCCCGAATCGAGTAAAATTGCCACAGATGGACATATATGCAGACACTTCTGGTGGAAAAGTCTGCAATTGTTGCGTCCGGGATCAAGGCATCCCGGGCAATTCAGGAGTACAATCCACACATAAACGCTGTTCCACAGGAAAGTCCATGGTAGTCATTCAAGATATTGTCTCCGCGCTCTGGCAACACGATTTTGCCGCACTGGCGGATCCGCACGTTGTGAGCGTGGTGTACTTCGTCATGTTCGCCACGCTGTTTTTAGAAAATGGCCTGCTGCCCGCCTCCTTTTTACCCGGAGACAGCCTGTTATTACTGGCAGGAGCGCTGATCGCTCAGGACGTGATGAGTTTTTTACCTACCATAGCTATTCTGACGGCCGCAGCCAGTCTGGGCTGCTGGCTGAGTTATATTCAGGGACGCTGGCTAGGCAACACGCGCACGGTGAAAGGCTGGTTGGCGCAATTACCGGAAAAATACCATCAGCGCGCGACCTGCATGTTTGACCAACACGGTCTGATGGCGCTGCTGGCAGGGCGTTTCCTGGCGTTTGTTCGCACCTTGCTGCCAACGATGGCGGGCATTTCAGGGCTTCCTAACCGTCGGTTCCAGTTTTTTAACTGGCTGAGTGGCCTGCTGTGGGTCACCGTCGTCACCAGTTTCGGCTATGCGCTGAGCATGATCCCGTTCGTTAAACGCCATGAAGATCAGGTGATGACCTTTCTAATGATCCTGCCGATTGCCCTGTTAACCGCAGGATTGTTGGGAACATTGTTCGTGGTGATTAAAAAAAAATACTGTAGCGCCTGAGTATTATCCGTAGCCGGGGTAATTCCCGGCATTATGCCTGATGGCGCGCGGCTTTAAGGCCTACAAGAAATCAACTCCCCTGCATCATACGAATTCTTGCCGCATCTTCCCCCGGCGTTACACCAAAGAAACGTTTGAACTCCCGACTGAATTGCGATGCGCTCTCATAGCCGACGCGCATGGCAGCCGCACTGGCCTTCATCCCATCGTGAACCATCATCATCCGTGCTTTATGCAGGCGATAGCTCTTAAGATATTGCAGCGGCGACGTGCTGGTCACCGCTTTAAAATTATGATGAAACGCCGACACGCTCATGTTCGCCTCTGCCGCCAGCTGTTCTACATTGAGGTTTTCGGTGTACTTGGTTTCAATCCGCTTCAGTACCCGGCTTATCAAACTGAAATGCGTCTGGCGACTGACCAGAGCAAGTAACGCGCCGCCGCGCGGTCCGGTCAGCACATGGTAGAGGATCTCGCGAATAATCTGTTTCCCCAGAATACGCGCATCCAGCGGTCGCTCCATCACATCCAGCAGGCGCTCAGCAGCGCAGAGAATTTCGTCAGAGAGCGTTGCAGAGTTAATCCCGCTGGCCGCCATGGCGGGCTGGAACAGCTCGTCTTCCCCAATGTCCATCAGCAGCTCCTGCAATTGCAGGATATCGACATTCAGATAAATACCGGCCAGAGGAACCTCCGGCGTCGCATAGGTTTCACATTCAAAGGGTAAAGGTACGGTTAGCAGCAGGTATTCGTTGGCGTCATAGCGAAATACGCGCTCATTGATGTAACCAATTTTATGTCCCGAAAAGAGAAATATGATGCCTGGCTGATACATGACCGGTGTACGCGCCGCCGGCTCCGTACCGTGTAGCAGGCGGACATCTGGCAGCAGTTCGTTAAGTTTATTTTCATTGCTTTTCAGCTGCTTAATTTTATCTGTCAGCAGAAGACAGATCTCATCACGGTTCATGGGGCACCATTTCATCATCGGTTTTCGACCCTGACATAATGCGCAGATTTATCCGTTTTCTCCAGCAGTCTGTAGAAATGGGCAAGACATCGACAGAAATGAGCATTGAGAGCAGCGCGGCGGGCGACCACAATGTTCATCATCCGGCAGACACTCACCTGCCCTCTTTTATTACCCACCAAAGGGAACGAGCAATGAACAACTTTAATCTCCATACCCCAACACGTATTTTGTTTGGTAAAGGCGCGATTGCTGAACTGCGCGATCAAATTCCTCAGGACGCTCGCGTACTGGTTACCTATGGCGGCGGCAGCGTGAAAAAAACTGGCGTCCTGGCACAGGTTCAGGACGCGCTGAAAGGCCTGGATGTGCTGGAGTTTGGCGGTATCGAGCCAAACCCGTCTTACGAAACGCTGATGAACGCAGTAAAAATCGTGCGTGATGAGAAAGTGACGTTTCTGCTGGCGGTAGGTGGCGGTTCAGTGCTGGACGGCACCAAATTCATCGCGGCAGCGGCACAGTACGCTGACGGCATCGATCCATGGCGCATTCTGGAAACCCATGGCAACGACGTAACAAGCGCCATCCCGATGGGATCCGTATTAACCCTGCCTGCAACCGGCTCTGAATCTAACTCCGGCGCGGTAATTTCGCGTAAAACCACCGGCGATAAACTGGCCTTTATGACCCCGTTTGTGCAGCCAGTGTTTGCCGTTCTGGATCCGGTTTACACCTACACCCTGCCGCCGCGTCAGGTTGCAAACGGCGTCGTAGATGCCTTCGTGCATACCGTCGAACAGTATGTGACTTATCCGGTAGACGGGAAAATTCAGGATCGCTTTGCCGAAGGCATTCTGCTCACGCTGGTAGAAGAAGGTCCGAAAGCCTTGCAGGAGCCGGAAAACTACAACGTGCGTGCGAACGTCATGTGGGCGGCAACCCAGGCGCTGAACGGCCTGATTGGCGCAGGCGTACCGCAGGACTGGGCAACGCATATGCTGGGCCATGAACTGACCGCAATGCACGGTCTGGATCATGCTCAAACGCTGGCCATCGTTCTGCCAGCGCTGTGGAATGAAAAACGTGATACCAAGCGTGCCAAACTGCTGCAATACGCAGAGCGTATCTGGAATATCACCGAAGGTTCCGACGACCAGCGCATCGACGCCGCCATTGCCGCTACCCGTGCTTTCTTCGAACAAATGGGCGTACCCACTCGCCTGTCTGACTATGGCCTGGACGGTAGCTCCATCCCGGCATTGCTGGAAAAACTGGAAGCACACGGTGGTACGCAACTGGGCGAACATCAGGACATTACGCTTGAAGTCAGCCGTCGGATTTACGAAGCTGCCCGCTAAGGTTTTTTAACCTCCGCCTTTCGTTTTTGGGTATTTATACCAGGCTTAAGTCACACCTAACTCACCGGGGGCTGCCCCGGTGAACTCAATTTACACCCAATCATTCATGATGCATCGAGGCGGCAATTAAGTGAATCCCCGGGAGCGTACATAAGTACGTGACCGGGGTAAACGCAAGCAGCCAACAAAGAGGCAGCCTGAAGGATTAAGTGTGGGGGGGAATTATGACCAGTCCAACCATTATCAAGCTACAGGATGGTAACGTCATGCCACAACTGGGCCTGGGGGTCTGGAAGGCAAGCAACGAAGAAGTCATCACCGCCATTCATAAAGCGCTGGAAGTGGGGTATCGCTCAATTGATACCGCTGCGGCGTACAAAAACGAAGAAGGTGTCGGCAAAGCAATACGCGATGCTGGCGTACCACGGGACGAGTTATTCATCACCACCAAGCTGTGGAATGATGACCAAAAACGCCCCCGGGAAGCCTTGCTCGAAAGCATGGAAAAACTCCAGCTTGATTACCTCGATCTGTACCTGATGCACTGGCCGGTTCCGGCGATCGACCACTACGTTGAAGCGTGGGAAAACATGATCGACCTGCAAAAAGAAGGGCTGATTAAGAGCATCGGCGTGTGCAACTTTCAGATCAATCATCTCCAGCGGTTGATGGATGAAACCGGCGTACCTCCGGTGATTAACCAGATCGAACTTCATCCGCTTATGCAACAGCGCCAACTGCACGCCTGGAACGCAACGCATAAAATCCAGACCGAATCCTGGAGCCCGCTGGCGCAGGGCGGCAAAGACGTCTTTGATCAAAAGATCATCCGTGACCTCGCTGAGAAATATGGCAAATCACCGGCGCAGATTGTCATCCGCTGGCACCTGGATAGCGGGCTGGTGGTGATTCCAAAATCGGTCACCCCTGCGCGTATCGCAGAAAACTTTAACGTCTGGGACTTCCGCCTGGATAAAGACGAATTAGGCGAAATCGCGAAACTCGATCAGGGCAAGCGTCTGGGGCCAGACCCGGATCAGTTCGGCGGTTAACCCCTTCCCTCCAGCCCGACACTCTCGTCGGGCCTTTACTGATTTGAAATATCAGGAAACAATTCACACACATATATTGATGTATTTCTTGCAGTCGCTGGAGCAGCATTACGCAACATAACCTGTTAATTATTAAATAAATATATTTATTTGATGAATGTATTCACCATATCCATAGGTGCGTAAACGTGACTGAGAAAAAAAGTAGCGGAGTCAAATGGCTCCCATTAATTCTTATAATATTCATTTCTGCCGGACTGTGGCAGCTTACTCCACCTTCCGGGCTAAGTGCGCCAGCCTGGCATTCGGCAATTATTTTCGTCGCTACTATTGCCTCTATCGTGGCAAAAGTATTACCCATCGGCGCGGTCGGCATTATTGGTATTACTGTATTCGCGCTCGCCTATGCTGCCGGAGATAAAACCGCCAGCGGCGCTATCACCACGGCACTGAGTGAGCTGAACAGTTCACTTATCTGGCTTATCGTCGTGGCTTTTATGATTGCCCGCGGGTTTATCAAAACCGGCCTCGGACGACGCATTGCGCTGCAGATGATCCGTCTGCTCGGCAAGCGCACGCTGGGACTCGCCTATGGTCTGGCTTTTGCCGATCTGATCCTCTCCCCGGCAATGCCGAGTAATACAGCACGCTGCGGCGGCGTCATCTATCCGATTGCTGACTCTCTGGCACGCAGTTTCCATTCGAACCCGGAAGATGAGTCCCGCAATAAAATCGGTACCTTTCTTATCACCTGTATTGGCAACGTCAACGACGTCACCGCCGCGCTCTTTATGACCGGCTATACCGGCAACCTGTTGGCGGTGAAGCTGGCGGCCAATGCGGGCGTCACGCTGACCTGGGGCGGCTGGTTTATGGCGGCGCTGCTGCCATGCCTGGTGTCCTTACTGCTGGTTCCACTGCTGGTCTACTGGATCGTGCGCCCGGAAATTAAACACACGCCGGATGCCCCTAACCTGGCACGCAAAGAGCTGGCGGAAATGGGCAGTATGTCTCGCGGCGAATGGCTGATGCTGGCTACCGTCGGCGTGCTGCTGGTGCTGTGGATTTTTGGCGATACGTTAGGCGTCGACGCCACCACTGCCTCGTTCGTGGGACTTTCCATTTTATTGCTAAGTGGCGTTCTGAGCTGGGAAGATGTGAAGAGCGAGAAAGGCGCATGGGACACACTGATTTGGTTTGCCGCGCTGTTGATGATGGCGAACCAGCTGAAAAAACTGGGCTTCACCACCTGGTTTGGCAATCTGATCGGCGATAGCCTGAGCAGTACTATGCACGGTACCAGTTGGGTGATCGTCCTGCTGCTGCTGAACGCTGCCTACTTCTATACCCACTACTTTTTTGCCAGCGGTAATGCACAGATTGCCGCGCTGTACGCCGTTTTCCTTGGTGTCGGCCTGCATCTGAATATTCCAGCAGCCCCCACGGCATTAATGCTGGCCTTCACCAGCAGTTTGTACTGCTCGCTCACCCAGTACACCCACGCTCGCGGTCCAATCCTGTTTGGTGCCGGGTACGTTCCAACAGGCGTCTGGTGGCGTACAGGATTTATCATCAGCTTGTTTAACCAGGCGGTGTTTATCACCGTGGGTCTGATGTGGTGGAAGGTGTTGGGTCTGTACTAAACTGACTGCGTCCTGACGAATCACCTTACCTGCGGAGAAAAGGAATGACCTGTATTTTCTGTCAAATAGTTGAAGGTAAAGCACCCTGCCATAAGGTCTGGGAAGACGAGCATCATCTGGCTTTTCTGTCGATTTTCCCGAACACCGACGGTTTCACCGTGGTGATCCCGAAAAAGCATTATCCCAGCTATGCCTTCGATATGCCGCCGCAGGCACTGGCTGATCTGATGCTGGCGACCCAAAAAGTGGCTAAGAAACTGGATAAGGCTTTCCCGGATGTCAGTCGTACGGGTATGTTCTTCGAAGGTTTCGGCGTAGACCATGTGCACAGCAAATTAAGCCCCATGCATGGCACTGGCGATCTAACCCACTGGAAACCGATTGAAGCGCGGCAGAACAAATTTTTCGAGCAGTATGAAGGATATCTTTCGTCACACGATCATGAACGGGCGGATGATGCAAAACTGGCCGCATTAGCGGCCAGAATTCGTGAAGCATAAATACTGTGTCTCTTTGCCGGATGGCGGTTCAAGCACCTTATCCGGCCTACAAAACTGTTCTATTCGTAGGCCTGATAAGCATTTCACCACCGGGCAAGGCAGATTAGCGCCCTGCCACTTTCCCGCGTTTTTTGTTCGCGGCAGGCGTCTGGCGCTGATGCGCCACCGGTGTGTGCTTGGTCAACGCCGGACGGGTATGACGGTTCTGGCGACGCGCTTCGCGCATCTCTTCCAGCGTAGGCGCCGGGACCAGACATTCGCGACGACCGCCGATCAGATGCTTTTTACCCATATCTTCCAGCGCCTGGCGGATTAACGGCCAGTTGGCTGGATCGTGGTAACGCAGCAGGGCTTTATGTAAACGACGCTGCTTATCACCTTTCGGCACCACCACATCTTCACTCTTATAACCAATTTTACCCAGTGGGTTTTTCCCGGTGTAATACATGGTTGTGGAGTTCGCCAACGGCGATGGATAGAAGTTCTGCACCTGATCCAGACGGAAACGACGTTGCTTCAACCACAACGCCAGATTCACCATATCTTCATCACGCGTACCCGGGTGCGCGGAAATAAAGTACGGGATCAGGTACTGCTCTTTACCCGCTTGCTTAGAGTAGGTATCGAACAATTCCTTAAAGCGATCGTAGCTGCCCATCCCCGGCTTCATCATCTTCGACAACGGGCCTTCTTCGGTATGCTCTGGCGCAATCTTCAGATAGCCGCCAACGTGGTGGGTCGCCAGTTCTTTGATATAGCGCGGATCTTCAACCGCGATGTCATAACGCACGCCCGAAGCGATGAGGATCTTTTTAATGCCTTTCAAATCACGCGCACGACGATAAAGGTTAATCGTCGGTTCGTGGTTGGTGTCCATATGCGGACAGATATCCGGGTAGACGCATGACAGACGACGGCAGGTCTGCTCCGCGCGCGGTGACTTACAGCGCAGCATATACATGTTCGCCGTTGGGCCGCCGAGGTCGGAAATCACGCCGGTAAAACCTGGAACGGTGTCGCGAATGGCTTCGATTTCATTGATGATCGAGTCTTCAGAGCGGCTCTGGATGATGCGACCTTCGTGCTCAGTGATCGAACAGAACGAACAGCCGCCAAAGCAGCCACGCATAATGTTGATCGAGAAACGGATCATCTCATAGGCCGGAATGCGGCTGTCGCCATACGCCGGATGCGGCACGCGTTTGTACGGCAGCGCAAAGACGCTATCCATCTCTTCGGTAGAGAGCGGAATGGCTGGCGGGTTGATCCAGATGTAGCGATCGCCGTGCTTTTGCATCAGCGCACGCGCGCAGCCTGGGTTGGTTTCGTGGTGCAGGATACGCGACGCATGCGCATACAGCACTTTATCGCCCTTCACTTTTTCGAAGGACGGCAGCAGCACGTAGGTTTTTTCCCACGGTTTCGGGCGCGGCGGCTGTACGGTTACCGCTTTCGCTTCCTGCTTTTTCGGTGCGACCGGCTTGTTGTCAGCACACGGCAGATCTTCACCATACGGATGCGGGATCGGGTCAATCTTACCCGGCGTGTCGAGGCGCGTGGAATCCACCCCACTCCAGCCCGGCAGCGCTTCTTTAACCATAATCGCAGTGTTACGCACGTCGCGGATCTGATCGATGGTTTCGCCCATCGCCAGACGATGCGCCACTTCCACCAGCGGACGTTCGCCGTTGCCGAACATCAGCATGTCGGCTTTGGAATCCACCAGAACAGAGCGACGAACGGTATCGGACCAGTAGTCATAGTGCGCGGTACGGCGCAGGCTGGCCTCAATACCGCCGAGAATAACCGGCACATATTTCCATGCTTCTTTACAGCGCTGGGTATAGACCAGCGTGGCGCGGTCCGGACGTTTGCCCGCAACGTTGTCCGGCGTGTAGGCATCGTCATGGCGCAGTCGGCGATCGGCGGTGTAACGGTTGATCATCGAGTCCATGTTGCCTGCGGTCACACCAAAGAACAGGTTCGGTTTACCCAAACGCATAAAATCGTCTTTGTTGTTCCACTCCGGCTGGGCGATAATCCCTACGCGAAAGCCTTGTGCTTCCAGCATACGTCCGCAAATTGCCATGCCAAAGCTGGGATGATCGACGTATGCATCGCCGGTAACCAGAATGATGTCGCAGCTATCCCAGCCAAGTTGGTCCATTTCGTCGCGTGACATCGGCAAAAACGGTGCCGGGCCAAAACAGGCAGCCCAGTACTGCGGCCAGGAGAAAAGGTCTCTGTCCGGCTGGATCAGGGATATTGCGCTCATAATGCTTCCAAAAATGGTAAAAAAATAATCAAAGGCCGAGGATTATACGCTGTATGTCGGCAAGAAATGAAGTGGAGTCTGAACCAGACCAGTAGAAAGTTATATAAATTGTTAAATTTTACGACGATCATTTTTATCAATCATAATTAACACCATGCCAGCCAGCTGAGATAACTCTTTTTCGGCGGGGGATTTTTCATTGCGACTCAACGATTCACTGCATATTTCCCAGTTACGGGTTGTTGTTCACCTGTGCGGATTTCTGGTTCTTCTCTACAGCTTTTCTATGCTGCCGCCGATGCTCATCGCTTTGTTAAACAAAGAGCGGAGCTTGTTCGCTTTTTTCAGCACGTTTATGACTTTCTTCACCCTCGGCGGCGGGGCGTGGTTGGCAACCAAACATGCGGGGATTCAACTGCGCACCCGGGATGGTTTCGTCATTATCGTCCTGTTCTGGCTGTTGTTTTCGTTTATCAGCGCGATGCCGATGTGGATGGACGATGGCTTAAACCTCTCTTTTGCGGATGCCCTGTTTGAAGGAGTTTCTGGGATTACCACTACAGGCGCAACGGTGATTGATGACGTCAGCGCCTTGCCGAAGTCGTATCTGTACTATCGGGCTCAGCTCAATTTTATTGGCGGTCTGGGTGTTATCGTCCTCGCCGTGGCGGTATTGCCTCTGCTGGGTATTGGTGGCATGAAGCTGTATCAGTCTGAAATGCCGGGCCCTTTTAAAGAAGAACGCCTCACGCCAAGACTTGCTGATACTGCACGCACGCTGTGGATGACCTATGTCATTCTGGGTCTTATTTGTACTCTGGCCTACTGGGCTGCCGGGATGTCGTTTTTCGACGCCTTATGCCACGGGCTGTCGACGGTCTCTCTCGGCGGATTTTCCACTCGCAGCGAGAGCATCGGCTTTTATAACAGCCATGCCATTGAGCTTGTCGCCGGGATATTTTCACTGCTGTCTGCATTTAACTTCACCCTCTGGTACGTTGCTATCGTGAAACGTACCTTCAAACCCTTTCGTCGTAATGCCGAATTGCGTTTCTTTTTGCTTATTGCGTTGGTGGTCACTCTGATCGCCACCTGGCAAGTTTGGCGGGCAGGCATGTACGGATTAACGGACAGCCTGGTGCATGCTTTTTTTCTGGCCAGTTCGATGCTGACAGATAATGGCCTGTCGACGGCGGATTACGCGCAGTGGCCTTCGCACACGATCTTCATGCTGCTCAGCGCCAGTTTCTTCGGCGGTTGTGTGGGTTCGACCTGCGGGGGGATTAAGGTGCTACGCTTTTTGATTATGTTCAAGCAGTGCCGTCAGGAGTTACACCAGCTCGCGCATCCCCGTGCCCTGCTGAATATCAAAGTGGGCAATAGCGTGGTAAGCGACCGGGTGGTGCGTTCGGTATGGAGCTTTTTCTTTCTCTACGTTTTGTTCACCAGCTTTTTTATCTGGGCGCTCAATCTGATGGGCTACGATCTCTTCTCCTCTTTCGCCACCGTCGCCGCCTGCATCAACAATATGGGGCTGGGATTTGGCGTCACCGCCACGACATTTGGCACCTTAAACGAGGAAGCAAAGCTACTGATGTGCGCGGCCATGATCATGGGGCGTCTGGAGATTTACCCCATTCTGATCCTGTTCTCGCGCATGTTCTGGCGGGCGTAACGAATACCCCGGCGCATTACGGCGCCGGGTTCACCAACATCTGTCCGATTGAGCCACGATCCGCCATTTCCAGCGTCTGGCTATTAAAGTAGAACGGGAAATGGGCCCAGGAAGGCTGTCCGTAATAAACCAGTAATTCAACCTGGCCATCAACCCAGACAGTATCTTTCCAGCCTCTGTCTTCCGGGAACGGCATCGCGCCATTCACATTACGGATCAGGAACGAAACACCTTCAATATGGAAGGACTGGGGCATATCCGCCCGCACCGTCCAGCGTTCCCAGGAGCCCTGCTGGGCAGTAATATCCATACGATTGACGTCCCACAGCTGACCGTTGATGCCAGGATCGTCGTCCAGGCTGATATCACGGCTGCGAATCGGCGAACCGCTGAGGATTTCCGTTGGCAGCAGGCGCATTGGCAGGCTGTCAGTCACCAGCGGCAGGAGACCTGTCGGGCGCAACGTCAATACCAGCGTGGAGATGAGAATACTGGAGGGCTCAAAGAACCCGCGGATCCTGTCGACAATACTGGCCGCCTCACCACAGGTGATAGAGACCTCATTACCGTTAGTCATATCCACCAGGATCTCACGACGCTCGCCCGGAGCCAACGAGAGCTGCTTCACCGAAACAGGTGCAGGTAAAAAACCCTGATCACCGGAAATCACATGCAGCGCACGGCCATCACTCATTTGCAGCTGGTAACGACGCGAGTTTGAAGCGTTCAGCAAACGCAAGCGCACCCAGCCGCGGGAGACTTCGACATACGGGCTTTGCGCCCCGTTGACCAGTAACGTATCGCCAACAAAACCACCGCTACCGGGCTCGCTGTATTCCGGCGTGCCAAAGTTGTCCAGGCGCTTGTCCTGGATAATGATCGGAAAATCATCCACGCCATAGTGGTTTGGAATAGACAGTGACTTACTCACTTCATCTTCAACCAGCCACATCCCGGCAAGACCGTTGTAAACCTGCTGAGCAGTACGATTTGGCGTATTAGCGTGATACCACAACGTGGCGGCATTCTGGCGAATCGGTAGCACCGGCGCCCAGTCAGCATTCGGGGACATCATGCGCGCCGGGCCGCCCATCAGCGGGCCAGGTACCTGTAACCCGGCGACGGTCATCGAGACATTTTCAGTCAGACGGTTGCTGTAGATAAGCTTGACGTCATCCCCTTTCCAGACGCGGATTGTCGGTCCCAGATAGCGGCCGTTAATTCCCCAGACAGGTGCGCGCGTGCCTTGTGTAAAGGACCAGTGCGCACGTTGCAGCGTCATAAATAGCGGCTGCCCCCGGCGGGATTCCAGCAGCGGAGGCACGGGTAACGGTTGTTGCTGACCGGCAGCATTAGCCTTCAGCGGAACAGCACCTGCACACAGTGCGATCCCCGATGCCTGAATGAACTGACGCCGACTGAATGACATATAAACTCCATAAAAAACTGGCTATTAACACGCAGGAAGTCATTTCCTGTAAAAAACCCGAATTGCGCGGATTAAACCTTACCGGCGGCTTCCCGCTCAGCAACTTCTTTATCGAGTTCTGCGATTTTTTGTTCCATCAGCGTGCGGCAATGCGCTGCCAGTTCACGAACCTGATCTTTCCCAAAGTGGCTAATATCCACCGGTGGCAACATCTCGACAATTGCCAGACCATTATTGAGTCGATTGAGTTTTATCTTGTTCGAGGTTGTGGAAACGCACACCGGAATGACCGGGACACCAGCAGCAATCGCTGCATGGAACGCGCCGGTTTTAAACGGCAGCAGACCGCGACCGCGGCTACGCGTCCCTTCAGGGAACATCCAGATAGAAATGCGACGTTTTTTGAAATGATTCACCACGGCAGCAATGGTGCTGTGCGCTTTAGCGCGGTTGTTTCTGTCAATCAACAGGTTACCGGTTAACCAGTACAGCTGCCCGAAGAAAGGGATCCACAGCAGGCTTTTTTTACCTACCGTCACCGTCGGCGGCTGAACGATATTCGCAGCGGTAACCATGTCATAGTTGTTCTGATGGTTACAAATATAGATAGCATTACCATAGTTCTGCGCGTCTGCCGGCATGCGGCACTCGACCTTCAGGCCATAAAGGGGAGCCAGGCGGCCAAACATATGGCCGAACGTTGCAACGTGTTTTGGATTTCGTGGGCTGAACAGACAGTATATGCAACCGAAAATACAGACCAGAACGCAGTAAATAACAGTAATAATTAAACGAAAAATATATAGCATAACAACCTCTAAGGCCTAAGAGCCTGGCATTTTACGTCACCTGATTCATCACGCGGTATCAGGTTAGGGCTTTGTTAAGGGCGGCTCTCTGGAAAAGCGTATTGTTAATCGCAACGCACGAATAAACAACGGTTTCACGGGAATTTTTAACGTTGGCTCTCCCTGAGCTTTAACAGGGAGAGCCGGACGGTAGCGTTATTCTTCGCTGTCGCCGTGACTGGCGCGTCGAGGCGAGTCAATCTCAATGCTGTCGATACGCTGCAGACCACGCATTAGCGTGCCGCGACGGCCGCGCTCTCCGGTCACTTTCTGCAACTCTTCAGGACGCAGTTTGATTTTGCGCTTACCGACGTGGATGGTCAGCGTGCTCTGCGGCGGCAGCACGTAAAGTTGCGCCAGGCCATCCTCGCCTTTCGCCGCTTCCGCTGAAGGGATATTAATGATCTTGTTCCCTTTGCCTTTCGACAACTGCGGTAAATCGCTCACCGGGAACATCAACATGCGGCCAGCCTGAGTAATAGCCAGTAGCATGTCGGTTTCATCTTCAATCACCACCGGCTGCATCACGCGCGCATTTTCTGGCAGCGTAATCAATGCCTTACCCGCACGGTTACGTGCGACCAGGTCATTGAAGGTACAGACAAAACCGTAGCCCGCATCGGAGGCCATCAGCAGTTTCTGATCGTCGCCTTCCATCAGCATGTGCTCAACCGTCGCGCCTGGCGGCAGCGTGAGCTTCCCGGTCAGCGGTTCACCCTGACCGCGCGCCGACGGCAGCGTAATCGGGTCGATGGCATAGCTGCGTCCGGTCGAGTCCACGAACACCACCGGCTGGTTGCTCTTACCCTTCACTGCCGACTTAAAGCTGTCGCCCGCTTTATAGCTTAATCCTGGCGCATCGATGTCGTGGCCTTTCGCGCTACGCACCCAGCCACTCTGGGACAACACAATGGTCACCGGCTCAGATGGCAGCATGTCGTGCTCGCTCATCGCCTTCGCTTCTTCACGTTCCTGCAACGGAGATCGACGATCGTCGCCATAGGCATCTGCATCGGCCTGCAGCTCTTTCTTCAGCAGGTTACTCATTTTACGTTCGGAAGCCAGAATGGCCTGCAACTGATCGCGCTCTTTCGCCAGCTCATCCTGCTCACCGCGGATTTTCATCTCTTCGAGTTTGGCAAGGTGGCGCAATTTCAGCTCAAGGATGGCTTCAGCCTGGGTTTCAGAAATGCCAAACCGCGACATCAGCTCAGGCTTAGGTTCATCTTCATGACGAATAATTTCGATGACTTCGTCAATGTTGAGGAACGCCACCAGCAAACCTTCAAGGATGTGCAGGCGCTTGAGCACTTTTTCCAGACGATAATTCAGGCGGCGACGTACGGTATCGCGGCGGAACGCCAGCCATTCGGTGAGGATCTCCAGCAGGTTTTTCACCGCCGGACGACCATCAAGACCGATCATGTTCAGGTTGATACGGTAGCTTTTTTCGAGATCGGTAGTGGCAAACAGGTGGTTCATCACCTGCTCCATATCCACACGATTAGAGCGTGGAACAATCACCAGACGGGTCGGGTTTTCGTGATCCGATTCGTCGCGCAGGTCGTCTACCATCGGCAGTTTTTTATTGCGCATTTGAGCAGCGATCTGCTCCAGCACTTTTGCCCCGGAAACCTGATGCGGCAGCGCGGAAATCACCACCGCGCCGTCTTCTTTCGTCCATACCGCACGCATACGTACGGAGCCGCGTCCGTTCTCGTAAATCTTACGAATTTCCGCGCGCGAAGTAATAATCTCCGCTTCGGTCGGGTAATCCGGCCCTTGTACGATATCCAGCAACTGATCCAGCGTCGTTTTCGGCTGCTCAATCAGAGTTATCGCTGCTTTTGCCACTTCACGCAGGTTATGTGGCGGAATGTCCGTTGCCATACCTACGGCAATACCGGTCGTGCCGTTCAGCAGAATATTTGGCAGACGCGCAGGCAGCATCTTCGGCTCCTGCATGGTGCCGTCGAAGTTTGGCACCCAGTCCGACGTTCCCTGACCGAGTTCGCCCAGCAGGACTTCCGCATATTTAGACAGACGGGATTCGGTATAACGCATCGCCGCGAAGGATTTCGGATCGTCCGGTGCCCCCCAGTTCCCCTGCCCGTCAACCAGCGGGTAACGGTAAGAGAACGGCTGCGCCATCAGCACCATCGCTTCATAGCAGGCTATGTCGCCGTGCGGATGGTATTTACCCAGCACGTCACCGACGGTACGGGCGGATTTTTTAAATTTGGCGCTGGCATTCAGCCCCAGTTCGGACATCGCGTATACGATGCGACGCTGAACGGGTTTCAAACCATCGCCAATAAACGGCAACGCCCTGTCCATGATGACGTACATGGAATAGTTCAGATAGGCGTTTTCCGTGAATTCATGCAGCGCCAGGCGCTCTGCCATATCGCTCATTAATCGTGGTTCCTCAACTTTGTACCCCTCTATTGAAGGGCAATATTGCCGCAGATACTACCCTATCTGACGTGTTGAGTCACAAAGAAAAGGGCCGCGAATGCGGCAGTATCGCCATCACAGGCAGAGAGAAGGCAGGCTATTTTTTCTATTAGCGCTTCCTTTTACGATTAAATAATAAACTAAATTTGCGACTTAATTTGATTGATGGCAGGTTATTTTATCCGTTTTATCATTACGCTTCTTCCTGAGTAAAAACCTCCTTAAAGGAAAATAAATGAGCAGCCTTATTTATTTAACGCTTGAGGGTGATATTCAGGGACCGATTTCTGCAGGCTGTAACTCGCAGGCCTCAGTGGGCAATCGCTATCAGTCAGCGCATGAAGATAGTATCTTTGTCTTCAGCCTGACGCAGGCGCAAAGCAGCATACAAGGCGGCGTTAAGCACCTCGGCCTGCGCTTTTGCAAACTCCTGGATAAAAGCTCTCCGTTATTCTGCAATGCTATTAATAATAATGAACGTCTTAAAATGACGTTTGATATATACCGCATCAATCGATACGGTCGCATGGAAAAATATTACTTAATCGAACTTCGTGGTGCGACGGTGCAGGCTATTCACCAGGAGTCCAAGATGAACGATATGGATTATGAATATATATCGATAAATTACGATTATATTCTGTGTCGCCATCTGATCGCCTGCACCGAGTTTGATTACCTGCTGACACCGGACAATTACGATCGGCTTTTCCCGGTGGTGCAAAAGAGCATTTTGCCCGCAGAGCAGCCGGTGCGTAAGGTGACGCTGGTACTGGGGATATTCTTCGACGGTACCGGCAATAACGCCGTGAATACCCGCAACATGCTTGAGGCGCTCACCGCGCAGCATTTTGATATTGAGAGTCCAGATGCCCAAAGCATTCTTGCCAGAAATGCACAGGAGAAGATGGGGATCAGCGGGGTAGGAGCGACCAGCTATCTGGGGTATTACACGAATATTCACTGGTTGAATGAGTTATATAAACAAAAATTTCCGCCAGAGAGTCGTTACGTACAAAGTGCAGTCTATG
Organism: Citrobacter freundii complex sp. 2024EL-00216; assembly: GCF_043945515.1. Lineage (NCBI taxonomy): Bacteria > Pseudomonadati > Pseudomonadota > Gammaproteobacteria > Enterobacterales > Enterobacteriaceae > Citrobacter > Citrobacter freundii complex sp. 2024EL-00216. The sequence continues at coordinate 279,126 of NZ_JBIMRA010000006.1, read as the reverse complement.
TCGAGGGCATTGGCACCCGGGCGGGTGAACCCGATAACCCGATAGGTCTGGGACTGGGCACCGCAGAAACCGGGATTATTGCCAAAACCGATGATGCGGTGGCGCAACTGGCGACAGCCATTGATGCCGCGCTTGCTTTACTGAAAGGGGCGTTTGTCGTCGACACACTGCTGTTTGATATCTTCGGCTTCAGCCGCGGCGCAGCCGCAGCCCGCCACTTCGCTAACCGTGTCCAGGCAGAAGACCAGGCCATTATCAACGCCATTAATACAGGAATGATGGAGTATGAATATCGTGGTGCTCCCGCAGGCAACACCCGTTTTCTCGGCATCATGGACACCGTGGCGGCTGTCGGTACGGTAACCAACGGACTCGACCCACACAGCGCCGACACCGGCAACGTTACCCTCCGGCTGCGTCCGGGCGTGGCGCAAAAGGTGTTTCATCTTACCGCCCAGAACGAGTGCCGCTACAACTTCGCCCTTAACAGCGTGGCCCCGCCTGGCCAGAGCTGGCACTCCCCGGCGTGCACTCCGATATCGGCGGCGGCTATATGCCGCAACTACGCGAAGACCTCTTTCTCACCCGTCCGCAGGTGGAAACCCTGCCGCAGAACCAGCCCGGGGCGCAGTCTCACATATACGCGCAGACGATGGCGCAGTTGCGTGTGCTCGAACATTCACCGGCTATCATGCCCATTATACGCACCCATGAGATCACCCCGGAGGTCTGGGAGGACCCGCGGGCACCTACTGACCGTTACACCCACAGCCACAAAAACGCACCTTTACCGCCCTGACGTTGCGCCAGCGGACGGTCTTTTCCGACTGGTCGAAGGTGGCGTTGCGGGTGATGGTCGATGCGGCGGTTGAGGCTGGGGCGTTATTGGCTGACGTCGATAAAATTCAAAGACACGCCCTGCCGGATGCGCTAAAGCCGTTGTGCGAACAAGCCCGGGAAATGGGAAAAGCGGCCCGTCAGCACAGAAGCACCGCTGGCTTTACACCAGAAGAGGTGGATCGGATTGCCGGCCGCTATATCCACTGCTCAGCCCACTGGAACGCAGTGGATCTCAAACAGAGCGGGGAGTTACAGGGTGGAGCATCAGCCTCGGAAACCGTCAGCTTTGTCAACCGACCGGACGCTAACTGGATCAGAACCATTTACAACATGGATGGAAATAAACGATGAAAATATCTTATGCCCTGGCGCTTGCGCTGTTACTGGCCGCTGCAGGCTGCAGCCCACATCAGTCGCCCCCTTTACAGTCAAAACAGGCCGCCAGCGGCGACTGGACCCTACCTTATGGTAAGTGGATCTTCGCTTTTATCACCCCCAGAGAATTACCCTCAATGGTCAACCATGCAAGAGTTATCGATACCGATGGTTATCTGTATACGTTTAATACGCTTGACCAGGCTTCCCCTGACCCAGATTCCGTCAAAGAATGGGCTGAAAATGCTCATGGTTTTGGCGACCAGTTCAACAAAGTCAAAAAACCCCCTCAGTACATTGTCTTCTGCTGGGATTCCTATATTGACCAGCAGACCTATGAAACCAGCGCCGTCTTCGGCCCCGAAACCTGGCAGAGGATGAAAACACCTGCCGATCATACCCGCCCATCGGGCGCCCCTGTCTGGTACAACAGAATGGTGTTTGGCCTGTCTCCCGGCGGCAAGGTCAAAATCTGGTTTTCCGATGTCGCCGGACGCCCCAGCCTGCCGGTCACGCCCCTGAAACTGACAACCCGCTCCGGCAAGGACCTGACCCTGTGTAAAGACTACGTCGTCCCAGGCGGCAGTTTTACCTTCCTCCCGTCAACGCAGGCATTTATCAACGGTAAAACCTACCCCTATGGCAACTGGGATTAAGAGGGATGAAAATGCGCAAACTGCTGATACTTGCCCTGTTACTGGCCGCTGCAGGCTGCAGCCCACATCAATCTCACCCTTTACAGTCAAAACAGGCCGCCAGCGGGGACTGGACTCTACCTTACGGTAAGTGGAATTTTTCTTTTATCACCCCCTATGAGTTGCCAGCAGAAGCGCTTCATGTCCGGGTGATCGATACCGATGGTTACTTGTATACCTTTAACACGCTTGACCCAACCTCTCGTGACTCTGAATCCGTGGACAAGTGGACTGATGTGACCTTTGGCGGCAGCGTTAATTTCAACAAAGTCAAAAAACCCCCGCAGTACATTGTCTTCTGCTGGGATTCCTATATTGACCAGCAGACCTATGAAACCAGCGCCGTCTTCGGCCCCGAAACCTGGCAGAGGATGACAACACCTGCCGATCATACCCGCCCATCGGGCGCCCCTGTCTGGTACAACAGAATGGTGTTTGGCCTGTCTCCCGGCGGCAAGGTCAAAATCTGGTTTTCCGATGTCGCCGGACGCCCCAGCCTGCCGGTCACGCCCCTGAAACTGACAACCCGCTCCGGCAAAGACCTGACCCTGTGTAAAGACTATGTCGTCCCGGGCGGCAGTTTTACCTTCCTCCGGTCAACGCAGGCATTTATCAACGGTAAAACCTACCCCTATGGCAACTGGGATTAAGACTGGTTCTAAAGAAAAGGGCCGCGAATGCGGCCCTGATGGGGATTACTTAGCAACTTTGGTAATCTGTTTCACGTCGATTTCAACGGAGTTCCAGTCTTTATCCACTTCACCCTGGATTTCAACCACATCCTGTGGTGTGACGGTTACGCCGTTCCAGCGCTTGTGGTCGATATCCACATTCACCGTGCCGGTCGCATCTTTAAACACGTACAGGTCGTCGGAAATACGCTCAACGATGTTCCCGCGCAGGGTAACCCAGGTGTCATCACGCAGTGATTTGGCGCTTTCTACCGTCGTGCTGCTACCGTTCGGGCCGACAAATCCGCCGTTTTGGCTCTGCGTGGTGGTTGTCGTTGGTCCAGAGAAGCCGCCCTGCTGAGCTGCCAGAACAGGTGCGGAACACAGTGCCATTACGGCAACCATTGCAGCTAATTTTTTCATCGTCATGTCTCCCTTTCATGTTGGTTTACGACTATTAAATAAGTTAATCCTTAACAAGTTCTTAAGGCAAAAAAAGATACTTTTTTTGCTGTACAGAGACTGTAGCCACAGGTTTACTGACTGCAAATGAGTTATCGCAGGGATGAACATATGCGTATTTTACTGATCGAAGATGACACGTTGATTGGCGATGGCCTGAAAACAGGTCTGAGTAAAATGGGTTTCAGCATCGACTGGTTTACCGAAGGTCGCCAAGGGAAAGAAGCACTCTACAGCGCACCTTATGATGCGGTAATCCTCGACCTGACGCTGCCAGGCATAGACGGACGGGACATTTTGCGCGAATGGCGAGCCAACGGAAAGCAGGAGCCTGTGCTGATTCTGACCGCTCGCGACGCGCTGGCAGAACGCGTTGAAGGCCTGCGCCTGGGGGCAGATGACTATCTGTGCAAACCCTTTGCGCTGATTGAAGTTGCCGCCAGACTGGAGGCGCTGGTGCGTCGTGCCAGCGGTCAGGCCAGCAACACATTGTGCCATGGCCAGGTAACGCTCGATCCCGGCGCGCTGGTCGCCACGGCGGCGGGTGAACCTTTGTCACTCAAACCTAAAGAGTTCGCGCTGCTGGAACTGCTGATGCGCAACAAAGGTCGCGTCCTGCCCCGCAAACTGATTGAAGAAAAACTGTATACCTGGGACGAAAATGTCTCCAGCAATGCGGTTGAGGTCCACGTCCATCACTTACGCCGTAAGCTCGGCAGCGACTTTATCCGTACCGTGCATGGCATTGGCTATACCCTGGGTGACGCATGAAACTTACACAACGCCTCAGCCTGCGAGTCAGGCTAACGCTTATTTTTCTGATTCTGGCATCAGCAACCTGGGCCGTATCCAGTTTTGTGGCCTGGAGGCAGACTACCGATAATGTCGATGAGCTGTTTGATACGCAGCTGATGCTGTTCGCCAAGCGGCTTAGCACGCTGGATATCAGCGATGTCACCACCTCAAGCAATATGGCCCGCACGCCAAAAAAACTGAAACATGGCCATATTGATGACGACGCACTGGCGTTTGCCATCTACTCCACCGACGGCAAAATGGTGCTACACGATGGCGACAATGGCCAGGATATTCCCTACAGCTACAGCCGGGAGGGGTTTAGCGACGGCCAACTCAGGGGCGACAACGATTCCTGGCGCTTCCTGTGGCTGAATTCCGCTGATGGAAAATATCGCATTGTGGTGGGCCAGGAGTGGGAATACCGGGAGGATATGGCGCTGTCGATCCTTACCGCACAGTTAACCCCGTGGCTGGTTGCGCTGCCGCTGATGTTGCTGATCCTGGTGGTCATGCTGAGTCGCGAACTCAGGCCGCTAAAAAAACTGGCGCAAGCTCTGCGCTGGCGCGCCCCGGAATCAGAAGAACCGCTCGACCCGAAAGGTGTGCCAAGCGAAGTGCGCCCGCTGGTTGAATCGCTTAATCAGCTGTTTACTCGCATTCACTCTATGATGGTCCGCGAACGGCGCTTTACCTCTGACGCCGCTCACGAGCTGCGCAGTCCGTTGACCGCGCTGAAGGTGCAAACCGAAGTGGTGCAACTGTCAGACGACGACCCGCAAACGCGGGAAAAAGCGCTGGTGCAGCTGCATGCGGGAATTGAACGCGCCACCCGACTGGTCGATCAGCTCCTGACGCTTTCGCGCCTCGACTCCCTCGATAATCTTCAGGATGTGGCAGAAATCTCGCTGGAGGAGCTACTGCAATCCGCGGTGATGGATATCTACCACCCGGCCCAGCAGGCGCATATTGACGTACGTTTGCAGATTAACGCACACAATATCACGCGCACAGGACAGCCGCTGTTGCTGAGCCTGATGGTACGAAATCTGCTGGATAATGCCATTCGCTACAGTCCGCAGGGGAGCATTGTGGAAGTGACGCTCAACGCCCGTAACTTCAGCGTCAAAGATAACGGTCCTGGCGTTGCGCCGGAGGTACTTACACATATCGGTGAACGCTTTTATCGTCCACCGGGACAAAGCGTGACCGGCAGCGGTCTCGGCCTGTCGATTGTCCGTCGTATCGCGATATTGCATGGGATGAGCGTTTCCTTTGCAAATACCGATCAGGGCGGGTTTAAGGTAACGGTGCGGTGGTAACAATATGATTCGGAGGTTCGTCACATCGATCCTCCGAATAAGTTAAAACTGATTACCTCATACCACAAATAGAAATGATAAGAATGAACCATTATTTTTAGATAATATTTACAACATACAAAAACAACAATTCATACATACAAAATTTAAATATATAAGTACCCCCTGTGTAATTTATTTATAACGAAACAATTAAAAATAAAAATCACGACCATGACTAATATCAACAAACATATTTAGAAACAGGTTTTTAATTATTGCCATTCTCATAATAGCGATACATTTAATTAATAAGCACCAGAAATATAACAATCATAATTCAATATCACTCAGGTATAAATGAAATGGAATTTCGTAATCTGACGCCATTCTCAGTGATGGAATATGCGATGGCCGATAAACATGGCGAGCGGTATCACGTCATTGCCATGAAAACCGGTTTTCGTATTGTGCCGGACGGTGATGGCCAGTGGCGGACTCTGCTGATGGAATATCCGGCGCTGCCGTTATGCCTGGAAGATAAATTTTTCGGGGAATTAAATACTTCTCCGGTGAGGCAGGAAAGTGACCTTGCCCCCTTCAAACCCGTTTGCGACATCATCGTTAATGGAACGGCTTACACCCCGAATGGCGTCGCTGCGCCAGAAACGCTCGCCGGTGTATTAATACACGCCCCATCGGGTGAAATGATACTGGACAAAAGACTGCTTATCACCGGCCAGCATTTTTACCGGCAACAGCCAATAACCGGACAATGGCATGAAACAGAGCCGGAGCCATTTACCTCCCTGCCGCTGAATTATCACTACGCCTTTGGCGGTGAATGTCGCATCGAACCTGACAGCGAATATGCTGACCGCATCCCGGCAGAATACCGTCTTACCGACGAACAACGGCGCGTACACCCTGAACCATATAATCCCCCGCTGGCACACACGGTCTGCCCGGTAAACCCTCTGGGGCTGGGCTTTATACAGCCGTGGTATCAGCAGGCCGGTAAAATCCAGCAGGCCGAAGCGCCCCGAATCATCTCTGTTGAATATCCATTCACCCTTCATCATTTTATTGCCTGCCTGGACGGGAAAGCAGACGGGTCTGCACCTGAATTTCAGCCTGCGGGTTTTGGTGCCATTGGCCGTACATGGCTACCCCGGCTGCCGCTGGCCGGGACTTATGACCGGGAATGGCTGGAAAACCGCCATCCAGGCCTGCCGGAGGATTTTAATTTCCGCTACTGGAACGCAGCCCCGCATGACCAGCAAATTCCTTTTCCGGCCCCCGGTACAAGGTTCGTCCTGAGTGGCCTGCATCCTGAGGGTGATATCAGTTTTACCTTACCCGCCAGTCGGGCCGCCATTCTGCTGCGGATGGACTCTGGCGAATGTATTCCGCAGATGATGTGGACCGACACGCTGCTTATTGACACGGACGCCCTGACCATCGAACAGACCTGGCGATGTCTGTTACCCGTTAATTCGTCAGTGCGGGTGATGGAAGCCCGTTATCACGTGACAGGAGAAGAATGATGGCGAAGAATTATATCGCCCGCCAGGACGGGCTGTGGACGGCCATCAGCCTGACACCGGATGTCTGTAAAACCCCGATGGGCCCGGCCACGCCGCCCGTCCCTTATCCTGTTACCGCCAGTCTGGGTGATGCGGTGCGGGTTGTCCCGTCAGTCAAAGCGAACGGACACCCGGTGCTGGTACTGGATCAAAGTTTCGTTCCCGCGACAAAAGGCGATGAGCCGGGTGTGGCTAAGGGAGTGAAGAGCGGTACGGTGGGTGATATCTGCGAACCGCTGGAACACAGCACCACCTTCAGAGTCAGCGGCAGGCCCGTTCTGCGTCACTTTGATACGTTCTGGATGAACGCCCGCAATACCACCGGCATCATTATCGGCCAGCCACCTGCCGCCAGTATCATGGCAAAAGAGGCAGACCCGGAAATCAGATCTGAAACTGCGGAAGAGCAGACGTTTATGGACACGCTGTCCCGTGCTTATGAACGCGAAGCTGAGTCACGAAGACTGGAAGCGCAGTCCATGGCTGAAACAGCGCAGGCAATTAAGCAACAAGTCACTGATTTTTTTACCGATCATAGTCAGGATGGCGTAATGAACAGCGCGGCTATTGGCGCAATGCTCAACGCCGCTGCCCGTTACAATACAACGCCGGAAGCCGCGCAAAACATGGCAGAGCAGGTTGGTGGGGAAGCGCTGGACACCTTTAATGCCATGAATACGCCTGAAAATCAGGGGCTGATGACTACCGCGCAAAGTCTGTTCATGGCTTTTTCACTGAGAACTGCCGGTGGCGCAGACATGGATGGCGCCATCATAAAAGGGAAGGGAAAAAGAAAGGCCGGACAGGGGGAAGAGTTTGAGGGTGACTTCCTGACGTGCCGCAGCGATCCGGTTGATGTGGTGAGTGGCAGTCTGCTCCAGCAACTGAATGTCCTGCACATTCCGGGTTCTGTCCCGCTCGGACTGTCACGGTTTTACCGCTCACGCGCCAAGAAAAAGGGTTTGTTTGGAGGCATGTGGTCAGATGACTGGTCCCAGTCGCTGACGTTACAAAACGATAATCTGTGTTTTACCGACCATGAAGGCGTGGTACTCCGGTACCCCATGCCACAGGATGGTGTTTTTCACGGGGCCGTTAATTCCCGTCAGACGCGTTACCGGTTATCCGGTATCATGCGCAGTGAGCTCACCCTCTTTGACCGCCGCTCACAGCAGACGCGAGTTTTTTCTCCGACAGACGCCGGTATTTACTTACTGTCTGCCATTCACGACAGCTACGGCAACCGGATTGATTTTATCCGCACAGAAACACAACTGACAGAAATCCGCCACAGCGACGGTTACACCCTCGTGCTCGACTGGCAGCAACAGCAGCTAATGAGCATTGACCTGGTCGTGCCGCAGCGCCAGCGGCTGGTGACCTGTAAATACGACGATAACGGCTTTCTGGCGGAGTGTGACACGTTCCAGTTCACGCACCTGTGGCACGAATATACCCCAGAGGGTCTGATGACCCGCTGGCAGGACACGGATAAAACCCAGGTTAATTATCGCTATGATGAAGCAGGCCGGGTCACCCATGTCTCCACGCCGGAAGGCTATTATAACGACCACTTTGTCTATAACGATGAGGAACACTGCACCACCTACCTTGATGCCGAAGGCGGGGAAACCCGCTACTGGTATAACGAAGATGGCCTGGTCACCCGCAGCCTCGACCCGCTGGGCCGGGAAGAAATCACCGTCTGGGAGAACACGCAGCTTCAGTCCCGCACCGATGCGCTGGGACGTACTACGCAATATCAGTACAACGACGAAGGCGATATCCGCCAGATTGCTCTGCCGGGCGGCTACAGTCTGTATTACGACTATAACGAACACGGTCAACTCACCCGGCTGACCGCACCGGGTAATCAGGTCTGGCGGTGGGCTTACGACGAGAAAGGCAGTATCGTCAGCCTGACCGACCCGCTGGGACGTCAGCAGCAGTTCAGCTACAGCAAACAGGGCGATTTACTCCGGCAGATTATGCCGGGCGGTGCCACCTGGCAGTGGAATTACAATGCACTGCATCAGCTCAGGGAGACCACCGCGCCGGACGGCGGCGTGACGCAGACCGAACAGGACGTTCTGGGCAGACTGCTGAGCGTGAAAGACCCGCTGGGCTTCACCACCCTGTTCCGCCACAGTCAGAGCCATGCCGGGCCTCAGGGCAGCGTGGAAGAAATCAGCCGCCCGGACGGTGTGCGCGAACTGATGCGCCAGAACAGCGAAAAGCTGCCGGAAAGCGTCACCGATGGCGAAGGTAAAACCACCCGCTACGAATATGGCGCGTTTGACCTGCTGACCGCTGTTGTCCGCCCGGACGGCGAACGGCTGGAGTGCCGTTACGATAAACTCACCCGCCTGACTGAAATCACCAACGCCGAAGGTGAACGCTACCGCCTCGAATACGATAAAGCCGGGCAGCTTGTCGCTGAAACCGACTTTACCGGGCGCACGTTAACCTATAGCTATGATGCCGCCGGGCGCTGCATCTGCACCACCTTCCCCGACGGCACTCACCTGAACCGCCAGTACAGTGTCACAAACCAGGTGACCCACGAGGAAGTGACCCAGGGCGGCAGTGACCGGGTACTCAGTCGTACAACGTTTACTTACGATACTCTCTGCCGCCTGACAGAAGCCCGCAACGACGATGCCACCGTCACGTATGAATATGACGACGCCAGCCGGGTCACTGCCGAAACCCTTAACGGCAGGCGCACTGAATATCAGTACGATGCCGTACAGGATACGGTCTCGCAGCGCACCACCGCCGGTATTACTGAGCACTTTACCCGCAGTCTTATGGGTGACCTGACCTCGTGGCAGATAGCGGACCATGCTCCCCTGATTTTTGAGCACGACCTGTGCGGCCAGGAAATATCGCGGCAGAGTGAAGCCGGGTTCAGCCTCCGCCAGAGTTACACTCACACCGGGATGCTGACGGAACAGCAGGCTGGTGACCTGAACGAACAGAATCCGCACTACCGGCGCAATAACACCCTGCACCGCCAGTGGCTGTATGACAAAGCGTACAACCTGACGATGATATCGGACTCGCTGCGCGGAACGATGGTCAACAGCGTGACGGCAAACGACCAGATAAGCCACGCCACCTGGACCGGCAGCAGTAACATCCCCATGCAGGAAGAGCGCTTTACTTACGACCAGAATCTTAATATCTCCCGCCGCCAGACCTGGATGAATGAGGTGATGGAAAGTGAGGCGCACCAGCGCCAGCTGCATGGCCGGGTGACGTCCAGGGAGTACAAAGAATGGCGGCACTCAACACATCGTATAAACCCTGACAGCGGGATGCCGGAAGAAGGTAAATTTGTCAGAGTCATCCGGGATGAGCAGACCACCTGGAAATACGATGCTAATGGTCGCCTGGTGGAAAACGGGTTGATAAAGGCGGCTACCGCCCACTCCAGTGGCGCTACCGCTGGGATGCACGAAGTCAGCTTACCGGGCTGGAAACACCAGAGGGCGAACGCTGGGAGTACAAATACGACCCGTTCGGCAGGCGCATCAGCAAGCGCTGCATTAACCGGGATAAACCCGGCAGGGATTTTCACTGGAACGGTGACCAGCTAACGGGCGAGATTCCTGTTGGTCCTGATGGTAAACCGGAAGATGAAAATGCCATTCGCTGGATTTACGAACCGGGCAGCTTCACGCCACTGGCACGTTATGAGAAAAGACAGCTGCACTATGCAGTGACTGATGCAGTTGGACGTATTCAGGAACTGCTGACGGAAGACGGTACGATAGTCTGGCGCGGTAAGCAACAACTCTGGGGCCGTGAAGAAGGCAGGAACAAAGATGATGCGCCCGCCTGTCGCCTGCGTTTTCCGGGACAGTATGAGGATGCTGAATCGAGACTGTACTACAACCGGTTCCGGTACTATGATTGCGGGACAGGGCAGTATCTGTGCGCGGACCCGATAGGGCTACGTGGGGGTATTAATCCCTATAGTTACGTATCGAATCCACTAAAATATATCGACCTGCTTGGATTGGCTTGCGTATGTCCAGATAAAGCAAATCGTTTATTAGATTCTGGTGCAAGTAAAGTTACGGTCAGATCAAGAAGCGATGCAGAGCAACTATTCTTGGATCGGTATGTTGGTGATGGATATAGGAATATGACTGGCGAAAGTGGTCCCAGTACTAAAAACCTAATGGACTTTCTGACAAATAACAAAACCAAAGCAGGTACTTATCATTGGGATGATGTAATGGATTCATCGAATCCAGGTAGAGTTGCAGGTCATGGGCCGGGAAATCCTGATGGAGATCTTCCTCATCTCCAGATACATCAGCATGATGGTAAAGTAATACATATATTCTTCCCATGGGAGTAATCGGGGTATTTATATGAAACATAAAAATATAGATCATCTATTACGCGGTAGAACGCTCCTTCTTGAAGTAGCATCTGGTAGTATTGATTATAGAACGTGGGTTGAGGTTTCATTGGTGGATGAATTAAAACCAATCTATCCATTCAGAACAGATAGCTATGCAATGCTAGGTAATTCTCCATATTCAAATTATTGTGATTATGATAGCGCTGCCTTTAAATTAAGAAAATCATCTTTTTTAGTATCAGATATAGAAAATGATTTTGACCCATCATACGATATGGTCGGAAACTATATAAAATTAAATACAGTAGATGATTTAATTAGATACTTAGATGAAAATAAATTATCTATAGATAATTTTGTTGATTCATCCTATGTTGATGATTATCCGTTATAAATCCCATGTCGGGAAGGTCGTTATGATCTTCCCGGCTTTTATTATTTAATCCCCGCTCACCACACTTTTTATTCCCTTCTTAATACTCTTCACAGACTGCTTCACCTGATAAAGTTCCTTCCGTAATTCCCTCACTTCGTCTGTCTCCACAATCAGAGTCAAGCATCCTTCCGAAACCTTCACGGTCACGCTCGTCCCGGTATCAAATCCCGCTTCCTTTAACCAGTCGCCTTTAAGGTGCAGGCTGGGGCTGCGCGAGTAATAGGTGGTCATGCCGGTTTTGCTGTTTTCGTGGCGGACGCTGACATAGCCCACCTGGTAATGACGCTGGGTTTTGGAAATGGTGACTTCTGGCGTAATATCGTGTTCAGCCATGATTAACTACCTCGATTAGTTGCTTGTGGTGAGCGGCGGTAATCACCCCGCGCCAGCCGTCACGGGTTCCCATGATCCGCACTGTAGGCGCAGCGTTACTGCGTAACGGCGGTGTGTGCTGCGGGCCTCTGGCGGGGCCAGCCGCTGCGCGTCTGGCCCCGCAACGGCAGCATAATAATGCGCGGATCGCGTGTGGGTGCTATGATGACCGGGCGTTAAAACGCACGTCGGGAAAGTTGGGTTAACGTGCTGTTAAATAAGTAAAAGGTGATGACCGGGAAGCCAGAAACGGCGCGGGCGGTAGCGTGTTAAAAAGTATGATGGCACCGGAATCGCTCCTATGACCCGATAGGGCTGGCGGGGGGACTGAATCCTTACGCTTACGTACCAAATCCATTAAAATATGTAGATCCGCTGGGATTGGCTTGTTGTCCACCTAAATTTGGATCTAGAAATGAAGCTTTCAGAGCTGCGAAAAGAGATACTGGTATTCCAATGAATCAACAACCAGATAGAATATTTAATTCTAAAACTGGATTTTATGGTGATCACAGAAATGTACCAATGACTGATTCCAGAAAAAATCCTATTTTTGATAGCAATGGCAAACAAGTTTGGACAAGAGAATATCAATTTACCAGATCGGATGGCTCTAAAATTATCATCCAGGACCACTCTGCTGGACACTCTTATCCTAATGGAATAGGAGATCAAGGTTCTCATTTAAAAGTAAGACCAATCGAAAATATTCGAACGGGTTCGGTTCCTGGTACATTGGATCATTATGAATTTTGAGGAGGGCATCGTGTACTGGAATGATATTGATGGTAGCGTGTTGTTTAATAAGGTTTTCACCAAAAATATTGAAGTAAATGAAATCGATATTTTTGACATCAAAATAGATCGTGAAGCTGCTACGGTATTAATAACTTTTGACTTAGTTAATGAATTACCAGATAACCCGCCCCCGAAATGGGTTAAAGGTTATAATAGATGTAGATGCGGTATAAATTGTAGCGGAGTTAAATATTTAAAAATAGATGGCATGTCTATAGATATGTTGGCAAAAATAGAGATAGATACTAATAACAATGAGGTTTTAGTAAAAGGAACTGATATTTTTTTAAATCTTAAGTGTTCTCACATACAACTGATGGGGCCTTCAGTATATATCAGTCAATAAAATAAAAGTCGGGACAGATCTTAAATCTTCCCGGCTTTTTTATTATTTAATTTTCGTTCAATCCACTAAACAATCACGTCCTTAATCTCCTTAACCACCTGTTTAGCCTGATAAAGCTGCTCCCGCAGCTCCCGCCCCCCTCCGAGATCTTCACTGTCACGCCGCGCCCGGTCTCAAATCCCGCCTCTTCCAGCCAGTCGCCTTTAAGGTGCAGGCTGGGGAGCGTGTATATCCCATGGGGACTTTGGTTTTACGGTTAGCGCGGGAAATACCTACATAGCCGACTTTATGACCGATATACCTTTTGGTTACATAGATGAAAACGGACGGCAGAGAAAAAGGGAATGACAGGTCCTGGTGGTATACTGACGAGGTATAGCAATACCACCTGAAAAATCACTCCAACCTGTTGTTAATTAGGATATAATTTTATGAAACGGGTTTCAGGTGCCTGACAGGTCTTAATCTGTGCAATCAACGTAGCAACATGCTTCACCAGGCAATAATGGTCACCAGTGTCACTGCAAAATTGCTCACTCACCAAAAATATTATTGCTCAAACAGCAAAAGACTTTGCACATTTTGCTAATTTCACCGCACCGCTGGTGGGAGTAAAATCGTCCTCAAACGTATTTCCTTGAGGACACAAAATGGGCAACATTCTGATTATCAACGGGGCGAAAAAATTCGGCCATTCTAATGGTCAACTGAATGACACCCTGACCGAGGTCGCGGACGGTATCCTGCGCGACCTCGGGCATGATGTTAAAGTCGTACGCGCAGACAGCGATTATGACGTAAAAGCAGAAGTGCAGAATTTCGTCTGGGCCGATGCGGTTATCTGGCAGATGCCTGGCTGGTGGATGGGCGCACCGTGGACCGTGAAAAAATACATCGATGACGTGTTTACCGAAGGTCACGGTACGCTGTACGCCAGCGACGGCCGCACACGTTCAGATGCCTCTAAAAAATACGGCTCCGGCGGGCTGATTCAGGGCAAAAAATACATGCTGTCCCTGACCTGGAACGCACCGATGGAAGCCTTCACTGAAAAAGACCAGTTCTTCCATGGCGTTGGCGTTGATGGCGTCTATCTCCCTTTCCATAAAGCAAACCAGTTCCTGGGAATGGAAGCGCTGCCGACCTTTATCACCAATGACGTGATTAAAATGCCGGACGTCCCGCGTTATATCGCAGAATATCGCAAGCATCTGACCGAAATTTTTGGTTAACTGGTAACCTGGAATTAGAAGGAGTTAACCATGCTTACCGTTATTGCAGAAATCCGTACACGTCCAGGTCAACATCACCGCCAGGCGGTACTGGATCAGTTTGCCAAAATCGTTCCGACCGTACTGAAAGAAGAAGGCTGCCACGGCTATGCGCCGATGGTGGATCATGCCGCAGGTGTGAGTTTTCAGACTACAGCACCAGATTCAATCGTGATGGTTGAGCAGTGGGAAAGCATCGCGCATCTTGAAGCGCATTTGCAGACCCCGCATATGAAAGCCTACAGCGAAGCCGTGAAAGGTGACGTGCTGGACATGAATATTCGTATTCTGGAGTCGGGCATTTAAGATTGTCGATTTGCCGGGTGACGCTTAGCTATCCGGCATAAATCGCTTCGTCAGATGAGAGCCGGATAAGGCATTTTACGCCCGTCTCCGGCTTTTCTACATGCAATTACCCTTCGAGATCCGCCAGGTCGCCTTTCTCCTGCAACCAGTTACGACGATCTTCAGAACGCTTCTTGGCCAGCAGCATATCCATCATTGCGTTGGTACGCTGATCGTCTTCATCATCGATAATGAGCTGCACCAGGCGACGGGTGTTCGGATCCAGCGTAGTTTCACGAAGCTGCATCGGGTTCATTTCACCCAGACCTTTAAAGCGCTGCACGTTCGGCTTGCCTTTCTTACGCTTTAACTGCTCCAGTACGCCCGCTTTCTCTTCTTCCGTCAGCGCGTAATAGACCTCTTTGCCGAGGTCGATACGGTATAACGGCGGCAGCGCCACGTAGACGTGACCGTGTTTCACCAGCGTGCGGAAGTGCTTCACAAACAGCGCGCACAGCAGCGTAGCGATGTGCAGACCATCGGAGTCCGCATCCGCCAGGATACAGATCTTGCCGTAGCGCAATTGGCTCAGATCGTCGCTGTCCGGATCGATACCGATCGCCACGGAAATATCGTGAACTTCCTGCGAAGCCAGCACTTCATCGGAAGAGACTTCCCAGGTATTGAGGATCTTACCTTTCAGCGGCATGATCGCCTGATATTCACGATCGCGCGCCTGCTTGGCCGATCCGCCCGCCGAGTCACCTTCGACAAGGAACAGTTCGGTGCGATTAAGATCCTGTGCGGTACAGTCCGCCAGTTTACCCGGCAGTGCCGGACCGCTGGTCAGCTTTTTACGCACTACTTTTTTCGCTGCACGCAGACGACGCTGCGCGCTGGAAATCGCCATCTCAGCCAGCAGTTCGGCTGACTGCACGTTCTGGTTCAGCCACAGGCTGAATGCATCTTTCACCACGCCAGAGACGAATGCCGCACACTGACGCGAAGAGAGGCGCTCTTTGGTTTGTCCGGCAAACTGCGGATCCTGCATTTTTACCGACAGCACGTAAGCACAGCGATCCCAGATATCTTCCGCCGACAGCTTCACGCCACGCGGCAGGATGTTACGGTATTCGCAGAACTCGCGCATCGCATCCAGCAGTCCCTGACGCAGACCGTTAACGTGCGTACCGCCCTGCATGGTTGGGATCAGGTTCACATAGCTTTCGGTCAGCAGCTCGCCGCCTTCCGGCAGCCAGAGCAGCGCCCAGTCCACCGTCTCCGTCTCACCGCTGAAATTACCGATAAACGGTTTTTCCGGCAGCGTCGGTAGGCCATTCACCGCTTCGCTCAGATAGTCATTTAAACCATCCTGGTAGCACCAGCGCTGTTCGCTGTTGTTGACCTCATCCTTAAAAGTGATCTCAACGCCTGGGCACAGTACCGCTTTTGCTTTCAGTACGTGCGTTAAGCGCGAAACAGAAAAACGCGGGCTGTCAAAGAAGCTTTCATCCGGCCAGAAGTGCACGCTGGTCCCGGTATTGCGTTTGCCGCAGGTACCGACAACCTGTAAATCCTGCACTTTATCGCCATTCTCAAACGCGATGTTGTATACCTGCCCGTCGCGGCGCACGTTCACTTCCACACGTTTGGACAGGGCGTTAACAACGGAGATACCCACACCGTGCAGACCACCAGAGAACTGGTAGTTCTTGTTAGAGAACTTGCCGCCCGCGTGCAGACGACAGAGGATCAGCTCAACCGCCGGAACGCCTTCTTCAGGGTGAATATCTACCGGCATGCCGCGTCCGTCATCAATGACTTCCAGAGACTGGTCGGCATGTAAGATCACGTCCACGCGTTTTGCGTGGCCCGCCAGTGCTTCATCCACACTGTTATCAATCACTTCCTGCCCAAGATGGTTCGGACGGGTCGTATCGGTGTACATCCCAGGGCGACGGCGTACCGGCTCAAGCCCAGTGAGTACCTCAATGGCATCAGCGTTATAAGTTTGCGTCATGGTTTAAATAAGCAATTCGAATTGATCGTCAGAAACTGTGCAGTCCAAGGAAATCGACAATCGGGTTGAAATAATCTTCGAAGCCCGTGAATGCGTGGTTTCCGCCCTCAATAACTGTCTGACGGCAGGAGGCGTAATATGCCACCGCCTGGCGGTAGTCCAACACTTCATCGCCCGTTTGTTGGAGCAGCCAGATCAAATCCGGCGCTTCCAGCGGGTCAATCTGCATGACTTTAAGATCGTAAATATGGCGTGACTCTAGCACATATTGCTGCCCCGTGTAGGGGTTCTCGTTTTGACCGAGATAGTCGACCAGCAGTTCATAAGGCCGTACGGCAGGGTTCACCACCACTGCCGGCAGCATAAAACATTGCGACAGCCAGGTGGCGTAATAGCCGCCTAAAGAGGAACCGACAATCCCCAGCGACTCTCCGCCGTGTTCAAGAATGATCGATTCCAGCATCTCTGCGGCTTGCGCAGGATACGGAGGTAGCTGCGGCACGATCATCTCAACGTGCGGGTGGTGTTCCGCCAGCCAGTTTTTCAGTAAACACGCCTTCGCCGAACGAGGAGAGCTATTAAATCCGTGAAGATAGAGAAGCGTAGACATCAGTAGCCTTCTGAAGCGGTATCAGGGTGGAACCGATTACCCTGCAGACGACGTACCTGAGTCTGCAACGTCCCGTCGGCAAAAAGCTCCAGCGTCCGCCAGCCTGGGCTGATGGTATCCAATGTGAAGTTGGAACAGTGCGGTTTAAATTGCACGCAGGTCGACGGCGTCGCCAGCAGACGGCGACCGTTCCAGTCCAGATCCAGTTCCTGATGAATATGCCCGCACAATAGATACCTGGCGCGAGGATAATTCACCAGCACGTTATCCAGCTCAGCGGCATTACGCAGACTGTGCTGATCGAGCCAGCTGCAGCCCGCAGGCAGAGGATGATGATGCAGAAGCAGCAAGGTATTACGCTCTGGCGCATCAGCAAGTTTACGCTCCAGCCATTCGAGCTGGAATTCACTTAACTCACCGTGGGGAACGCCGAACACCTGGCTGTCGAGCAGCAAGATTTGCCACTGTTCGCCAATGAAAACGCGTTTGGCCGGGGAAATGCCCGCATCCTGCAGCGCGCTGTACATTGCCGGCTGAAAATCGTGATTGCCCGGTAGCCAAACGCAGGGCGCACGAAAACTTGCGATGCCCTCAGCAAAATGCTGATAAGCCGCAGCGGATTGATCCTGCGCCAAATCACCCGTCGCGACGATCAGATCGTACTCAGGCGACTCTGCATGTATTGCATCCAGTACGGATTGATAGCTGTCCCAGGTGTTCACACCCAGCAGCGTTTCATGCTTTTCGGCAAACAGGTGAGTGTCTGTAATTTGTAAGATCCTGACTCTGGCCTCACCAGCCAAAGGAAGGGTTAACAGGCTTTCCAAATGGTGTCCTTAGGTTTCACGACGCTAATAAACCGGAATCGCCATCGCTCCATGTGCTAAACAGTACCGTAACCAGTCGGCCAAAAACTGATTAATTTGATGCTTTTCGTCGCGTTGATGCAACTTTTTATTTGGATAATCATACCGCGCTTTGAAGCGAAAGATCTGCTGACTTGAACACACTTCAGCCACCCTTGCGTCATGATACAGGCGCACGGTCAATGAAGGCAGGCTCCAGTATGTGACGGCCGGTGCCGTTTGTTCGATCGCAACAAGCGTAGTGTATCGGGTCGATTCCACGATCGTTAACCGATATTGTGCGTTTGCTACCTGATAGCTCACTGTTTCACCGGCTGCTTCATTACGTGGCAGCAGGCGGCGCAATTGCGAATAGTTGGTTTCGCACAGACGCATCATTTCAGGGAAGTCAGGTGTGTAACGCTTCATTTTTTCCACTCAGTTTTTAACTCTTGATAGTGCAGCTGTAACCATTGCAAGGCGATGACAGACGCTGCGTTGTCGATTTTCCCCTCTTCTACCCATTGGTAAGCCTGTTCCCGGCTTACCACATGAACACGAATATCTTCGTTTTCATCAGCCAGACCATGGATCCCGCTCGCGGTCGTGGCGTCCACTTCGCCGACTAAAATAGACAGGCGCTCACTGGTGCCACCCGGGCTTGCCAGATAGCTCAGAACGGGCTTCGTCCGCTTAACTTCCAGCCCGGCCTCTTCCATTGCTTCACGACGGGCTACATCTTCAACGGTTTCGCCCTCTTCGATCATCCCGGCCACCATTTCCAGTAACCACGGGCTTTCGCTGGTATCAAATGCCGCGATACGGATCTGCTCGACCAGCACAACTTCATCTCGCTCAGGGTCAAAGGGTAGCAAGACTGCCGCGTGTCCGCGCTCAAAAATTTCGCGCGTTACCTCGCCGCTCATCCCCCCGTTAAACAGGCGATGGCGAAACCGATAAAGATCCAGTGAAAAAAAACCGCGGTATAGCTTTTCTCGTGCAATAATTTCTACATCATTTTTAGTGAAAGTCATTGGCAAGTTGTCTGGTTTACGCATTGTGCTGTCCTGAAACCAATAGTGATTAAAATGTGAATTTCAAGGTCGTTTGACTGATGTTTGAACGCCCTTGTGTTAAATTGATGCAAATTAACGCCGTATGGCACGTAACGCCAACTTTTTGAAGTGGCGGATTCTGCTAGAATCAGCAAATATTTTTACAATTTGATCAGCGCTAAATACTGCTTCACAACAAGGAATGCAAATGAAGAAATTGCTCCCCATCCTTATCGGCCTGAGCCTGTCGGGGTTCAGTACTTTGAGCCAGGCAGAAAACCTGATGCAGGTTTATCAGCAAGCACGCCTGAGCAACCCGGAATTGCGTAAATCCGCCGCCGATCGCGATGCTGCATTCGAAAAAATTAACGAAGCGCGTAGCCCATTACTGCCGCAACTGGGTTTAGGTGCCGATTACACCTACAGCAATGGCTACCGTGATGCAAATGGCGTCAACTCCAACGCCACCAGCGCATCTTTGCAGTTAACTCAGTCTATTTTTGACATGTCTAAATGGCGTGCCCTGACGCTGCAAGAAAAATCAGCGGGCATCCAGGACGTGACCTATCAGACCGATCAGCAAACGCTGATCCTGAATACCGCCACGGCCTATTTTAACGTACTAAACGCAATTGACGTGCTTTCTTACACTCAGGCACAGAAAGATGCGGTCTATCGTCAGTTAGATCAGACCACTCAGCGTTTTAACGTTGGCCTGGTTGCCATCACTGACGTACAAAACGCCCGTTCACAATACGATACTGTACTGGCGAATGAAGTTACCGCGCGTAACAATCTGGATAACGCGGTAGAACAGCTGCGCCAGGTAACCGGTAACTACTATCCGGAACTGGCTTCACTGAACGTTGATGGTTTTAAAACCAACAAACCGCAGGCGGTGAACGCGCTGCTGAAAGAAGCAGAAAACCGCAACCTGTCGTTATTGCAGGCCCGTTTGAGCCAGGATCTGGCACGTGAGCAGATTCGTCTGGCGCAGGATGGTCATTTACCGACCCTGGATTTGACCGCCTCTACCGGGGTATCTGACACCTCGTACAGCGGGTCTAAAACCAACACCTCCCAGTATGACGACAGCAACATGGGCCAGAATAAAATCGGTCTGAGCTTCTCACTGCCGCTGTACCAGGGCGGAATGGTTAACTCGCAGGTGAAACAAGCGCAGTACAACTTTGTTGGCGCGAGTGAACAACTGGAAAGCGCACACCGCAGCGTGGTGCAGACCGTTCGTTCTTCGTTCAACAACATTAATGCGTCTATCAGTAGCATTAACGCGTACAAACAAGCGGTTGTCTCTGCACAAAGTTCTTTGGATGCGATGGAAGCTGGCTATTCCGTAGGTACACGTACCATTGTGGATGTGTTGGATGCCACCACCACGCTGTACAACGCCAAGCAGCAACTGGCGAATGCGCGTTATACCTATCTTATTAACCAGTTAAACGTCAAATCTGCGCTCGGTACGCTGAACGAGCAGGATCTGGTGGCACTAAACAATACGCTGGGTAAACCAGTATCCACGACTCCGGATACGATCGCGCCGGAAAACGCGCAGCAAGATGCCGCGGCGGACGGTTATACGTCCAACAGCGCGACGCCTGCGGCACAGCCGACAGCAGCACGTTCAACCAGCAGCACCGGCAACAACCCGTTCCGTAACTGATGCTGATGACGGGGCTTCGGCCCCGTCTGAACGTAAGACAACGTAAAGATCCGCCCCTTCTTCCGCATTCTCGCCTCTTACCGCTTCAATTTCGACCAGTCATCCTCTATTCTGAGCAGAGTTACCACTGGGTACTGGAAGACATAAATGAAACGGACAAAATCTATACATCACGCCTCGTTCCGCAAAAGCTGGAGCGCGCGCCATCTGACTCCTGTCGCCCTGGCAGTTACCGCTGTGTTTATGCTCGCGGGCTGTGAAAAGAGCGACGAAACGGTTTCGCTTTATCAGAACGCTGACGACTGCTCTGCGGCGAATCCGGGTAAAAGCGCCGAATGTACTACCGCGTTTAACAATGCGCTGAAAGAAGCTGAACGTACCGCGCCAAAATACGCCACTCGTGAAGACTGTATCGCTGAATTCGGCGAAGGCCAGTGCCAGCAGGCTCCTGCGCAAGCAGGTATGGCGCCGACCGGTGAAGGCCAGGCTCAAGCGCAGAATCAAAGCAGCGGCAGCTTCTGGATGCCGCTGATGGCAGGCTACATGATGGGTCGACTGATGGGCGGCGGAATGGGCGCTCAGCAACCGCTGTTCAGCTCGAAAAACCCAGCCAGCCCGGCTTACGGCAAATACACGGATGCCAGCGGTAAAAACTACGGCGCAGCAACGCCGGGTCGCACCATGACCGTACCGAAAACCGCTATGGCACCGAAACCTGCCACCACCTCTACCGTAACCCGCGGCGGATTTGGTGAATCTGTGGCCAAACAGAGCACCATGCAGCGTAGCGCAAGCGGTACCACCACACGTTCAATGGGTGGCTGATCGTCATGGAAAGAGTCAGTATTGTTGAGCGCCCGGACTGGCGCGACAAAGCCACCGAATACGGTTTCAATTTTCACACTATGTACGGCGAACCGTACTGGTGTGAAGAAGCGTACTATAAGCTCACTCTTGCTCAGGTTGAAAAGCTGGAAGAGGTCACCGCAGAGCTGCATCAAATGTGCCTCAAGGTGGTGGAAAAGGTCATCGCCAGCGATGAGTTGATGACCAAGTTTCGCATTCCGAAGCATACCTGGGGCTTTGTCCGCCAGTCCTGGCAGACACAGCAACCGTCGCTCTATTCACGTCTCGATCTGGCGTGGGACGGCACGGGTGAACCCAAGCTTTTAGAAAACAACGCCGATACGCCAACCTCGCTGTACGAAGCCGCGTTTTTCCAGTGGATCTGGCTGGAAGATCAGCTCAATGCGGGCAACCTGCCGGAAGGCAGCGATCAGTTCAACAGTCTGCAGGAAAAACTGATCGAGCGTTTCACCGAGCTGCGTGAGCAGTATGGTTTTCAACTGCTTCATCTGACCTGCTGTCGTGATACGGTAGAAGATCGCGGTACGATCCAGTATCTGCAGGATTGCGCTGCCGAAGCTGAGATCGCTACAGAATTCCTCTATGTAGAAGATATTGGTCTTGGTGAAAAAGGTCAGTTCACCGATATGCAGGATCAGGTGATTTCTAACCTGTTCAAGCTCTATCCTTGGGAATTCATGCTGCGTGAAATGTTCTCCACCAAGCTGGAAGATGCTGGCGTTCGCTGGCTGGAACCGGCCTGGAAGAGCATTATCTCCAACAAAGCACTGTTGCCGCTGTTATGGGAAATGTTCCCGGACCATCCGAACCTGCTGCCAGCGTACTTCGCCGAAGACGACCATCCGCAGATGGATAAATTCGTCGTAAAACCGATCTTCTCGCGCGAGGGGGCTAATGTCTCCATCGTTGAGAACGGTAAAACGATCGAATCCGTGGAAGGACCGTACGGTGAAGAAGGCATGATCGTGCAGCAGTTCCATCAGCTACCGAAGTTTGGCGACAGCTATATGCTGATTGGCAGCTGGCTAATCAACGATCAACCAGCTGGGATCGGCATTCGTGAAGACCGCGCGTTGATCACGCAGGATCTGTCACGTTTCTATCCGCATATTTTTGTCGAATGATTGAAAGTGCCGGGTGGTGGCTTCGCCTTACCCGGCCTACGACGCGAACTTAATGCCCGATAAGCGCAGTGCCATCGGGCATTCATCATCCAACCTGCACCGACAACATACTTAAACTTCCCATCTCAATACCATCTACCGGGATCGTGACAGACTCTTTACCGTCCCAAGCCCCGAGTACATACAGCAGCGGCAGATAGTGATCCGGCGTCGGGTTCGACAACGATCCACCTTCATGATCGAGATAGTTCACCAATGGGTGCTGCTCAACCGGTCCCTGCCATGTCAGGTTTGCCTTAACATAGTCATTGAATGAAGTCGCCCACGGATAAGGCGTGTTCTCACCGTGCCAACGCGCAGTGCGCAGGTTATGCACCACGTTACCACTGGCCACCAGCATAATGCCCTCATCACGCAGCGCCGCCAGCTTACGGCCCATCTCAAAATGCCATGACGCGGGTTTGGTGCTGTCGATACTCAACTGCACCATCGGAATGTCCGCATTCGGATACATCTTGATCAGCACGCCCCAGGAACCGTGGTCAAAACCCCAGGCTTCTTTGTCCAGGGTCACAGGCACTGGAGCAAGTAAGTCAACCAGATGCTGCGCCAGTTCAGGCGAGCCAGGAGCCGGGTAATGGGTGTCATATAATGCTTGCGGAAAACCGCCAAAATCGTGGATCGTTTTGGGGGCTTCCATCGCTGTCACACCCGTTCCACGGGTGAACCAGTGCGCCGAGACAACCACAATGGCTTTCGGACGCGGCAACGTTTCCCCCAGTTGCTGCCAGGCACGGGTATAAACGTTATCTTCCAGAACATTCATCGGGCTACCGTGACCCAAAAACAATGCTGGCATACGAGTTGAAGACATGATGATATCCTTACTGAGGGAGTCATTTTGATACCACCACAATACGCTTATTCGGTTGATGAAGAACTCAGATAACCATGATGAAGATCATCAGTTATTTTGACGATCTAACCCGGACAGCAGATTGATAAGGAGTTTTATTTGTCGATGTCAGTACCTTTACTTCTGACTTTACTGGCAGGTGCCGCCACGTTTATCGGCGCATTTCTCGGCGTGTTAGGGCAAAAACCGTCTAACCGCGTTCTCGCCTTTTCTTTAGGCTTCGCCGCCGGGATTATGTTACTGATCTCCCTTATGGAGATGCTACCTGCTGCGCTGGCCGCTGAAGGTATGTCGCCAGTGCTGGGCTACGGAATGTTTATCGTCGGCTTACTGGGCTACTTTGGCCTGGACCGTCTATTGCCGCACGCGCACCCTCAGGATCTGGTACAAAAAACAACGCAGCCTCTACCCGGCTCTATTAAACGCACCGCGATTTTATTAACGCTCGGCATCAGCCTGCACAACTTTCCTGAAGGGATTGCGACGTTTGTTACCGCCAGTAGCAACCTTGAGCTGGGCTTTGGTATTGCCCTCGCTGTTGCATTGCACAATATTCCTGAAGGATTAGCGGTGGCGGGTCCCGTCTATGCCGCCACAGGCTCCAAACGTACGGCGATATTCTGGGCAGGGATTTCAGGTATGGCAGAAATACTGGGCGGCGTACTGGCGTGGTTAATTCTCGGTAGCCTGATATCACCGGTGGTGATGGCGGCAATAATGGCGGCAGTCGCAGGTATTATGGTGGCGCTGTCCGTCGATGAATTGATGCCGTTGGCAAAAGAGATCGATCCCAATAATAATCCCAGCTATGGGGTGTTATGTGGAATGTCGGTGATGGGATTAAGCCTCGTCATCCTCCAGTCAATGGGAATCGGATAATCCAGAGGGCGGATGCCACCCTGCAAATTTACAGCATCCGCTCATCCATAGCAGAATATGAAGGACTAATCCTGTTCCTTAATCGCGCTGTTATCTTCACCAGCGCGACGAAAGAGTTTGTTTCGCGCTTCAAGTAAGGCATCTCTGTCCTGGCGGAATGCCCGACAATAACGTTTCATATGGCAATAATAACCCACCGCAATGAGTGCAATTAATACAATCCAATACCAGGCAATAAACATTCTTTTACCCTTAAAATTTAACATCATTAAACATTTAACGTTAAAATTTTACACAAACTTATTCTGACATACTCATATAGTGGCATATTTCAGAAACAAATATATGATTTCGATCATATAAATCAGCGGCTACGCTATTAGCCAAACTCGTTATAAACAATTAAAACAATGTCGACAAGATCACACTACGCAATAATAAATATTGTTCTTAAAATATCTCACTCATACTATCAAAAAAAATAATAAAAATTAGTTTCTGCAGAATAATACATTTCATCAATATTAATTAATGCATTACAAAAGTAGTATTAGCAATGCTGCTTTATTTTATCAAAACAGTAAAAACATAATATATTCAGCAAGATTATATTTATAGGTAATATAAGGAGATATATCCATGTTTACACAATACCGAAAAACACTTCTGGCAGGGACTCTGGCACTGACATTTGGATTAGCAGCAGGAAACTCTCTTGCCGCTGGTTTTCAACCGGCCCAACCTGCAGGAAAATTGGGCGCAATAGTAGTTGACCCTTATGGAAATGCCCCACTTACTGCGCTGGTTGAATTAGATAGCCACGTTATTTCAGATGTTAAAGTTACCGTCCATGGTAAAGGTGAAAAAGGCGTTCCGGTGACTTATACCGTCGGCAAAGAGTCACTCGCCACGTACGATGGCATTCCTATTTTTGGCCTTTATCAAAAGTTCGCAAATAAGGTAACCGTTGAATATAAAGAAAACGGTAAGGCCATGAAAGATGATTATGTGGTGCAAACTTCCGCCATCGTAAATCACTACATGGATAACCGCTCAATATCTGATTTACAGCAAACAAAAGTGATTAAAGTAGCACCGGGTTTTGAAGATCGTCTTTATCTGGTGAATACCCACACCTTTACCCCGCAGGGGGCGGAATTCCACTGGCATGGTGAAAAAGATAAAAATGCCGGCATCCTGGATGCGGGTCCAGCTGGCGGCGCACTCCCCTTTGATATCGCACCCTTTACCTTTGTCATCGATACGGAAGGTGAATATCGGTGGTGGCTGGATCAGGACACCTTCTATGACGGCCATGACATGGATATCAACAAGCGCGGCTACCTGATGGGTATTCGTGAAACACCGCGAGGCACCTTCACCGCCGTCCAGGGCCAGCACTGGTATGAATTCGATATGCTGGGGCAAATTCTTGCCGACCATAAGCTGCCTCGCGGATTCCTGGATGCTTCACATGAGTCGGTCGAAACAGTGAACGGCACCGTACTGCTTCGCGTGGGTAAACGCGATTATCGCAAAGAAGATGGCCTTCACGTACATACCATCCGCGACCAGATTATTGAAGTCGATAAATCTGGACGTGTTGTTGACGTATGGGATCTGACACAAATTCTCGACCCGATGCGTGACGCGCTGCTGGGTGCTCTGGACGCAGGCGCGGTATGCGTCAACGTGGATCTCGCTCACGCAGGTCAACAGGCGAAACTGGAGCCAGATACCCCCTATGGTGACGCCCTCGGCGTTGGTGCGGGCCGTAACTGGGCTCACGTAAACTCCATTGCCTATGACGCTAAAGATGACTCCATCATTCTTTCTTCCCGCCATCAGGGTGTCGTCAAAATCGGTCGTGATAAACAGGTTAAATGGATCCTGGCACCGTCTAAAGGCTGGAATAAGGCGCTGGCAAGCAAACTGTTAAAACCGGTTGATGATAAGGGCAACGCGCTGAAGTGTGATGAAAACGGTAAGTGCGAGAATACTGATTTCGATTTTACCTACACCCAACACACCGCCTGGCTCTCCAGCAAAGGAACACTAACCATCTTTGACAATGGCGATGGCCGTGGACTCGAACAACCGGCTCTACCTACAATGAAATACTCCCGATTCGTCGAATATAAAATTGACGAGAAAAAAGGAACCGTTCAGCAGGTTTGGGAATACGGGAAAGAGCGCGGTTATGATTTCTACAGTCCTATCACGTCGGTAATTGAATATCAAAAAGACCGCGACACGATGTTTGGATTTGGTGGTTCTATTAATTTATTTGACGTTGGACAGCCAACCATCGGCAAAATCAACGAAATTGACTACAAAACAAAAGAAGTCAAAGTCGAAATTGATGTCCTTTCCGATAAACCAAACCAAACTCACTACCGCGCATTACTGGTTCGCCCACAACAAATGTTTAAATAATTTCGTTAGATTAAGGATTAATTATGTCATCTAAATGGATTACTTCATTATTTAAAAGCGTGGTATTAACGGCGGCGCTGGTATCACCATTTGCAGCATCGGCTTTTACTGAAGGTACTGACTATATGGTACTGGAGAAACCGATTCCCAATGCTGATAAGACGTTGATAAAAGTATTCAGCTACGACTGCCCATTCTGCTACAAATATGATAAAGCCGTGACCGGCCCGGTGTCAGAAAAAGTTGCCGATCTCGTCGCCTTCACACCGTTTCATCTCGAAACTAAAGGAAAATATGGCAAACAGGCCAGTGAAGTATTTGCAGTAATGATTGCGAAGGATCAGGCCGCAGGGGTCTCATTGTTTGACGCCAAATCACAGTTTAAAAAAGCCAAGTTTGCTTACTACACTGCCTACCACGACAAGAAGGAACGCTGGTCTGACGGTAAAGATCCCGCTTCATTCATCAAAACAGGGCTGGATGCTGCGGGTATGAGTCAAGCAGACTTCGAGAACGCCTTAAAAGAACCCGTAGTCCAGGAGAACTTGGAAAAATGGAAAGCGGCTTATGATATTGCCAAAATTCAGGGCGTTCCGGCTTACGTCGTCAATGGTAAGTACCTGATCTACACCAAAAGCATCAAATCGATTGATTCCATGGCTGAGCTTGTCAGAGAGCTGGCGACAAAATAAACAGGGAACCGGCTATGGCTTTTATTAAAGGATTGTGGCGAGACTTATGTACCGCACCGGTTGATACCCTGGTGAGATGGCAGGAGCGACGCTTTTTGTGGTTGCTAATGGCTTGTGCCATGGGTGGGTTAATTATTCTGGCGCACTCGTTCTTCCAAATCTATCTCTACATGGCCCCCTGCGAGCAATGTGTATACATCCGCTTTGCCATGTTTGTGATGGTTTTGGGTGGGCTGATCGCGGCAATAAACCCTAAAAACCTTATTCTAAAACTGGTCGGCTGCATTGCGGCATTTTATGGCAGCATTATAGGTATTAAGTTCTCCATCAAACTTAATGGCATTCATTATGCGGTACATAACCCGGACCCGGATTCGCTCTTTGGCGTACAGGGATGTTCCACCGATCCGACATTCCCTTTCAATTTGCCGCTGGCAAACTGGGCTCCAGAATGGTTTAAGCCCACTGGAGATTGCGGCTATGACGCACCTGTCGTTCCTGATGGCGTAGCGCTTAGCAGTGTGCAAAAGTGGTTTGTCGATCTGTACCAGCAGTCCGAAGGCTGGTATCTGCTCCCGCCATGGCATTTTATGAATATGGCGCAGGCCTGCCTGCTCGCTTTTGGTTTGTGTTTAGTGCTGTTGCTGGTAATGAGCGGAGCCTGGGCACTTAAACTGGCCAGAACTAAATAGCCAGGCTGCAATAACAAAAAACCGAAGCCAGAAAACTGACTTCGGTTTTTTTATCCCTACCACGGTTGTCGCGGTAGTCAGCAATTAGCTGGCTTTGCGCTCATGCGCCTGACGGTAGGCCACCAGGTCTTCGATAGTCACTACAGCCATATTATGCTTACCGGCAAATTCGATGCACTCTGGCGCACGGGCCATGGTGCCGTCATCATTGGTCAGTTCGCACAGCACACCGGCTGGTTTAAACCCTGCCAGCGTCATCAGGTCGATGGTTGCTTCAGTATGACCACCGCGGGTCAACACGCCGCCTGCCTGAGCACGCAGCGGGAAAACGTGCCCCGGACGGTTAAGATCGGAAGGTTTTGCGCCATCCTTAATTGCCGCACGCACCGTTGTAACACGGTCTGCTGCGGAAACGCCGGTGGTTACGCCTTCTGCGGCTTCAATGGTCACGGTAAAACCGGTACCGTAAGCGCTGGTGTTATTTTCCACCATCATTGGCAGATCGAGCTGTTTGCGTCGGTCTTCAGTGATGCACAGGCAAACAATACCGCTACCGTGACGGATGGTCAGCGCCATCTGTTCTACGGTCATGGTTTCTGCCGGGAAAATCATATCGCCTTCGTTTTCACGGTCTTCATCGTCAAGCACCATTACACCGCGTCCTTCACGCAGCGCAGACAGCGCATGTTCAACACGTTCGAAAGGCGTACCAAAAGAGGAAAGTAGCGTCTGATTCATGGTAAAAAAACCTCACTAAAATTATGGTTACCAGAATCAGGGCAGTCTTAGGAGTACCGTCTAAGCGGCAAAAAAATAACGTGAGCGGGTCCATGCCCGACTGGATCGTTACTCTCTCCCATCCGGACTCTAACCGTCGGCCCCGGAATTACACCGGATCTGCTGACCTTTTTGCCGTAACAAAAAGCGCTCGCGGGCTTTCAACATCAGTTGATTTACCGCCGGTGGGGAATTTCGCCCCGCCCTGAGAATAAGCGGGTTAACTATAACGCTATTGATTACCTTCATCAACGCCTTTACTCGTCTTAGCTTCACACAATTCTGGTTTATGCCTGTGCCAGTTCGCACTACAATAGGCAGCAACACGTACCAGTTCAGGGAAACCACAATGATTGACCCGAAAAAAATTGAGCAGATTGCTCGTCAGGTTCACGAGTCGATGCCGAAAGGGATCCGCGAGTTTGGCGAAGACGTCGAGAAGAAAATTCGTCAAACGCTGCAGTCACAGCTGACCCGTCTGGATCTGGTAAGCCGCGAAGAATTCGATGTACAGACTCAGGTTTTATTGCGCACGCGTGAAAAGCTGGCGCTGCTTGAGCAACGTCTGACTGAGCTTGAATCACGTGATAAAACGGCAGACGTTAAGCCTGCCCCCGCGATCCCGTCAGTTGATCCGCAAGAGTAAAAACGACAACGGGCCGCAAGGCCCGTTTTTCTGTTAGTGTTCCAGTTCTAGCTTCCTGGCTTCCGTCGCTTGCTGGCAGTACAGCGCATAGCGTTTGCAAAACCAGCTACGATGTTCTTCATCCATATTCCCGGTTATCGCCTGGATATCAATGGGATGGCCCTCAGCCTGCATCCTGGCAAAACTACGGGCCAGGAAATCGAAATTGTTCAGTGAATACATATTGCTGTTCATGAGCATACCCTCCAGTTATTGAATATCTGCTAAGGCCATATGCTTTTTCTAATTTCAGTATTTCCCTGGATACGAAGTTATTCTGTACATATTGTGCGCAAAACAACTGCGCGGGTTCACAGTTTCCGACAACTCTTCCTTATCGTACACAAGCGCCGCTGATTGACTCGCTGTTAAGTGAAATTGGATTGTCCAGCGGTTCGCTGTCAGCACTGGCCGAGCTGTTAAAATCAGTGGAAAGTAGCGCTGTGGCTCAAGAATAAAACGTAAAAATGCCGGATGGCGACGCGAAAGCGTCTTATCCGGCCTACAAACGTTACGTCACGTAGGCCGGATAAGGTGTTTACACCGCCATCCGGCAAACTTTTCAGGTGTTATTTATCGCTGTCTTTCTGGATCTTCTTGATGATATTTGTCGTGGAGCAGCCATCTTCGAAGTTCAGCACCAGCACTTCACCGCCGTTCGCCCACACCTCTTCACTACCCGCAATCTGCTCCGGCTTATAGTCGCCGCCTTTGACCAGCAGATCCGGCAGAATGCCAGCAATCAGACGCTGCGGCGTATCTTCTTCAAAAGAGACCACCCAGTCGACGGATTCCAGCGCGCCCAGTACGATCATACGCTGTTCCAGCGGGTTGACCGGACGCGTTTCACCTTTCAGACGTTTGGTCGAAGCATCGCTGTTGACCGCCACGATCAGGCGATCGCCCAGCTTGCGCGCATTCGCCAGATAGGAAACATGGCCCGCATGCAGGATGTCGAACACACCGTTGGTCATTACCACTTTCTCGCCGCGCTTGCGGGCGCTGGCAACGGCCTGTTTCAGCTCAGATTCGCTCATCACGCCAAAGCCAGTATCGGCCCGACCGCGCACGGCGTTTTCCAGTTCAATCGGAGAAACGGTGGAGGTCCCCAGCTTACCAACGACAACACCGGCTGCGGCGTTAGCAAAATAGCACGCCTCTTCCAGTGAGTTACCCGCCGCCAGCGTCGCCGCCAGCACGCCGATAACCGTATCGCCTGCACCGGTCACGTCATACACTTCCTGCGCCTGCGTCGGCATATGCAGTGGAGATTTGCCCGGTTGCAGCAACGTCATCCCCTGCTCGGATCGCGTGATCAGCAGTGCGGAAAGGTCGAAATCAGCAATCACTTTCATGCCGCGTTCAACCAGTTCATCTTCGCTGTTGCACTTGCCCGCCACCGCTTCAAACTCAGACAGGTTCGGCGTCAGCAGCGTTGCGCCACGGTAGCGTTCAAAATCGGTTCCTTTCGGATCGATAAGCACCGGCACCCCAGCCTTACGCGCCAGAGCAATCATCTGCTGCACGCTTGCCAACGCGCCTTTGGCGTAGTCGGAGAGCACCAGAGCACCGATAGAACCCAGCGCCTGGTTAATACGCTCGTGCAGCGGCTGCGGATCCACACCTTCAAAACCTTCTTCGAAATCCAGGCGAATCAGCTGCTGGTTGCGGGAAAGCACGCGCAGTTTGGTGATCGTCGGATGGGTCGGCACGGATACGAAATCGCATTTTACGTTTACATCCGTCAGCGTTTTGCTCAGCGCACGCGCCGCGTCGTCAATACCGGTCAGGCCCACCAGGTGCGAATTCGCTCCCAGAGAGGCAATGTTCATCGCCACGTTTGCTGCGCCACCGGGACGTTCTTCGATGGTATCCACTTTTACCACCGGAACAGGCGCTTCAGGTGAAATACGGCTGGTAGGACCGTACCAGTAGCGATCCAGCATCACATCACCGACAACCATGACTCCTGCACGTTCAAACTCTGGCAGAGTTACTTTCATTCCTGTCTCCTAAGAGATTCTCTGAGTGTCTTAAAATTTGCGCGCGATAATAGCACACTTCACTCGGCACCCAGCCACTTCTGCCAGCTGTCACGCACCAGTGTACGTTCAGCGTCGAAGTGCTCCGGCGCCACATGGCCCGGAAGTTCCTGCAATGCAAGATGGTGAAGTTCATCACGCAACGTCGTATAAGCTCGGGTAAGCGCCAACGCTTCCTGCTCGTATATAATGTCGTTTTGCGCCAGTAATTCCAGAATGCGCACGTTATCCGACCAGCGCGTCAGCTTCGGTTTTTCATGCGCATAGCGCAGCACCAGATACTGCGTAATAAACTCAATGTCTGTGATGCCGCCTTCATCCGCTTTGATATCAAAACGATCGCGATGCTTATTGCCCAAATGGGCACGCATTTTCTCACGCATTTCGCGCACCTCGGTCTGCAAGGTTTTCCCATCGCGGACAAGGGTCATGATATCGCGACGAATCGCATCAAACTGAGAGGTTAACTGCGGGTCGCCATACACTACACGAGCACGCACCAGCGCCTGATGCTCCCATGTCCAGGCTTCGTTACGCTGATAATCGGCGAAAGCATCAGCTGATGTCACCAGCATTCCCGCCGCCCCTGACGGACGCAAACGCGCATCCACTTCGTACAAAATACCGGACGAAGTACGGGTACTGAAGAGGTGCATAATGCGCTGCGCCAGACGCAGATAGAACTGTCGCCCGTCAATCTCACGCTCACCGTCCGTCATCACGTCCATCGGACAGTCATGCAGGAAGATCAAATCGAGATCCGAGCTGTAACCCAACTCCCAACCGCCCAGTTTGCCATAGCCGACGACGGCAAAGCCACGCCCCTCGCGTTCGCCAAGATGAGTGGGTTGACCGTAGCGCGCGACCATCTGCGTCCACGCCTGCTGGACTACCGCATCAATAATAGCTTCCGCCAGCCAGGTTAAATGGTCGCTCACCTTCATCACCGGCAGCGTACCGGCGATATCAGCTGCAGCAATACGCAGTAGCTGCGTTTGCTTAAACTGGCGCAGAGCCTCAAGTTGCTGCTCTTCGTCATCTTCCGGCACGCGCAGCAAATACTGGCGCAGCTCATCACGGTAAGCATCCGTCGCGGTAGGTTGATACAGGGTGTTCGGATCCAGCAGTTCGTCGAGCAACAGCGGATACCGCGCCAGCTGGCTGGCGACCATCGGCGAGGCCGCACAGAGCGAAATCAGATGCTTCAGCGCCCCGGGGAATTCGCTCAGCAGTTCCAGATAGGTCGTACGGGTAACAATCCCCACCAGCAGAGGGGTAATGCGCGATAGCGGGACTGAGGCATCGTCACGCGTACAGACATCGCTCAGCAGATGCGGCATTAAATGATCCAGCACCTGGCGTCCGCGTGGGCCAATGGTGCGTTTATCCAGCTCTTTGCGGAAATCTGCAATCAGAGACAGCACGCGCCGGCGATCGTCATCCGCCAGATGCGTCAGCACCGGCGTGGTGTCATCTTCCTGTAATGCATCCTGCCACAGTTCGCGCCACTGTTCTGAAAGCGACTCTTCCTGGGTTTCAGCTTCGTCATCGCCAATCAGCTCGTTAAATACCCGGCGTACGTTGTCCATATGATTGGCCAGCACATCAGTTAATTGCTGCCAGTCATCAACGTTCATCCCCCACGCCAGCCGCGCGCGATTCAGTTCATCGCCTGGCAACGTTTGGGTCTGTTCATCATTGATGCTTTGCAGCAGGTTTTCCAGGCGGCGTAAATAGAGATAGGCTGCTCGCAGTTGTTCCGTATCGGTATCAGACAGCAGGTGCAGCGCATTGATGGCGCTAAGCGTCGGTAACAGCGAGCGGGATTGCAGCGACGGTTCACGTCCGCCGCGAATCAGCTGGAATACCTGTACGATAAATTCGATTTCACGAATACCGCCCGCCCCCAGCTTGATGTTGTCTTTCAGGCCACGGCGGCGCACTTCACGAGCAATCATCCCTTTCATGTTACGCAACGACTGGATCACGCTGAAATCAATATAGCGACGGAAAACAAAAGGCCGCAGCATGGCACGAAGCTCGCTGACGTAAGTGCCGTCGGCATCGCCCATAATGCGGGCTTTGACCATCGCATAGCGTTCCCAGTCGCGCCCTTGCTCCTGGTAATAATCCTCCAGCGCAGAGAAGCTCAGTACCAACGGACCGCTGTCTCCAAACGGGCGTAAACGCATATCCACCCGATAGACAAACCCATCCATTGTAGGCTGATCTAATACCTTGATGAGCCGCTGGCCCATACGGGTAAAGAACTGGGCGTTATCCAGCTCGCGGCGCCCGCCCTGTGTGCTGCCGTGCTCCGGCCAGGCAAAAATCAGGTCGATATCGGAGGAAAAATTCAGCTCGCCGCCGCCCAGTTTCCCCATGCCTAAAATCAGCAGCGGCTGCGCCACACCTTCAGGATTACAAGGCGTACCCCATTCGCGACAGCAGGCGGCGTATAACCAGTCGCGCGCGGCGACGATCAACGTTTCAGCCAGATGGCTTAGCTGCTGCAAAATACTCTCTTCAGTCACCAGCGACAGCGTCTGTGCCCAGGCGATACGCACCATAATGCGACGGCGAAACAGGCGTAACTCACGCATCAGCGTGTTTTCATCACTAACGTCAGCCAATGTTTGCTGTAACCAGTCGGCATAGTGTTGCCATTCATCCGCCAGGGGGGGAGCGCTTTCCAGCTCAGCCAGCCATTCGGGATGGGCAATAATGCTGTCACGGACAAAATCGCTGAATGTAAGTACTGACTTCGCCTGAACGCTAAGCGAGGACTTAGATATTGCTGCTGGCAGCCGCTCAACAACGGTCGGCCAGTACTGCTGTAACGGTGAAGAGAGCTGCTTCATTTACGGGTTATCCTTTGAATGGTGCCGGATGGCGGCGTTTAGCCTTATCCGGCCTACATGACAGTTACACACATCGCGTAGGCCTGATAAGCGCAGCGCCATCAGGCATCCAGGCCTCGGCCCTGATTATCGTTTTCCGCTGTGTAGCCAGAACGGTTCCAGCGCGATTGCCTCGTTGCGGAAGTGTTCAATTTCAATATATTGATTGGCCGCAATGGCGTGACGCAAACCCTGCCAGTTGGCGATCCATTCTGATGCGACATTTTCGTCGTAGTATCCCGCCAGCATCAGCATGCTATCAATGTTGCGCGTCAAACGAGGAAGCTGATCGGCGTACTGATCGCCCAGCGGCTGCGCAAAAGCGGTCTTCAGCTCAGCGGCATGGCGTGAAAGATGGGTATCCGAGAAACGCTTAAAGGAGTCGGCAATTTTTCCCTGCGCCTTCGCATCAAGGAACGGCTGCCATCCTTTGGTCACCAACCATTCGGTCAGCGCCAGCTTGGCCATTGCCGTTTGCGTGCTGTAAACCGCCGAAACAGCAGAAACGTCCGACGAAATGATCGCTTCCGACTGGGTCAACAAATCACGTAAGTGAGCGCTCGCTTTTCGCGGCACATTACCGCCAAACAGCATCAGAATGTGACGCACCAGGCCCATAGCCGCCAGCACCTCGGCTTTCGCCCCTTTAACGCCGCGCACCCACAGCTCTTCATGGTACTGCCACTGTGATAATGCCAGCTCCAGCGCCGCTTCCAGCCCCTGCTCAATACTCGCTTTCGCCGGAACTTTCAAAATGCGTGTCGGTTTGAGTTCGCGCGGCGCATTCCCCTGAGCAAGGTGATAACCGCGCGCTGCTTTGCTCAAGCTACCCTGGCGTAAACCGGTTTGCGAAACCAGCTGGTTTGCCAGCTTCAGTACCGCACGGGTATCGCCGCTTAGCAGTTCAAGTTCAAGCTCACAGATAGGTTCTGCAAACTCGCCCGCTTTCACCTCCCCCAGATCGAGGGCCATTTCAATCCGGCTGCCATCAACATCAACCAACCATTTCTCACGGTAAAAATCGGTGCTGAACAACGGCTGCACTTGAGAAGCAAGTTCAGCGGGCAGCTCGCCATCAGGCCAGACTTCCGTTGGGAACAAGGTGAGGTCCAGCTCAGGCGCGTTTAGCGCAACGTTATATTCTGGCCGCTGGTGCAGTCCGCCCGTCACGCGTCCGGCAATTTTCATGGTCATTTCGTAATGACCATTTTCACCGCGAATACGCAGCCCCATATCGTGACCACGCAACCACGCATCCGGTGTTTCGTAGTAGATATTCAGCAACTGGCTGGGCGCATGATGTTCTCCCCCCAGCGTATTCAGACGTTCACGTAGCGCATCTACAGCGTCATTATTGACGATAAATTTTAATTCGATTTCCTGGGCCATGGTCTTGTACTTATGGGTTATGTCACAGTTGAGAAAACTGACTGCGAACTAAGTTCGTTCTTTATGGTCAGTAGATAGTATTTTGCGCCAAATTGCCATGCAACGAGCAATTTGACGGGCGTAAAAGTTTCAAGTGGTGGCAAAAAGGACACAGATGATTCCGATTGATGTCGAATGCTTTGCGTAGAGACACTGATGCCACTACTATCGTTCCACTTTCTATGACAATAACGACAGCCTGATGCCAAAATTACGCCTGATTGGATTAACTTTACTCGCACTTAGCGCCACTGCAGTCTCTCATGCCGAAGAAAAGCGCTATGTCTCTGACGAACTGAACACCTGGGTCCGCAGCGGTCCGGGAGATAATTATCGCCTCGTGGGTACGGTTAACGCCGGCGAGGAAGTCACGCTATTACAGACCGATGCCAACACTAACTACGGCCAGGTGAAAGACAGCACCGGACGTACCGCCTGGATCCCACTGAAAGAGCTGAACAGTACGCCGAGCCTGCGTACCCGCGTTCCCGACCTGGAAAACCAGGTTAAGACCTTGACCGATAAGCTCAATAATATCGATACCACGTGGAATCAGCGCACCGCTGATATGCAGCAAAAGGTAGCGCAAAGCGACAGCGTGATCGACGGGCTGAAACAAGAAAACCAGAAGCTGAAAAACGAGCTTATCGTGGCGCAAAAGAAGGTCAGCGCAGCCAACCTTCAGCTTGATGACAAACAGCGCACCATCATCATGCAGTGGTTTATGTACGGTGGCGGCGTGTTGGGTCTTGGTCTGCTGCTCGGCCTGGTTCTGCCACACATGATCCCAAGCCGTAAACGCAAAGATCGCTGGATGAACTGAATCGCCTTCTCCGCCACACTGACATATGATTAAGGGATCATAGTTTTCAAAAGGAAAGTGGCGTGAAGATTTATCTGGTCGGTGGTGCTGTTCGGGATGCGTTATTAGGGCTACCGATTAAAGATAAAGATTGGGTTGTTGTTGGCGCCACGCCGCAAGAGATGCTCGACGCGGGCTACCAGCAGGTAGGCCGCGATTTTCCCGTGTTTCTGCATCCGCAAACCCGCGAAGAGTATGCGCTGGCGCGTACCGAACGTAAGTCAGGCTCGGGGTATACCGGGTTCACCTGCTATGCCGCCGCAGATGTCACGCTGGAGGCCGATCTTCAGCGTCGTGACCTGACCATCAACGCAATCGCCCGCGATGACGACGGGGAGATTATCGACCCGTATAACGGACGCGACGATCTGGAAAACCGTCTGCTGCGCCATGTTTCATCTGCCTTTAGCGAAGATCCGCTGCGCGTGCTGCGCGTGGCACGCTTTGCTGCCCGCTATGCGCACCTCGGTTTTCGGATTGCTGACGAAACCATGACGCTAATGCGTGACATGACCGCCGCTGGTGAACTGGAGCATCTGACACCAGAGCGGGTGTGGAAAGAAACCGAAGGCGCATTAACCACCCGTAACCCACAGGTATTTTTCCAGGTCCTGCGCGACTGCGACGCACTGCGCGTCCTGTTTCCGGAAGTGGATGCTTTGTTTGGCGTTCCTGCCCCCGCGCAGTGGCATCCGGAAATCGATACCGGCATTCACACGCTGATGACGCTGTCGATGGCAGCCATGTTAAGTCCGGAGGTCGACGTGCGTTTTGCTACGCTGTGCCACGATCTTGGCAAGGCATTGACGCCTAAAGCGCTGTGGCCGCGCCATCACGGCCACGGTCCGGCAGGTGTTAAGCTTGTCGAACAACTGTGCCAACGCCTGCGCGTGCCGAATGACATCCGTGATTTAGCCAAACTGGTTTCCGAGTTCCACGACCTCATTCATACCTTCCCGATCCTGCAGCCGAAAACCATCGTTAAGCTGTTTGATTCCATCGATGCCTGGCGCAAACCGCAGCGCGTGGAGCAAATCGCCCTCACCAGCGAGGCCGATGTGCGTGGGCGAACCGGTTTTGAAGCGGCAGATTATCCGCAAGGCAGACTGTTGCGCGAAGCCTGGCAGGTTGCACAGGCGGTACCAACGAAAGACGTGGTTGAAGCTGGATTCAAAGGTCAGGCAATTCGTGAAGAACTGACCCGGCGTCGCATCGCGGCGGTAGCCAGTTGGAAGGAGCAGCGGTGCCCGAAAGCGTAGACACTGCGTTGCCGGATGCGCTGTGCTTATCCGGCCTACAGGTTCGAAACGGATATAACCCGTAGGCCGGATAAGGCAGAACGCCGCCATCCGGCACCACGGTAAGACATCAGAAGAACACGACGTAAACGGCAGCCGCCACAATAAAGCGGTAAATCGCAAACGGAATGAACGAGATGCGTTTAATCAGTTGTAGGAAGGTTTTGATCGCTACCAGCGCCACGATAAACGCCGTCACAAATCCGACTGCAAACATCGGGATATCTGATGCGCTGAGGAAAGACCAGCTCTTGTAGAGATCCAGCGCCGTCGCGCCCATCATCATCGGTACGGCCAGCAGGAAGGAGAATTCAGAGGCCGCGTAACGACTCACGCCCATCAGCATGCCGCCAGAAATCGTCGCCCCGGAGCGAGAAAAACCCGGCCACAGCGCCAGACACTGGAAACAGCCAATCATAAACGCCTGGCGACAGGTCATATCATCCAGACCCGGCGCACGCGGCTCTTTCGGCTTCAGGCATTCTGCGGCAATCAGCAGTACACCACCCACCACCAGCGCATACATCACGTTGATCGGGTTAAACAGCGATTTGATGGTGTCGTGGAAGATTAGCCCCAGTACCACGGCTGGAATCATCCCCAACAGGATATGTCCCAGCGTCAACCGACCTTTGCCAGAGCCTTCATGCGGAGCCTTGCCGAAGTGAATGCCGATCAAGCCAAACAGACGTCGCCAGAACATCACCACCACCGCCAGAATAGAGCCCAGCTGAATCACCACTTCAAATGTTTTTGCAGTGTCACCCTCAAAACCCAGCAGGTGGCCAACAATAATCATATGGCCAGTACTGGAAACGGGTAAAAATTCCGTCAATCCTTCGACCACACCCAAAATTGCCGCCACCAGCAGCGAGTGCATATCACTCATTAATAAACCCCTAGATAGAGAAACCACGGCAAAAAAGAGCCGACGAAAGGACCCTTTTATACCCGTTTGTTTTAGAAATTATTAAATTAATTATTTTCTTTCAGATTATTGCCACGCTCAATGATAACCCCGACGTTCGCCGCACGGGCTACCGCGCCAGGTTTACTGAGTTTGATCCGTACCCAGGGAGAATTAAAGCGGCTAAGCAGCAGATCCGCCACCTCTTCCGCAACCCGTTCTACCAGCGCAAAGCGCCCACCTTCCACATGATTAACAACCGTTTGAGCAATATCAGCATAGCTCAGGCAATCAGCCACATCATCGCTTTTAGCCGATTTGCGGTTATCCCATGCCATTTCGATATCGAACACCAACCGTTGTTCGATCGTTTGTTCCCAGTCGTAAACACCAATAGTGGTGATTACAGAAAGTTGCTCTATAAATACAATATCCATCACGACCTGCCTGCTTTTTGGCTAACCCGGATACCACTTCCGGCGAAATATGCGTATTATCCACAGAAGTAGCGTTTTACACGACATTTTCAAAACGGAACAGCTTATGAGTGCAATCGCGCCTGGAATGATTATCTTCGCGTACCTCTGTGGCTCAATTTCCAGTGCTATTCTGGTATGCCGCCTTGCTGGATTGCCGGACCCGCGCGACAGCGGCTCTGGGAATCCGGGCGCGACAAACGTGCTGCGCATCGGTGGCAAGGGAGCCGCCGTCGCGGTACTGATTTTCGACGTCCTGAAAGGTATGTTACCCGTCTGGGGTGCCTATGCGCTAGGCGTCAGCCCCTTCTGGCTGGGATTGATCGCAATCGCCGCCTGTCTGGGCCACATTTGGCCGGTATTCTTCGGCTTTAAAGGTGGGAAAGGCGTTGCCACCGCTTTTGGCGCGATTGCGCCGATTGGTTGGGACTTAACCGGCGTGATGGCCGGGACCTGGCTGCTGACCGTCCTGTTGAGCGGCTACTCGTCGTTAGGCGCTATCGTCAGCGCGTTGATCGCCCCTTTTTACGTCTGGTGGTTCAATCCCCAGTTCACTTTCCCGGTGTCCATGCTGTCGTGCTTAATTCTGCTTCGTCACCATGACAACATTCAGCGTCTGTGGCGTCGTCAGGAGCCGAAGATCTGGACCAAGTTGAAGAAAAAACGCGAACGAGACCCCGAGTGATTTTATTGTCGGATAGCGACGCAACGGCGTCTTATCCGGCGTGGGGGATGTGATACCCCTCCACCGGTTTGCCTAATCGGTTTTGACACCACGTCGCCAGAAATTCCACGCACACGCGCAGCTTCACGCTGCGATACAGCGGCTCCTGATAAACCGCCCAGATATTAGCGCTCTGCGCATAGTCCGGCAGCACACGCACCAGTTCACCGCTGGCCAGAAACGGCTGCACATCCCATTCAGAACGCAGCATGATCCCTTTTCCCTGTAGCGCCCACTGCAACACAATCTCACCGCTGTTAGAGGAAAGATGTCCCGCCACCTTGACCGACTTTTTCTCCTGACCATTGTCCAGTTCCCACACCCCGTGAGTCATATCGCGTTCTTTGGTGACCAGACAATCATGACGACTTAATTCCTGTAACGTCATCGGCTCACCGTATTTTTGTAAGTACGGTGGGGCCGCACACAATATTCTTTTGTTTTTCGTTAACAAATGCGCAATATAATAATCCGGTATCTCGTCATTAATACGAATATCCAAATCGATATTATCCTGTGCCAAATCAATTTGCCGATCGTAAAGCTCAAAATGCACCTGTAATTCAGGGTAGCTATGCATCAATTCGGTAATTGCCGGTGCAATATAACTGCGCCCAAAGCCAAAACTACAGCCGATACGAATCATCCCTGCCGGGCGCGTTTTGAGTTGCGTGACGTCATCGACCAGATGCTGATAGCCCGCGAGGATCGCCTGCGCATGTTCATAGCAACGTTGACCACTCTCCGTGAGCGCTACACCACGCGCAGAGCGGCTTAGCAGCGTCGTCCCCAGCGTGGACTCTAGGATCTGAATGCGTTTTGTCACAAACGCCGGCGTTTGCCCCAGCGTCGCGGCGGCAGCGCTGAAGCTGCCGCTATGCACAATTTCAACCAACACCTGCAGGTCTTTCGCCAGGGGATACGTGTTCAGCATGATCGGTCTATCCGTAATGTTGTTCACCGCAGTGTAATTCTCTCATGCGTCTTAAACCCTGCCTTTGCGCAATTTTTATTGCCTTATCCGGACATCATTCACGAACTGTTAATTAGATATTCACAGTGGCAAATAATATTAACCCACATTTTTAGTGGTAGTTTGTGGCGGAGAATTTATTTCCAGATAAATAAAAGAACTGGAGTTAACAAGATGAGCAATCAAAATAACCAAAATGCGATAAATACGCTGACGAACATTGTCGCTGATTTTACCGCCATGATTTCTACCCGCATGCCCGATGACGTCGTGGATAAATTAAAACAGCTGCGTGAAGGCGAAACCTCGCCGATGGGTAAAATCATCTACCACACCATGTTTGACAACATGCAGAAAGCTATCGACCTGAACCGCCCAGCCTGTCAGGACACCGGCGAGATTATGTTCTTCGTGAAGGTCGGTTCCCGTTTTCCGCTCCTCGGCGAACTGCAAAGCATTCTGAAGCAGGCCGTTGAAGACGCCACGGTAAAAGCGCCGCTGCGCCATAACGCGGTCGAGATTTTTGACGAAGTGAATACCGGCAAAAATACAGGTACCGGTGTGCCGTGGGTCACCTGGGACATCATCCCTGATAACGATGACGCGGAAATCGAAGTCTACATGGCAGGCGGCGGCTGTACGCTGCCGGGACGCTCGAAAGTGTTAATGCCTTCTGAGGGCTACGAAGGTGTGGTGAAATTTGTTTTTGAAAATATCTCCACGCTGGCAGTCAACGCCTGTCCGCCAGTGCTGGTGGGTGTAGGTATTGCCACCTCCGTAGAAACCGCCGCCGTTCTTTCTCGTAAAGCGGTGCTGCGCCCTATCGGCTCACGTCATCCGAATCCGAAAGCGGCCGAGCTGGAACTGCGTCTGGAAGAAGGACTTAACCGTCTGGGCATTGGTCCGCAAGGATTGACCGGTAATAGCTCGGTGATGGGCGTGCATATCGAATCCGCCGCGCGCCACCCGTCGACTATCGGCGTTGCCGTCTCTACTGGCTGCTGGGCCCACCGTCGCGGCACGCTGTTGGTTCATGCTGACCTCTCCTTCGAAAACCTGTCTCACACCCGGAGCGCGTTATGAAAAAGATCCTCACAACCCCGATCAAAGCCGAAGATCTGGCAGACATTCGCGTTGGCGATGTCATTTACCTGACCGGTACGCTGGTGACCTGCCGTGACGTTTGCCACCGCCGCCTGATCGAACTGAAGCGCCCGATTCCTTATGACCTGAACGGCAAAGCCATTTTCCACGCGGGCCCGATCGTACGTAAGAACGGTGAAAAATGGGAAATGGTTTCCGTCGGCCCAACCACCAGCATGCGTATGGAAGCGTTTGAGAAAGACTTTATCGAACAGACTGGCGTCAAACTGGTGGTCGGCAAGGGCGGCATGGGACCGCTGACGGAAGAAGGCTGCAAGCAGTTTAAAGCGCTGCACGTCATCTTCCCGGCAGGCTGCGCAGTCGTGGCGGCAACCCAGGTTGAGGAGATCGAAGAGGTGCACTGGACGGAACTCGGCATGCCGGAGTCCCTGTGGGTGTGTCGGGTAAAAGAGTTCGGCCCGCTGATCGTTTCCATCGATACCCACGGCAATAACCTGATCGCTGAAAACAAAAAGCTGTTCGCTGAACGTCGCGACCCTATCGTCGATGAAATCTGCGAGCACGTGCATTACATCAAATAACCCTCCCGGAGAGGCGCTACGCCTCTCCCCTTTCGTAGGGATACAACAATGGCACCTTTAGCTGGTTGGTGGCGATACCTGGCTCCGCTGGTGGTCATCGCCATTATTGCTGTTCTACCCGTCCCCACCGGTCTTGAGAGCCACACCTGGCTCTATTTTGCCGTCTTTACCGGTGTGATTGTCGGGCTTATTCTGGAACCTGTACCGGGCGCGGTAGTGGCGATGATTGGCATTTCGATCATCGCCGTCCTTTCACCGTGGCTGCTGTTCAGCCCGGAGCAACTCGCGCAGGACGGTTTTAAATTTACCGCCAAATCGCTGTCGTGGGCGGTATCTGGCTTTTCAAACTCGGTCATCTGGCTGATCTTCGCGGCCTTTATGTTTGGCACGGGCTATGAGAAAACCGGACTCGGTCGGCGAATCGCGCTGATGCTGGTGAAAAAGATGGGGCA
The DNA here is from genome assembly GCF_043945515.1 of Citrobacter freundii complex sp. 2024EL-00216. Lineage (NCBI taxonomy): Bacteria > Pseudomonadati > Pseudomonadota > Gammaproteobacteria > Enterobacterales > Enterobacteriaceae > Citrobacter > Citrobacter freundii complex sp. 2024EL-00216. The sequence goes on along the minus strand of NZ_JBIMRA010000006.1, from coordinate 235,489 downwards.
TAGGACGCTGTTTCTCGGCTATGCGGTGATGTTCTCCGAACTTATCCTCGCTCCCGTCACACCTTCCAACTCCGCCCGTGGGGCCGGAATAATCTACCCGATTATCCGCAACCTGCCGCCGCTGTATAACTCACAACCCAATAGCGCCAGTTCACGCTCTATTGGCTCGTACATCATGTGGATGGGCATTGTCGCTGACTGCGTTACTAGCGCCATTTTCTTAACGGCAATGGCGCCGAACCTGCTGTTGATCGGTCTGATGAAAGGCGCATCCCACACCGCGCTGAGCTGGGGTGACTGGTTCTTAGGCATGCTGCCGCTGAGCATTTTACTGGTGCTGATCGTGCCGTGGCTGGCGTACGTGTTATATCCACCGGAGCTGAAATCCGGCGATCAGGTTCCACGCTGGGCGGATACTGAACTAAAAGCGATGGGACCGCTCTGCGCTCGCGAGAAAAAGATGCTGGTGCTGATGGTCGGCGCGCTTGTGCTGTGGATCTTCGGCGGCGATTATATTGACGCCGCGATGGTCGGATACAGCGTGGTGGCGTTGATGCTGGTACTGCGCATCATTAGCTGGGATGACATCGTCAGCAATAAAGCCGCATGGAACGTCTTTTTCTGGCTGGCCTCGCTGATCACGCTGGCCACCGGGCTCAATAACACCGGTTTTATTACCTGGTTCGGCAAGCTGCTGGCAAACGGGCTGAGCGGTTATTCGCCGATGATGGTGATGGTAGCGCTGATCGTGGTGTTCTATCTGCTGCGTTACTTCTTTGCCAGCGCCACGGCCTATACCTCCGCCCTCGCACCGATGATGATTGCCGCCGCGCTGGCGATGCCGGAAATCCCGCTACCGGTCTTCTGCCTGATGGTCGGCGCCGCCATTGGTCTGGGCAGCATTCTGACCCCGTACGCCACCGGCCCTAGCCCTATCTACTACGGCAGCGGCTATTTACCAACGGTAGATTACTGGCGACTCGGTGCTATTTTTGGCCTGATTTTCCTCGTGCTACTGGTGATTACCGGTCTGGTCTGGATGCCCCTCGTTTTACTGTAAAACCCTGGTGGGGCGACGTATTGTCGCCCCTTTATCCATAAGCTTCTCATATGATCGATTTCCCGATGCGCTGAGGCATACTTTTTTGTATGCAAACACCCTCATGCTGATAGGGGAAACGCTCTGGACACGGTTGCGCACGAGACACTCACACGGGGCTGGCAGGCCGAACTGGATCTGCATTTTACCTGCACCGGGCACAAAACGGTGCTCGCCTCGGCGCGTCATCATGGTCCATTGACGGTTCAACGCCCGTTTTACCCGGAAGAGGACGTATGCCATCTCTATTTGCTTCATCCACCGGCGGGGATCGTCGGCGGGGATGAGCTCCATATCGCCGTAACGCTCGACGAAAACAGCCACGCGTTAATCACCCAGCCTGGCGCGGGAAAGTTTTACCGCAGCCGTGGACCGCAGGCATTGCTGCGCCAGCATTTTACCCTCGCACCCCACGCGACGCTGGAGTGGCTGCCGCAGGATACGATCCTCTTTCCCGGCGCCAACGCCGCTATTCAGACCGTCTTTCATCTGACATCCGCAAGCCGCCTGCTGGCCTGGGATCTGCTGTGTCTTGGCCGACCGGTTATGCAGGAGACCTTCAGTTACGGCACGCTGCAAAACCGCCAGGAAGTATGGCGAGATGGGCAGCCACTGCTGATAGAACGCTTGCAGTTGCAGGAGGGGAATCTGAGCGGCGTCGCACATCATCCCTGGGTCGGCACGTTGCTGTGTTATCCGGCCAGCGAACATATGCTCGAGGGCACGCGGGAGCGGCTTACGGCGCTTGGCGATTACGCCGGGGCAACGCTTAACGATTCGCTGCTGACAATCCGTTTTCTTGCTAACGACAACCTGGTTGTCCAGCGCGTTATGCGCGACATCTGGCAATTTCTGCGCCCGCTGCTGACACACAAAGCGCCCGTACTCCCGCGAATCTGGCAAACCTAAGAGAACCCTTATGGAACTGACTCCCAGAGAAAAAGACAAGCTGTTGCTATTTACCGCCGCGCTGGTGGCGGAACGTCGCCTGGCCCGCGGGCTGAAGCTGAACTACCCGGAATCGGTGGCGCTGATTAGCGCTTTCATCATGGAAGGGGCGCGGGACGGGCAAACCGTGGCCGCACTGATGGAAGACGGGCGTCACGTCCTGCGCCGCGATCAGGTGATGGAAGGCGTACCGGAGATGATCCCGGATATTCAGGTTGAAGCCACATTTCCGGACGGATCGAAGCTGGTCACCGTCCACAATCCGATCGTCTAAGGAGCAGCAATGATCCCAGGTGAATATCAGATCGCAAAAGGCAATATTGCGCTTAATCAAGGGCGGGAGATCTGCACGATCGTGGTGGAAAATCATGGCGACAGACCCATCCAGGTGGGATCGCACTATCACTTTTACGAAGTGAACCCGGCGCTGCGCTTTGACAGGCTGGCTGCACGCGGTTTTCGTCTGAACATTGCTGCGGGCACGGCAGTACGTTTTGAGCCGGGACAAAAACGCGAAGTCGAACTGGTGCGCGTTGCCGGTGCACAAAGGATCGTGGGTTTTCGCAGCGAAGTGATGGGCGCACTGGAGGCAGATAATGAGTGACATTTCCCGGCAGGCATACGCCGACATGTTTGGCCCAACCACCGGCGATAAAGTGCGCCTGGCGGATACCGACCTGTGGATCGAGGTGGAACAAGACTTCACCACCTACGGCGAAGAGGTCAAATTCGGCGGCGGAAAAGTGATCCGCGACGGCATGGGCCAGGGACAAATGCGCGCCGATGCATGCGTGGATCTGGTGATAACCAACGCGCTGATCGTCGATCACTGGGGGATCGTGAAAGCGGATATCGGCATCAAAAACGGCAGGATCTTCGCCATCGGCAAAGCAGGTAATCCCGATATTCAACCCAACGTCACGATCCCGATAGGCGTAGGAACTGAAGTCATCGCTGGGGAAGGTAAGATCGTCACTGCGGGCGGCGTGGATACGCATATTCACTGGATTTGCCCACAGCAGGCGCAGGAGGCGCTGGTTTCTGGCGTGACGACGATGATCGGCGGCGGCACCGGTCCGGCCGCAGGAACCAACGCCACCACCTGCACACCGGGCCCCTGGTACATCGCGCGCATGCTGCAGGCGGCAGATGCGTTGCCGGTTAACATCGGTTTACTGGGCAAAGGTAATGGCTCAAACCCAGACGCCTTGCGCGAGCAAATCAGCGCGGGTGCAATTGGCCTGAAAATCCATGAAGACTGGGGCGCCACGCCTGCCGCTATCGACTGCGCGCTGACTGTGGCCGACGAGATGGACATCCAGGTCGCGCTGCACAGCGATACGCTCAACGAGTCCGGATTCGTTGAAGATACGCTGGCGGCGATTGGCGATCGCACCATTCATACCTTTCACACTGAAGGCGCGGGCGGCGGCCATGCGCCGGATATCATCACCGCCTGCGCGCATCCGAATATTCTGCCCTCCTCCACGAATCCGACGCTGCCCTATACCGTCAACACCATCGACGAGCATCTCGACATGCTGATGGTTTGCCACCACCTCGATCCGGATATCGCCGAAGACGTGGCCTTTGCCGAATCCCGCATTCGCCGGGAAACAATCGCTGCCGAAGATGTGCTGCATGACATTGGCGCGTTTTCCCTGACCTCGTCCGACTCACAGGCGATGGGGCGCGTGGGCGAAGTGATCCTGCGTACCTGGCAGGTGGCGCACCGCATGAAGGTTCAGCGTGGCCCGTTGGCAGAAGAAACCGGTGACAACGACAACCTGCGCGTTAAACGCTACGTCGCCAAATACACCATCAACCCGGCATTAACCCACGGTATCGCCCATGAAGTCGGCTCCGTTGAGCCTGGCAAACTGGCCGATCTGGTGCTGTGGTCGCCCGCCTTTTTTGGCGTAAAACCGGCGACGATCGTCAAGGGCGGGATGATTGCCTGCGCGCCAATGGGCGATATCAACGCCTCGATCCCCACCCCGCAGCCGGTGCATTACCGCATGATGTTCGGCGCGCTTGGCGCGGCGCGGCACCACACCCGGCTGACCTTTATTTCGCAGGCCGCTGACGCGCAAAACATCCCGCAGCAGCTCAATCTGCAAAGCGCTATCGCCGTCGTCAAAGGCTGTCGGACGGTGAAAAAGGTCGACATGATCCACAACGGCCTGCAACCCAATATCACCGTCGATGCTCAGACTTACGAGGTGCGTATTGATGGCGAACTTATCACCAGCGAATCGGCAGATGTTTTGCCGATGGCGCAACGCTATTTTCTGTTTTGAGGAGTGACGATGATCTATCTGACCCAACGCCTTGACCACGCTCACCGCGTTACTGCAAGCGTCACGCTGCCCATTGATGTCCGGGTAAAAAGTCGTGCCAGGGTAGCACTGAACGACGGTCGCGAAGCCGGGCTAATGCTACCGCGTGGTTTGCTGCTGCGCGGTGGCGATCTGCTAAGTACCGAAGATGGCAGCGAAGTGATCGAAGTGATCGCCGCACCGGAGTCGGTTTCCGTGGTGCGCTGCGCCGATCCTTTCCTGCTCGCCAAAGCCTGTTATCACCTCGGTAATCGCCACGTTCCGCTGCAAATCCTGCCTGATGAACTGCGTTACCATCACGATCATGTGCTGGACGACATGCTGCGCCAGTTCAACCTTGAGGTGACGTTCGCCCAGTTGCCGTTTGAACCTGAAGCAGGCGCTTATGCCAGTGAATCACACGGGCATCACCACGGCCATGCGCACTGATGCATAACAGCCAACAGCTACGTCTGATGCAGCTCGCCAGCAGCGCGCTCCCGGTAGGGTCATTTACCTGGTCCCAGGGTCTGGAGTGGGCGGTGGAAATCGGCTGGGTGAAAAGCGTCGATGACTTCTCTGCCTGGCAAATCCAGCAGATGGAGCAGAACTTTTTTACCGTTGACCTACCGCTGCTGGCGAGACTGTATCGCGCCTGCGAGCAGGACGATCTCGACGCAGCACGCCGCTGGAGCGCTTACCTGCTGGCCTGTCGCGAAACCCGCGAACTGCGGGATGAAGAACGCAGTCGGGGTGCGGCGTTTACGCGGCTGGTCACCGACTGGGAGTCGGATTGCTCGCGAGAATGGCGCACCCTCTTTGTCGACAGCCAACTCTGCGGCATGGCCTGGCTGGGCGTGCGCTGGAAAATTCCGCTGACGGAGCTGGCGTTAAGCCTCGGCTACAGCTGGATTGAGAGCGCTGTCATGGCTGGCGTCAAGCTGGTTCCTTTTGGACAACAGGCGGCCCAGCGTTTGATTATTGCGCTCTGCGATCGCTATGCGCAGGGTTTGGCACAGGCGCTGACGTGTCCTGACACCAGCCTCGGCTCCGCAACGCCGTTGGCCGCTATCGCGTCTGCCCGGCATGAAACCCAATATTCCCGATTATTCCGCTCCTGAGGAGAAAAAATGAGTAACTACAAGCATCCCCTGCGTGTGGGCGTTGGCGGCCCGGTTGGCTCGGGCAAAACGGCGCTGCTGGAAGCGTTATGCAAAGCCATGCGCAGCAGCTATCAGTTGGCGGTGGTGACCAACGATATCTACACCAAAGAAGATCAGCGCATTCTCACCGAGGCGGGCGCACTGGAGCCAGAGAGGATCGTCGGCGTGGAAACCGGTGGCTGCCCGCATACCGCCATCCGCGAAGATGCGTCGATGAATCTGGCCGCCGTAGAAGCGCTGAGCGAGAAATTCGGCAATCTGGATCTGATTTTTGTGGAAAGCGGCGGCGATAACCTGAGCGCCACCTTCAGCCCGGAACTCGCAGATCTGACGATCTATGTGATCGATGTTGCTGAAGGCGAGAAGATCCCGCGTAAAGGTGGTCCGGGGATCACCAAATCCGATTTTCTGGTGATCAATAAAACCGATCTTGCCCCTTACGTCGGCGCATCGCTGGAGGTGATGGAGCGCGATACCTTGCGCATGCGCGGCGAGCGTCCATGGACGTTTAGTAATTTAAAATCTGGAGAAGGCCTGGAAAAAATTATCGCGTTTCTGGAAGAGAAAGGAATGTTGCGGATGTAGTGAGAGCTATCGCCGGGCGGCGGATTCGCCTGACCCGGTCTACGGTTTTGTAAGCCCGGTAAACGCAGCTCTACCGGGCAAAAAAACTTATGCTGCCGGTAATTCCGCCAGCGGCCAGCGTGGACGCACGGTCACGCCAAGATCCGCCGTTGCACCCGCTTTAAAGCGCACCATGCCCGCGTAGGCGATCATCGCCCCGTTATCGGTACAAAATTCCGGACGCGCGTAAAACACTTCGCCACGACGTTTTTGCATCATCTCGGCCAGTTTTGCGCGCAGCGTACGGTTCGCACTCACGCCCCCCGCCATCACCAGACGTTTAAAACCGGTTTGGTCCAGCGCGCGTTTGCACTTGATCATCAGCGTATCAACTACCGCGTCTTCAAACGCACGGGCGATATCAGCGCGGGTCTGATCGTCATTTTCGTTATTACGAATGGTATTCGCAGCGAAGGTTTTCAGACCTGAGAAACTGAAATCCAGCCCCGGACGGTCAGTCATCGGACGCGGGAAGACAAAACGTTTTTCAACGCCTTGTGATGCCAGCTTTGACAGCATTGGGCCACCAGGATAATCCAGCCCCAGCAGCTTGGCGGTTTTGTCGAACGCTTCACCGGCAGCATCATCAATCGATTCGCCCAGCAATTCATACTGACCGATACCGGTGACGCTGATCAGCTGCGTGTGACCGCCGGAAACCAGCAGCGCGACGAACGGGAACGCAGGGGGATTATCTTCCAGCATTGGCGCCAGCAGATGCCCTTCCATGTGGTGCACAGGAATTGCCGGTACGCCCCAGGCGAACGCCAGCGAACGTCCTACGGTTGCACCAACCAGCAGCGCACCAACCAGACCAGGACCTGCGGTATACGCCACCGCATCGATCTCTTTTGCCGTCAGTCCCGCTTCTTTCAGCGCGGCCTGGATCAACGGTACGGTTTTACGTACGTGATCGCGCGAGGCCAGTTCAGGCACTACGCCGCCGTAGTCAGCATGTAATTTCACCTGACTATACAATTGGTTGGCTAAAAGACCTTTTTCATCGTCGTAAATGGCGATGCCGGTTTCATCGCAGGATGTTTCAATACCCAGTACACGCATGACTTGTTTTACCTCGCTCTATTACCGCGCAGTGTAGGACCAATGCGGGTTGATGTAAAACTTTGTTCGCCCCAGGAGTTCGGCTCGTGTATACTCCTTGTCCTTATAAAAGTCCCTTTCAAAATCGCGTCGGTGCTTTACAAAGCAGCAGCAATTGCAGTAAAATTCCGCACCATTTTGAAATAAGCTGGCGTTGATGCCAGCGGCAAACCGAATTTATTAAAGGTGAGAGTTACATGCCGGTAATTAAAGTACGTGAAAACGAGCCGTTCGACGTAGCACTGCGTCGCTTCAAGCGTTCATGCGAAAAAGCAGGTGTTCTGGCGGAAGTTCGTCGTCGTGAGTTCTATGAAAAACCGACTACCGAACGTAAGCGCGCTAAAGCTTCTGCTGTGAAACGTCACGCGAAGAAACTGGCTCGCGAAAACGCACGCCGTACTCGTCTGTACTAATCCATTGAGAGCCAAAGCTCTCAATTCAGACTGAGTTGTAGTTGTAAGGCCGTGCTTCCGGAAGGAATGCGCGGCTTATTTTCGTTTATACACGTCATCATTCAAGCTGCCTCAGTGTTGGCTGTAGTCGCTCACCCCAGTCACGTACTGCTGTACGCTCCTGAGGATTCGCTTCCTTGCCGCCTTGATGCATCCTGAATGATTTTGTGTATATGAGTCATCAAAAAACAGGGGCTTATGGCTGGACGAATTCCTCGCGTTTTTATCAATGACCTGCTGGCAAGAACCGACATCGTCGATCTCATCGACGCGCGGGTAAAGCTGAAAAAGCAGGGCAAAAATTATCACGCGTGCTGTCCGTTCCATAACGAAAAAACCCCCTCTTTCACCGTAAACGGTGAAAAACAGTTTTATCACTGCTTTGGGTGTGGCGCGCATGGCAACGCCGTCGACTTTCTCATGAACTACGACAAGCTCGAGTTTGTGGAAACCGTCGAAGAACTGGCCGCAATGCACAACCTCGAAGTGCCCTATGAAGCAGGCAGTGGCCCCAGTCAGATAGAGCGCCATCAACGGCAAAGCCTTTATCAATTGATGGACGGCCTGAACACTTTTTATCAACAGTCTTTGATGCAGCCCGCCGCTACCCCTGCGCGCCAGTACCTGGAAAAGCGAGGATTAAGTAGCGACGTTATCACCCGTTTTGCTATTGGTTTTGCGCCCCCCGGCTGGGACAACGTCCTGAAACGGTTTGGCGGCAATGCTGAGAATCGCAAATCGCTGGTCGATGCGGGGATGTTGGTCACCAACGATCAGGGACGCAGTTACGATCGCTTCCGCGAACGGGTGATGTTCCCCATTCGCGACAAACGTGGTCGAGTCATTGGTTTTGGTGGACGCGTGCTGGGCGATGCCCTGCCGAAATATCTGAACTCCCCGGAAACCGATATTTTCCATAAAGGCCGCCAGCTGTATGGCCTTTATGAAGCCCAGCAGGATAACGCCGATCCACAGCGCCTGTTAGTGGTAGAAGGCTATATGGATGTGGTGGCGCTGGCGCAATACGGCATTAACTACGCCGTGGCATCCCTAGGGACGTCAACTACTGCCGATCACATCCAACTGTTGTTCCGCGCGACGAACAACGTAATTTGCTGTTACGACGGCGACCGAGCAGGACGTGACGCAGCATGGCGCGCGCTGGAAACCGCACTGCCCTATATGACAGACGGACGCCAGCTACGCTTCATGTTTTTACCTGACGGCGAAGACCCCGATACGCTGGTGCGTAAAGAAGGGAAAGAGGCCTTTGAAGCCCGGATGGAGCAGGCGCTGCCGCTCTCCGCGTTTTTATTTAACAGCCTGCTGCCGCAGGTGGATTTGAGTACCCCGGACGGACGCGCACAGCTCAGTACGCTGGCATTACCGCTGATTACTCAGGTACCAGGCGAAACGTTGCGCATTTACCTGCGACAGGAGTTGGGAAACAAGCTCGGCATTCTGGATGACAGCCAGCTTGAACGTTTAATGCCTAAACTGGCAGAAAATGGGGCTTCCCGCCCTGTTCCACAGCTAAAACGTACGACCATGCGTATACTTATAGGGTTGCTGGTACAGAACCCGGGCCTCGCCCCGCTGGTTCCACCGTTAGGCGCACTGGATAGTAATAAGCTGCCTGGACTTGGCTTATTCAGAGAACTGGTCAACACTTGTCTGGCTCAGCCAGGTCTGACCACCGGGCAACTTTTAGAACACTACCGTGGCACAAATGATGCTGCGACCCTTGAAAAACTGTCGATGTGGGACGATATAGCAGATAAAGATATCGCGGAAAAAACCTTCACCGACTCACTCAACCATATGTTTGATTCGATGCTTGAACTGCGCCAGGAAGAGTTGATAGCTCGTGAGCGCACACACGGTTTAAGCAGCGAAGAACGCCGGGAACTCTGGACACTGAACCAGGAACTGGCCAAGAAATAAGAGAAAGACAAAAGTATTTAACGGCTTAACTGCCGAATATCGATCGGGAAGCCCCCGACAGCCGCACGGAGAGGCAGCGGCAAAATATAAGTATGCCCTCGTTTTGCCGTTGGCGGTTTTACCGCCCAACACCAATCAAACGAATTAAGTGTGGATACCGTCTTATGGAGCAAAACCCGCAGTCACAGCTGAAGCTTCTTGTCCAACGTGGTAAGGAGCAAGGCTATCTGACCTATGCCGAGGTCAATGACCATCTGCCGGAAGATATCGTCGATTCAGATCAAATCGAAGACATCATCCAAATGATCAATGACATGGGTATTCAGGTGATGGAAGAAGCACCTGATGCCGATGATCTGCTGCTTGCTGAAACCTCCAACAGCACCGATGAAGACGCGGAAGAAGCGGCTGCCCAGGTTCTGTCCAGCGTTGAGTCCGAAATCGGTCGTACGACTGACCCGGTCCGCATGTACATGCGTGAAATGGGTACCGTTGAACTGTTAACCCGCGAAGGCGAAATCGACATCGCTAAACGCATCGAAGACGGGATTAACCAGGTTCAATGCTCCGTTGCCGAATACCCGGAAGCTATCACCTACCTGCTTGAGCAGTACGATCGCGTAGAAGCTGAAGAAGCACGTCTTTCCGATCTGATCACTGGCTTTGTCGATCCAAATGCGGAAGAAGACATGGCGCCAACGGCGACCCACGTCGGTTCTGAACTCTCTCAGGAAGAGATGGATGACGATGAAGACGAAGATGAAGAAGATGGCGACGACGACAGCAGCGATGATGACAACAGCATCGACCCTGAGTTAGCGCGTGAAAAATTCGGTGAACTGCGTACTCAGTACGAAATCACTCGCGACACCATCAAAGCGAAAGGCCGCAGCCATGCTGCCGCGCAGGAAGAAATTCAGAAGCTGTCCGAAGTGTTCAAACAGTTCCGCCTGGTGCCGAAGCAGTTCGACTACCTGGTAAACAGCATGCGCGTCATGATGGACCGCGTGCGTACTCAGGAACGTCTGATCATGAAGCTCTGCGTTGAGCAGTGCAAAATGCCGAAGAAAAACTTCATCACCCTGTTCACTGGCAACGAAACCAGTGAAACCTGGTTCAACGCGGCAATCGCGATGAACAAACCGTGGTCTGAAAAACTGCACGACGTGGCAGATGACGTTCACCGCGGCCTGCAGAAACTGCAGCAGATTGAAGAAGAAACCGGCCTGACCATCGAGCAGGTTAAAGATATCAACCGTCGCATGTCCATCGGTGAAGCGAAAGCACGCCGTGCGAAAAAAGAGATGGTTGAAGCGAACTTACGTCTGGTTATCTCTATCGCTAAAAAATACACCAACCGTGGCCTGCAGTTCCTGGATCTGATTCAGGAAGGTAACATCGGTCTGATGAAAGCTGTTGATAAGTTTGAATACCGTCGTGGTTACAAGTTCTCCACCTATGCAACCTGGTGGATCCGTCAGGCGATCACCCGTTCGATCGCGGATCAGGCGCGTACCATCCGTATCCCGGTACATATGATTGAGACTATCAACAAGCTCAACCGTATCTCCCGTCAGATGCTGCAAGAGATGGGCCGCGAGCCGACGCCAGAAGAACTGGCTGAGCGCATGCTGATGCCGGAAGACAAGATCCGTAAAGTGCTGAAGATCGCTAAAGAGCCTATCTCCATGGAAACGCCAATCGGCGACGATGAAGATTCGCATCTGGGTGATTTCATCGAGGATACCACCCTCGAGCTGCCGCTGGACTCTGCGACCACCGAGAGCCTGCGTGCCGCAACGCACGACGTTCTGGCTGGTCTGACCGCCCGTGAAGCGAAAGTTCTGCGTATGCGTTTCGGTATCGATATGAACACCGACCACACGCTGGAAGAAGTGGGTAAACAGTTCGACGTTACCCGCGAACGTATCCGTCAGATCGAAGCGAAGGCGCTGCGTAAACTGCGCCACCCGAGCCGCTCTGAAGTACTGCGTAGCTTCCTCGACGATTAATCTCGCCGTATAAGTTCAAACGCCACCGCAAGGTGGCGTTTTTCTTTACATCCCGCGCATGACCAGCGCATCATCCAACTCGCGATACGCCTCCACCAGCTTATCCAGTGTAATCCGGCTCAATCCGCTGGGATTCGGCAATACCCAAATCTGCGTCGCGCCAATGGTCAGCGTCTGTTTTCCCCACTGCGCCCCACGCTGGCTAAGCCCCTGCTCAAATGCCTGCTTCCCAAGGATAGCGAGCGCGGCTGGCTGATACTCTTCTATTTTCTCAATAAGCAGACGACCGCCGCTACGCATCTCTTGTAGCTTCACTTCATTGGCTTGTACCGTTGGTCTGTCGACAAACTTAGTCACGCCGCAGCGGAAGTCCAGCAGGTGCTGTGCCTCTTCAGGTTTAAGCTGGCGATCGGTAAATCCCGCCTGATGGATAACCTTCCAGAAGCGATTAGCGGGGTGCGCAAAGGGGAATCCTGTACCTGCGGAAGAAAGCCCCGGATTGATGCCGCAAAACACCACCCGCAGCTCCGGTGCCAGTATGTCCTTAACCATAATTACTCCGAACAATACATCAGAGGAACCAGTATAACGGACTGAAAATACATTGTTTATAAAAACAGCATCCGTACGCTTATGTCTGGATTGCAACGCGGAGTTACTTTATAATCCACCGCCACGGCCCCTTAGCTCAGTGGTTAGAGCAGGCGACTCATAATCGCTTGGTCGCTGGTTCAAGTCCAGCAGGGGCCACCAAATATCAAGGACTTGCGAGAAATCGCAGGTCCTTTTTTTATGGGTATTCCGTAGAAATTGGCATGTAGCAAAAAAGAGTTTGCCCTGGAACAAATCAATACTTACTTGCATCAATATGTTGAATGAGTGCACAGAAGAACATGGCTGGCGGGGGCTAAAGCTATTTACGCGATACACCTGTTCAGAAAACAGCATGTTAATGGCAACCCCATCTGGACGCCGCCATCCTGGGATGGAAACGTCCGTTAGAGTTTAATTCGATAGTCAGCTCACACTAGCTCTTTGAGCTGCTCCTGCATATAGGTTGAAAAATACTCTGGGTTCTTGATAAGGATGCGGTTACCGGAGGCGACTTTTTCTGCCCATCCGGCCACTTTTTTCGTGAACTCGGGATTCCATCCCTCTTGCTCACCCCGTGCCATCACAACTTCCGGACTTGCTGGCACACCTAAGTCATGCAAATACTTTAAGATTCCCTTAGCGGTACTTTCATCCATTGAATGTGGTACTGACGCCGAAGTGTTCATACCACCAATAAAATCCAATGCTTTCTCAATTGCTGTTGGCATGCTCTTATCCTTAAAATTAACCACGTGAGAGACACATTTATACTATGTACCCAACTCCGCCGGGATATCAAAGAGAACATCGCCTTTATTTGACTTACCCCGCAGCTAAACGCTTACGCGGCTGTTTTCTGCGCTATTTTTTTGCTTCTCCGGCTAAAACCAGTCCGGTAGCCACCGCATTACGCGGCCCTTCGGTACCTCGAATATTGCCCTGCCCGGCGACAACGCCGTAATGCGCCAGCGCATCGGTGATCATCTGCGGGATTTCGAAATCCAGCGAAGAACCGCCTACCAGCACCACAAAAGTCATATCGCGAATAGAGCCACCGGGTGACACCTGGCGTAACGCGCGCAGGCAGTTGGTCACAAAAACCTTCTCTTTAGCCTGTCGGCGCACCAGACGGATTTTTTCCAGCGAGGTCTGGTTATCTACCGGGATCAGCTCACCCTCTTTCAGATACACCACTTTGGCGAATACTGACGGACTGAGCGGTTCGCGGAAAAACTCCACCGCGCCGTTCTCATGGCGAATGCTGAACAGGCTCTCCACTTTTGCCAGCGGGTATTTTTTAATTTCCTCCGCCAGAAATGCATCGCTTAAGCCGAGCTCCGTTTGAATCAACAGGCTGACCATATTCCCCGCGCCGGCCAGATGTACCGCTTTCACTACGCCGTCGCTATTGATGACGGCGGCATCGGTAGATCCTGCGCCTAAGTCGAGGATCGCCAGCGGTGCGGCGCATCCGGGCGTAGTTAACGCCCCCGCCACGGCCATGTTGGCCTCTACGCCGCCCACCTCAACCAGAGTGTTTAACCGGGCGCTCAGCTCACTGGCGATGGCCTGCATCTGTAAACGATCGGCTTTCACCATCGCCGCAATGCCCACGGCGTTCTCCATTGAACACTCTCCGGCGATGCCGCCCTGCACCTTGCGCGGAATAAATGTATCGACCGCCAATAGATCCTGAATATGCACCGTGTTCATGTCATGACCGGTCAGCGAGGCCATCACCTTACGCACCCGCTCCAGCATGCCGCCTGCGTGCGTACCTGCTTCACCGCGAATATCGCACACGGGCGCACAGGCGCTCATCGCCTGCATAATGGCCTGAGCGCCTTGCGCTACGTCGGCTTCACCGCCACGCTTTTCACCACGGATAAAGATCTTACCCGCCGGGATCACTCTTGATCGCACATCGCCCTGCGGGGTTTTCAGCACCACAGCGGAACGGTTGCCAATCAGCGCTCTGGCGATGGGGACAATAGTTTGTGTTTCCTCAGGGGTCAGGGCAAAGAAGGTTGCGATACCGTAAGGATTCGACAGCACCCGCACCACCTGTCCCGGGGCCGCCACTTCCACCGCCGCCAGCACGCCTTCCGGCACCTTCTCCAGTAGAGTGACTTCATCAACCACCGGTATTGGCCGATGCAGGCGATTATTCACCAGCACGCCATCATCTTTTTTCAGGATGGCCGCCACCACGTTGACGCCGCGATCCAGCGCTTCATTGATAAACCAAACCGCCTCAAGGAAATCCATCTCCTCACCCACCAACGGTATCCAGCCCTGGGCAAATCGATCCTCACCCAACGCCGCCAACTTCTCCACGGCGATGGTGGTTCCCATGCCCACGCCAACGCCGCCGGGCGTTTGCGGGTTATGGCCAATCATCGTTGATTCGGTAATGATGGTTTCAGTGATGGTTTCCATCGCCACATCGCCAATCACCGGCGCGGCCTCGTTGATGCAGATTTTTGCCACATCCTGCAGCGACCACGGCGTTTTATCCAGCGCCTGCTGCAGGGACGCGACCACCCCGGCGATATTCTCCCGCGTGCCTTTCATCCCGGTCGTGGCGACAATCCCGCTGCCGATAAACCGGCCATCCTGCGCCAACGCCACTTCGGTGGTGGCGTTGCCGATATCGATCCCTGCAATTAACGGCATGCTGCCTCCGTCACTGACTGCCTTTACGCAGCTTATTTCTCTGCTGGTATACCTCTGCCGATTCGCGGACAAACCCGGCGTTCACCGTGGCGTGCCAGGTGTGTTCCAGTTCATCGGCAATGGCCTGCAACTCGGCGAACGAAGAACGAAACGGCCTCAGTGCGTTGTAGATCTCCAGAATGCGGGCATCCGGGATCGCAATCAGTTCTGCCGCACGACGAAAATTGCGCGCCACGGCATGACGCTGCATCTGCTCGGCAATCTGCGCCTGGTACTCCAGCGTTTGCTGAGAAATACGCACATCCTGCGGCCCTACGCGGCCCGCCAGCACATTCTCAAGGGTAATGTCGGTTAGCAGCTTGCCGGTAGGCGTCTGGATTTTCTCCGGGCAGCGGGTGGCTAATGGGTAATCCTGCGCGGTCATGATGTTGTCGTTCATGGTCATTCCCTTACCAGTGCAATATGCAACGTGACAGGCGCGGCATCCTGCACCACGTGTTTGGTTTCTTTGATATGAAACAGCGCGGCCTTGGCCATAAATTTAGGGCGCACCATCTGGTCATTGACCACTGGCACCGGCGAAGGCGACTCTTTGCGTGCATAGCGTGCGGCGTTTTTACCAATCTGACGATAGGTTTCCAGCGTCAGCAGCGGAGCCTGAGAAAACAGTTCCAGGTTACTTAGCGGCAGCAGATCGCGCTGATGAATCACCGTGGTTCCTTTCGACTGGATACCAATCCCAATGCCTGAGCCGCTGAGATTTGCCGCATCCCATGCCATAAAAGAAACATCCGAGGTGCGCAGGATCCTCACTACTCGCGCATGCAGTCCCTCTTCTTCGATGCCAGCAACCAGCTCTTTCAAAATCGCGTTGTGCGGCATATCAATCAAGGTTTTATGCTGATACTTATCAAAGGCCGGGCCGACGCCAATCACCACCTCATCCACGCGCTCATCCGCGTTAGCCGCCTCGCCTTCGCTCACCTGTAAGGTGAAAACCGGCTTACGTTCAGTTGTGCATTCCACGGTGTACCGCCTTATTCAATTGAGCCGGGCTGAACCACGCCCGCAATATTTTTAATTTCCGCCCAGCGTTCGGCACTGATGCGATAGCCGGTACCAGGTCCCTGATAATCATTGATGTCGTTGACGGCGCTGACGACGTCGAACTGGCGATCCAGAATGGCCGACGTTTGCAGGTAATCACCGGTAACACGCTGTCTCAGCATGTTGAGGATATTGCTGGCGATATCTTCGAAGCCGCTGCAACTCAACGCGCCGACGATATCCAGCCCGGTGATATTGCGCTTCATCATCTCTTCCACGGCAGCCAAATCCTCAACTACATTACGCGCAGGCATATCTTTGCTGCCGTGAGCATAAGTAGCAGCTTCGACTTCTTCATCGCTAATCAGCGGCAGGCCCAGTTCGCGGAACACTGCCTGAATGGCGCGTGCGGCCTTATTGCGAATGGCGATGGTTTCCTCTTCCGTGACCGGACGCAGACCGCCGTCAACCATCAGATCGCGTTGCAGAATGTTGTAATCATCGAAATCTTCAGCGTCGAAGTTCGACCCGGCAAACATGTTGTCGTAGTTGGGTACCGCACTGTAACCGGAGAAAATAAAGTCGGTACCCGGCAGCATCTGCATCAGGGTGCGGGCAGTACGGCGAATATCGGAGTGGGAAAAGGTCTGGTCATTGGCGGAGGCCACTTCAAGGTCGAGCATTGAGGCAATCAGGTTTTCCGCCAGCACCGCGCGGATCCCTGACGGCACTGCGCCGGTCATGCCGATACAGCTGACCGCACCATTTTGCAGCCCCTGTACGCCCGCGCCTTTGGTGATAAAAATGCAGCGCGACTCCAGATAAAGCATCGATTTACTTTCGGAATAGCCCATCAGCGCTTCCGAGCCGGTGCCGGAGGTGTAGCGCATCTTCAGACCACGCGACGCATAAGCCGAGGCGAGAAACGCTTTGGACCACGGCGTGTCATCACCGTCGGTAAACACCGATTCTGTGCCATACACCGACACCGTTTCGGCATAACTGGTTAGCCCTCGCATGCCCAACTCCAGCTCCGTGGCCTCTTCAACGGAACATTGCGTCAGCACACCGGGGCGACCGCACTGGGAACCCACCAGCAGTGCCAGGGCGTTAAACGGCGCGTAGCGGGCGATCCCGACCGTCGTTTCCTGCTCGGAAAAGCCGCGGATCCCCGCTTCAGCAGCGTCGGCGGCAATCTGTACCGGGTTATCTTTCAGGTTAGTCACGTGGCACTGGTTGGAGGGAGTGCGTCTGGCGCGCATTTTTTGTAGCGCCATCATCATCTCCACCACGTTCATTTGTGCCATCACTTCCACCGCTTTCGCCGGGGTGATGGCGGTGGTAATGGCAATAATCTCTTCCCGACTGACGTGGATATCCACCAGCATTCTGGCGATCTCCAGCGCGTCGAGCTGCATGGCGCGCTCAGCTTCGGCCACGTTAATGGCATAATCGGCAATGAAACGGTCGATCATGTCGAACTCGGCGCGGCTCTTACCGTCCAGCTCAACAATACGACCATTTTCCACCTTCACCGACGACGTCGGATCGTAGGGGCTTTCCATGGCGATCAGCCCCTCTTCAGGCCATTCGCCAATCAGCCCATCCTGATTTACAGGCCGCTTCGCAAGCACTTCGAATCGTTTTGATCTTCTCATGATTTATTGACTCAAAAGGTAAAAAATAGGGACGCCGGGCCATATTGCCGGGGACACCACACCCGGTATTCGCCTTTCATCAGCAATGGCCGAACTCTAAATGAGCCAAGCAATAAAAAAATAAAATTAATTTCGTTCCAATTTGGCACCTAATAAAAACGCATCGTTCCATATTGAAACGCAATTCAGGAATATCCATCGTGAATTGTGACGAGGTTAAATGATCATTATCAATAAACGCAAAATCAGGGAAATGAATTTAATTTTTATGAAAACCCCACCTATTGACTTAATAACGTGCGGCGAGAAAATAAGGTAAAGCCAATGATAAAAATAGCTGTTGCGCGATATGTTTCGTGACCTCAGCCCTACAACATTTTCAGGAGAGACTGTGAATAAGAGCCAACAAATTGCCACCATTACGCTGGCGGCTGCAAAAAAAATGGCGCAGGCCGTTGAGGCTAAAGCGCTAGAGATCAACGTTCCGGTGGTCTTTTCCGTGGTGGATCACGGCGGGAATACGCTGCTAATGCAACGCATGGACGATGCGTTTGTCACCAGCTGTGATATTTCTCTTAATAAAGCGTATACCGCCTGCTGCCTGCGTCAGGGTACCCATGAAATTACCGACGCGGTACAACCTGGCGCTTCGCTATATGGTTTGCAGCTTACTAACCAACAGCGCATTGTTATTTTCGGCGGCGGCTTACCTGTCATATTAAACGGTAAATTAATTGGTGCCGTTGGCGTTAGCGGCGGCACTGTCGAACAAGACAGATTATTAGCAGAAACCGCACTGAATTGTTTCTCTGAATTATAATTTAAATCTAAGAAGGTATATTATGAGCTATCGTATGTTTGATTACCTGGTGCCAAATGTGAACTTCTTTGGCCCCAATGCTATTTCCGTTGTCGGCGAACGCTGCAAACTGTTAGGCGGTAAAAAAGCGCTGCTGGTTACAGATAAAGGTCTGCGGGCTATTAAAGACGGTGCGGTAGATAAAACACTCGCCCATTTACGTGAAGCGGGCATTGACGTGGTGGTTTTTGACGGCGTTGAGCCAAATCCCAAAGACACCAACGTGCGCGATGGTCTGGAGGTCTTTCGCAAAGAGCATTGCGATATCATCGTTACCGTTGGCGGCGGTAGCCCGCATGACTGCGGTAAAGGCATCGGTATCGCGGCAACTCACGAAGGCGATCTCTACAGCTATGCCGGGATTGAAACCCTGACCAACCCGCTGCCGCCTATCGTTGCGGTGAATACCACTGCCGGTACCGCCAGCGAAGTCACCCGCCACTGCGTGCTGACCAATACCAAAACCAAAGTGAAGTTTGTGATTGTCAGCTGGCGTAACCTGCCGTCGGTCTCCATTAACGATCCGCTGCTGATGCTCGGCAAACCCGCCCCGCTGACCGCCGCGACCGGTATGGACGCCCTGACCCACGCCGTAGAAGCCTATATTTCCAAAGATGCCAACCCGGTCACCGACGCCGCCGCTATTCAGGCTATTCGCCTGATCGCACGCAACTTGCGTCAGGCCGTAGCGCTGGGCAGCAACCTGAAAGCTCGCGAGAACATGGCCTACGCCTCTCTGCTGGCGGGTATGGCTTTCAACAACGCCAACCTCGGCTACGTTCACGCAATGGCGCATCAGCTTGGCGGTCTGTACGACATGCCACACGGCGTGGCGAATGCCGTACTGCTCCCGCACGTGGCGCGCTATAACCTGATCGCTAACCCGGAGAAATTTGCCGATATCGCAGAATTTATGGGTGAAAACACTGACGGACTCTCCACCATGGATGCCGCCGAACTGGCCATTCACGCCATTGCCCGTCTCTCCGCTGACATCGGCATTCCGCAGCATTTGCGCGATCTGGGCGTCAAAGAAGCCGATTTCCCGTACATGGCGGAAATGGCGCTGAAGGACGGCAACGCCTTCTCTAACCCGCGCAAAGGGAACGAGAAAGAAATTGCCGAGATCTTCCGTCAGGCATTCTGATAACGCAGGGGGCGCAATGTCACTTTCATCACCGGGCGTACATCTGTTTTATCACTCACGCTGGCAGGATACTCGCGTGCTTGATGAGCTGTGCTGGGGACTGGAAGAGCAAGGCGTCCCTTGCCGGGCAATCTGTTGCGACGAGCATGACTGCGCGCTGGCATTGAGCAAACTTGCGGCCAAAAGCTCAACGCTACGTGTCGGTCTGGGTCTTAACGCCACGGGTGATATTGCGTTAACCCACGCCCAGTTGCCCGAAGATCGGGCGCTGATCCGTGGGCATATCCGCGCCGGAATTGCGCAGATCCGAATGCTTGGCGCCAATGCCGGTCAACTGGTCAAAGTACTTCCCTTCAGCGAGATAAAATAAATGTACCGCATCTACACCCGAACCGGCGATAAAGGCACGACCGCGCTGTTTGGCGGCAGCCGTATCGACAAAGATGACATCCGCGTTGAGGCCTATGGCACGGTGGATGAACTGATTTCCCAGCTTGGCGTCTGCTATGCCAGCACGCGTCAGGCCGGGCTACGCCAGGATCTGCACGCCATACAGAAGATGCTGTTTGTACTGGGTGCGGAACTCGCCAGCGATGAGACAGGACTCGCTCGCTTACAACAGCGTATTGGCGATGAGGATATTCAGGCGCTGGAGCAGCTTATTGACCGCAATATGGCGCAAAGCGGCCCGCTCAAAGAGTTTGTTATTCCGGGGAAAAATCTGCCATCGGCACAGCTACACGTTGCGCGAACCCTAACCCGCCGACTGGAGCGGATCCTTATCGCGATGAGCAGAACGCTGACGTTACGCGATGAACCCAGGCGTTACATCAACCGACTGTCGGACGCGCTGTTCTCGATGGCGAGAATTGAAGAAACTAGTCCAGATGCTTGCGCTTAAACTGGCTGGCATCAATGTCGTATTGCTTCATCTTGCGCCACAAGGTAGTGCGACCGATATTCAACAGTTGCGACATCTCCTGTACGCGCCCGCTGGTGACGCGAGCAGCATGGATAATCGCCTCTTTTTCGATAGCGGTAAAGGTCAGACTGGCTGGCAGCAGTGAAGACGCCGTATCCAGACCAGGACGTTCGGCAAACAGATAATCCGGTAGATTGCTCAGCCGAATATGGCCGTTATCACTGCTGATGGCGATGTTTTCGATAATGCTGTTCAGCTCAAAGTCATTGCCCGGCCACGAATAGGCCACCAGCTGAGCCAGCGCGTCGTCGTCGATCTTCAAACTGGATGAAAAGCGTTTTTTCAGGCTATTCAGTCGCGTATAAATCAGCGAGGGAATACTGTTACGCCGCGCCCGCAGCGGGGGGATCACTATCTCAAAAGAGTGCAGCGCGTAATATAGCTGACGGCTAAAGCGGTTTTGCTCCACCAGATTGGCGAGATCAACCGTGGTGGTGGCGATCACTTTGACATCCACCGGAATCAACCGACGGGCATCCAGGCGGGTTAGTACCCCCTGCTTGATCACCTGTAACAGCGCGGATTGCAGCTCCGGCGCCAGATATTCAATTTTTTCCAGAAACAGCGTGCCGCCGTTCGCCAGTTCAAGACGGCTCAGCCGGCCATTTTCATCGTCGGTGGGCGCACTGCCCATAAAATCCTGCCCCAGCACGCTGTTGGCATACAGCTGACAGTTCACGGCGATATACGGCCCGCTGGCGCGCTCGCTTTCATTGTGAATGGCCTGACTCAGCAGCTCCTTACCAACGCCCTCTTCTCCGCACAGCAGGATCGGGAAACTCCCCCTCGCCGCCTGGCGTCCAAAGTGGATCAAACGGCGGGTTTCCGGATCGTCAGTCGACATCTGCTCAAAGGTGTGACTCACCTTGCCGAGCTGGCTGGTCATCAGCTGGCGCATTTGCTCTACCGGATGCAGCAGCAGGATAAAGCTGTTGCCCTGCTCCTCAACAATCGGTTTCAGGGTGATGACGGCATCAACAAACTGATGCTGGCTTTCAAAGGTAACTTCGACGTGATTCAGGCCGCGGGCATGTTTGATCGCCCGGCGCAGCAGCATGGGGAGATTGAGCAGATCGTGAATATTTTTTCCCTGGCTGGCCTGCGCATCGAGATGCAAAAGCAGCGCCGCACGCGCATTGAGGAACTGCAATACGCCCTGTTCGTTCCAGGCCATCACACCATCATCCATACTTTCCAGCAGCCCGTACATCTGGTTCAGATGGCGGTTGGATTCAGCCAGCAGGCTGTCGGTCAGCAAAGAGTTGCCGACTTCTCTGGCTATCGCCAGCGTCAGGGATAAATCAGAAACGCACTCATGCTCCACCAGACAACACAGCGAGATGGAGCCGAACAGTCGACCATGGTTATCGAAGACCGGCGTCGAGCAGAACGACCACGGATGCAGCGCCTGTTTAAAATGCTGATCGCCAGAGGTTTTTGTCGGCTGGCCCGGCATCGCCGCCAGCGACAGCGCACAACTGCCAATGATGCTTTCCGCACAGTAGCTGCCGTCGCGAAACCCAAGCTCCGCCAGCTGTTCCACCGTCTGTGGGTCGCCGCAACGGCTGAGAATACAGGCTGATTCATCCAGAATCAGCAGCGCGCACGGGCGGCCGTCCATAAACTCCCAGGCATCTTCCAGCGCAGCCTGAGCAATCGTCAGCAACGCCGTCTTGCGACGACAAATCGACTCAAAGGTCAGCCCTTGCGCCTGATGCGGCGCCTGCCAGGTTTCCCGCTGCATAAACTTGCTGCAACGATGCCATGACTGGGCAATGACTGAAGAGACTTCCTTCCCGATGCTATGCGTGTGCGCCGTCATATCCCTTTCCGCTGTTTAACCATAGACAACCCCTCCGGCAGAGACTGTCAGAGGGGGAGAAGATGCCGGATAAAAACCTACCGACGACTGATTAACGCGCCAGCCACTGCTGTCCCAGCAGGTCTGCCGTCAAAATAGCGGCATGTACGCTTTCAGGCGTTACCGGGAACGGCATATTGTGGATGGTTTCACCTTCTGCACAGGTCGCTTTTGCTACGGCCATGATCTTGCCGTCAACGTCTTCTTTCACGCCCATTTCCGCTAACGTTACCGGCAGGCCTACTTTCTGACAGAAATTCAGCACGGTTTCGATCTCTTCCATCGGGCTGTTTTGCAGCACCAGTTGCGCCAGCGTACCAAAGGCGACTTTTTCACCGTGGTACAAATGGTGGCACTCTTCCAGAATCGTAAAGCCGTTGTGGATCGCATGCGCCCCTGCCAGACCGCTGCTTTCAAAACCGATGCCGCTGAGGTATGTGTTAGCTTCGACAATACGCTCCAGCGCATCGGTCACCACGCCGGCCTGCGCGGCAAAGCGTGCCTTCTCGCCTTCCGCCAGCAGGGTATCATAGCACAATCGCGCCAGGCTCAGCGCCGCCACCGTGGACTGTCCGCCCGCCATGCTGGTCGCTCTGGCGTCATAACAGGCTTTCGCTTCAAACCAGGTCGAGAGCGCATCGCCCATCCCGGCCACCAGCAGACGTACCGGCGCTTTGGCAATGATTGCAGTGTCCATTACCACCATATCCGGGTTTTTCGGGTAGATCAGATACTCTTCAAACTCACCGGCTTCGGTATAGATAACAGACAGCGCGCTGGTTGGCGCATCGGTAGACGCGATAGTCGGGATCACTACCACCGGCAACTTCTGGTAGTAGCCAATCGCTTTGGCGGTATCCAGCGTTTTCCCACCGCCAATCCCAACCACACCGCGGCAACCGTGCTGTTTCAGAATGGCAATCAGGCGATTAATTTCAACATGGCTACATTCACCGTTAAAGCGTTCCGCATGGCAGCTAATGTCGTGGCTGTGCAGGCCGTTGAGTACTTTCTCTCCCGCCAGCTTCATCACGAAGTCATCCGCAATCACGAAAAAGCTGTCCGCCAGATTTTTAGCGTATTGACCAAACAAGGTGGAAGCGTCAGGACCCTGGAGATATTTGGCTGGAGATTGAATAACTTTTAGCATTCCTTTCATCCTCAAATAAGTACATGTTTTTACATGGTGAGCCCTGGCGTTAACCTGTTTAGCCTGATGCTGACGGCGAAAACGGGAGGTACCGGAGCGATGCAATAACTGTATGGCGAGGCGTGCACAAAAAAATCTTTCGTCTTTTTGTTCTGATATGAAACAGATAAAAACGACACATGTTCCATATTGGAACACTTAACCATAAAAAATATAAGGTTTGCGATCCCGATCCGTTCATTTGCCGCCAAATCTCCGGCACAGACGAATCTCACTTTCTCTTTTACCCACTCACTTGCCAAAATACCGGTAAAAAAAAAGCTGACAGTACCGTGTGACCTGCATTCATCGCGAGAGGAAAAAGTCGAGCGAGCTCGCATTGTGGTCGTTCACCGTTCTTTTAGGTTTCATTTCGGAACAAAAAACAATAACAACGTTCCGTAATGAAACTCATTTTAACGTTGTTTTTTTCCACGCTGACTTCGCCAGAATCTCTCTATCGCCTCCGCACCATGACCATGCTTCCGGGGGTTTGTCTTACACTCAACCTCAAGGAGCCGTTATGTCTCAATTCTTTTTTAATCAACGCACCCATCTCGTGAGCGACGTCATCGACGGTACGATTATCACCAGCCCGTGGAATAACCTGGCGCGTCTGGAAAGCGATCCGGCCATTCGCATCGTGGTCCGTCGTGACCTCAACAAAAATAACGTAGCGGTCATTTCCGGCGGCGGTTCAGGGCACGAACCCGCGCACGTTGGGTTTATCGGTAAAGGTATGCTAACCGCCGCAGTCTGTGGCGACGTGTTCGCTTCCCCGAGCGTAGATGCGGTACTGACCGCCATTCAGGCGGTAACCGGTGAGGCGGGCTGTTTGTTGATCGTGAAAAATTACACCGGTGACCGTCTTAATTTCGGTCTTGCCGCCGAGAAAGCCCGTCGCCTTGGTTACAACGTTGAAATGCTGATTGTCGGCGATGACATCTCCCTGCCGGATAACAAGCACCCGCGCGGCATTGCGGGAACCATCCTGGTGCATAAAATCGCGGGCTATTTTGCCGAACGCGGCTACAACCTCGCCACCGTCCTGCGTGAAGCGCAATACGCGGCCAATAACACCTTCAGTCTGGGTGTTGCGCTTTCCAGCTGTCATTTGCCGCAAGAAACCGACGCCGCCCCACGTCATCATCCGGGCCACGCGGAGCTGGGTATGGGCATTCACGGCGAACCAGGCGCCTCGGTCATCGACACCCAGAACAGTGCGCAGGTGGTGAACCTGATGGTGGATAAACTGCTGGCCGCCCTGCCTGAAACCGGCCGTCTGGCGGTGATGATTAACAATCTTGGCGGCGTTTCTGTTGCCGAAATGGCCATCATTACCCGCGAACTGGCCAGCAGCCCGCTGCATCCGCGTATCGACTGGCTGATTGGCCCGGCCTCGTTGGTTACCGCGCTGGATATGAAAGGCTTTTCACTGACGGCAATCGTGCTGGAAGAGAGCATCGAAAAAGCGCTGCTCACAGAGGTGGAAACCAGTAACTGGCCGACGCCGGTCCCACCGCGTGAAATCAGCTGTGTACCGTCATCTCAGCGTAGCGCACGCGTGGAATTCCAGCCTTCGGCGAACGCCCTGGTGGCCGGGATTGTGGAACTTGTCACCACAACCCTTTCCGATCTGGAGACCCATCTTAATGCGCTTGATGCCAAAGTCGGCGATGGCGATACCGGTTCAACCTTTGCCGCAGGCGCGCGGGAAATTGCCAGCCTGTTGCATCGTCAGCAGTTGCCGCTGGATAACCTTGCCACGCTGTTTGCGCTGATTGGCGAACGTCTGACCGTGGTGATGGGCGGTTCCAGCGGTGTGCTGATGTCTATTTTCTTTACCGCTGCGGGGCAGAAACTGGAACAGGGAGCTAACGTTGCCGAAGCCCTGAATACGGGACTGGCGCAGATGAAGTTCTACGGCGGCGCAGACGAAGGCGATCGCACCATGATTGATGCGCTGCAACCGGCCCTGACTTCGCTGCTCACGCAGCCGCAAAATCTGCAGGCCGCCTTCGACGCCGCGCAAGCGGGAGCCGAACGAACCTGTTTGTCGAGCAAAGCCAATGCGGGTCGCGCATCGTATCTGAGCAGTGAAAGCCTGCTCGGAAATATGGACCCCGGCGCGCATGCCGTCGCGATGGTATTTAAAGCGCTGGCAGAGAGTGAATTGGGCTAAGCCATAAGTGCCTGATAAGGCACTTACGCCGCCATCCGGCGAAGATATGCCTGATGCGCTGCGCTTATCAGGCCTACGAGTACTGCGAGTGCAAACCTTTGTAGGCCGGATAAGGCAACGCCGCCATCCGGCAGTGCGTTAACGATAAACGCGGATCCCGCCCTCTACGCCACGGCTAAACAGCACCTGCCAAAGCTCAATATCTCTGGCGCGGAAAGCCCCGGCGCAGGCACATAAATAATAATTAAACATTCTTCTGAAGGTGGCGGAATAACGTGACGACAGCTCCGGCCAGGCCTGATTAAAGCGCTCATGCCAGGCCATCAGCGTTTTATCATAATCGCTGCCAAAGTTATGCCAGTCCTCCATCACAAACCGTGATTCGCTGGCCTCGGCAATATGGGAAATCGACGGTAAGCAACCGTTCGGGAAAATGTATTTATTGATCCACGGATCGACGCTCATCCCTTTTTTATTGCTGCCAATAGTATGCAGCAGGAACAGTCCGTCCGGTTTTAAACAACGGTCGGCGATGCTGAAATAGGTGTCGTAGTTTTTCGGCCCGACATGTTCAAACATCCCCACGGACACAATGCGATCGTAGTGTTTATCAAGATCGCGATAATCCTGCAGCAGAATGTTAACGTCCAGCCCTTCACAGCGCTGCTGCGCCATTTTCTGCTGCTCTTTGGAAATGGTAACGCCTTCTACCGCCACGCCATAATGACGCGCCGCATATTCTGCCAACCCGCCCCATCCACAACCGATATCGAGTAAACGCATACCCGGCTTAAGCTGCAGCTTCTCGCAGATCATTTTTAATTTGGCATTTTGCGCTTCGTCTAATGTGGTCGCGTCTTTCCAGTAACCGCAGGAATATTGCATATGCGGATCAAGCATCAGCGCAAAGAGATCGTTACCAATATCATAATGTTCTTTACCGACGATCCATGCACGGCTACGTGACTGCAAATTAAACAGGCGTGCGCTGGCAATGCGTAAAATATCTTTCAGATTACCTGGCATCTGCTGGTCGAGTTTTGCTTTCAGGATTTTGCAGAACAGAATATCGAGCCGTTCGCAGTCCCACCAGCCTTCCATATAGCTTTCGCCAAGCCCTAATGAGCCTTGTTGCAATACCCGTTTAAAGAAACCAGTATGATGAAGTTGAATGTCCCAGGCGCGCGAGCCATTAATTCTGATATCCGCTTGCGAAAGCAGCTCTTTTCCCATTCGGGTCCAGTTATCATTTGTTTCATTGACGATGACAGCATCTGAACAAAGCGAGTTCATGGTATTTACCAAAAGTGGGCTAAAAATTATTACGCAAGATTATTATGGAAAAAAGAGTGTATGTATTATGATCCGCGGACAAGATCTATCGAGCAGCGGACACACCATCGGGAGCATTGACGATTCATTTATGGAAACTCTCGCGCAAAAACAGTGGAACTCCTTCCCGGATAACTCCATGACCGAACTGCCGCAGGACGTATTCTTTCGCTCTTATGTCCTGGAAGCCAACCACCATGTACCGCAGCATTCACACTCTTTTATGCAGTTTCATTTCGCCCGCAAAGGCAGCATGCGCATTGATGTTGCCGGTAAGTGCTGGATAATCCCGGCGCATTATGGCATCTGGATCCCAAATAATACGGAGCATGCGGTTTGGGCATTAGATGATGTATATTTAGAAAATCTGGATATTAAACCGGGTTTTCTTGAAGAGAGCATCAATGAATGCAAAGTAGTGGCTATCAGTGATTTCGCCAGAGAGTTTATTCATTACGCCACTAATTCAATTTCAGGCCATTATGATAGTCAGTCAAAAGAGGGCAAGCTGGTTAGTGTGCTGGTCGATATTATTCTGCAACTCCCGGAAGTCGCTTTTGTATTACCCTGGCCGCAGGATCGCGAATTAACCAAAGTCTGCCGAACAATACAAGAATCCCCCGCACTGGAGCATTCGGTTGAATACTGGGCGCAGCATTTGGGTATGTCTGCCCGTACCTTTTCACGTCATTTCAAAAAAGAAACCGGATTGCCCTTCAGCGTCTGGAAGCAAAAAATGCGAATACTTGAATCGGTATTAATGCTGAAGAAAAATAAAAGCGTAACCGCCGTGGCACTCGACGTTGGGTATTCAAGTACCGCGGCATTTAGCTACGCATTCCGCCAGGCGTTTGGCGTTCCGCCCTCTAATTACTGATTAACGGCGTTGATGCCAGTAAGCCGCTGCACGAACCCGTTGCTGATCGAACGCCTCGGTTTCAAAACGAGCACTCAGGTTTTTGACCACCTTTCCTTCGCCAGTGATCCAGATGAAATAATCGTCTGTGGGCATGCTTAGCCGCGATAAGTGTTCATTCACCGCCTGCTCGTTATGGCCGATAAACCACTGAAGAGTAAATCCGTCGAGATGGGCAAAATAGTCCTGGTAGGCTGCATCCTGCACGCTAACCAGCGCCGTGACGTTCGGACGTACCACCAAACGGCTGAGCGACTCCAGGCGTCGGCGCAACGCGGGCATTCCCGACTCATCACACACGTAAACCTGATACGCATAATCCTCTGGCACCACCAAAGAACCGCGCGGCCCGCCGATCGTCAGCTTGTCACCCTCACGGGCATTCATCGCCCACGTACTTGCCACGCCGCCGTCATGAATATAGAAATCCAGTGCCAGCTCATGGCGCGCTTCGTCATACAACGGCGTGTAGTCACGGGAGAGCGGACGTACACCGTCCGCCCAGACAATGCCTTCATCGGTGACGACAGGTGGTACAAAGTTGCTGCCCGGTTCAGGGAAAAAGACCTTGGTATGGTCGTCAAAGCCGCGTGAGCTAAAACCGTCCAGCGCGTCACCGCCCAGTACAATACGCTGAAAGCCCGCGCTAATACGCTCTACGCGCAGGACAGTAAGTTCCCGAAAGCGAAGTTCATTGCGAACGCGCTGCGGGTAGCGTGAGGTGTTTGTTGTCATTTTTTCGCCTTCGTGAAAATAATAAGATATATCTAAACTCATTTTCAAATGATAATGATTGCTAATCAAAAAGATTGCAAGCACTTTTTGATATAGTTGAGTTATGATTACCCCGCTATCACAACCACATAAAAACAGTTAATAATCATCATGTTATACAGAATATAATTTGTAGACTTGCAAACTGATAATTTTTAGATATAAATTAGATATATCTAAATAACATCAGGAGACGATGATGCAAAACCATCATGAAGGTTGCTGTAAGCACACTGAGCACCAACACGAAGGCTGCTGCAAGGGTGAAGGACATCACCATGAAGGCCGCCACAACGAGCACCATGCAGGTTGCTGCAAAGGTGAAGAACATCGCCATGAAGGCTGTAACAAAGAACATCACCACGAGCAGGGTTGCGGACATCGCCACGGTCGTGGTGGCGGCGGAGGGGGTCGTCGTCAGCGGTTCTTCGGCCACGGCGAATTACGCCTGGTGATTCTGGATATCTTGACCCGCGACGCCAGCCACGGCTATGAGCTGATTAAAGCGATTGAAACCCTGACCCAGGGTAATTACACCCCAAGCCCGGGCGTTATCTATCCAACGCTGGATTTCTTGCAGGATCAGGCACTGATCACCGTCAGCGACGAGGAAGGTGGGCGTAAACAGATTGCGATCACGACTCAGGGCCAGCAGTGGCTGGATGAGAACCGTGAACATCTGGAACATATCCACGAACGGATTAAAGCCCGCTGCGTGGGTTTTGAATTACGCAAAAATCCACAGATGAAACGCGCGCTGGAAAACTTCAAAGCCGTGCTGGATCTACGCGTCAATCATGGTGATACCAGCGATGCGCAGATCAAAAAAATCATCGGTATTATCGATCGCGCTGCACTGGATATTACTCAGCTGGATTAATCTGCACAGCAGGCGGAACCCGTATGCCCAACGTTCCGCCTGTATTTTTAGTATTAATGCAGCACCGTAACCGCATCTTCCAGACGACCCGCGCGATGCTTCACCATCGCGGAAATCTGCGCACTCTCTTCAACCAGTTCGGCGTTTTTCTGTGTAATGTTGCTCAGCTCATTCACCGCGCGGGTCAGGCTGGAAAGACCGTCTGATTGTTCCAGCGTGGAGTGGCTGATTTGGGCGATCAGTTGAGTGACGTTTTGCACCTGCGCCACAATATCGTCCATCGTGCGTCCTGCGGCGTGAACCTGGTCAGATCCGGACTGCACCTTGTCAGCGCTGGCATCAATCAGCTTGCGAATATCATTGGCTGCACTGGCGCTACGGCTAGCAAGATGACGTACTTCTCCCGCCACCACGGCGAACCCTTTCCCCTGCTCGCCCGCCCGCGCGGCTTCAACAGCGGCATTCAAAGCCAGAATGTTGGTCTGGAAGGCAATATCGTTAATCAGCGTCGTAATGGTGCCGATCCGCTGGGTGCTGTTGGCGATATCGTCCATGGTTTTGATGACGGTATCCATCGCCTCACCGCCGTGCGTTGCCGCGCTACTGGCGGCAATAGAGAGCTTATCGGCAGCGGCGGCGGTCTCTGAGTTTTGTTTCACCGATGCCGCCATCTGATTCATGGTGGTCACCGTTTCCTGCACGTTCTCGACAGTCTGCTGCGTATGCTTGTTTAAATCGTCGCTGCCTTTCGCCAGCGTTTCGCTGTCGCTGCGCACGCAACTCACCTGGCTGGAGACGTCGTGAATGAGCCAACGACACATTAATCCAAGTTGGCCCACTGCTCGTAGCATCAGGCCCAGTTCATCACTACGGTTAAGATGCGACACGCTGTTCCGCTCACCGGTCGCCACTTTCAGCGCCTGACGGGTGACATTCTCAATAGGACGCACAATTTGCCATTCGAAAATAGCCGTTCCAAAAAGCATCACCAATGCACTCATCAGCTGTAACGGCCATTCGGCGCCCATTTGCTGCAATGCGACCGCTAGCAGGACAAACATGAATGCCATCACGCTGCGCACCCGCCAGCGAATCGGCATCGCCGGCAGTTTACCCAGCCAGCCTTTGCGTACCACCAGCCCTTTATGAATACGTCGGTTGCAACGTCCTTCGTTCAGCGCTTTATATAAAGGCTCTACCGCCGCAATTTCCTCTTCAGTAGCCCGGGTACGAATCGACATATACCCGGTCACGCGTCCTTCCCGCACCATCGGTACCGCATTGGCCCTCACCCAGTAGTGATCGCCATTCTTACGCCGGTTTTTCACAATCCCGCTCCATGGCTCGCCCTGCTGCAGGGTGTACCACATATCCGCAAACGCCGCTTTTGGCATGTCCGGATGACGAACCTGATTGTGCGGCTTATCGAGCAATTCATTCAGCTGATAGCCACTGACCTGGACAAATGTATCGTTCGCATGGGTGATATAGCTTTGTAAATCGGTGGTAGACATGAGGGTGATATCATCATCCAGCGGTGTATTTTGCTGACTAACGTAGGGATGAGAAGACATGATTGCGTCCTGTGCAGGTTATCTGGTTGTTAACTCTTTCGGCTTATGTTATTTCGGCGATAATTTTTTTATCTTTAGTTGTTAAATTTGATTTAGATCGCAATTTGCGATTAAACCTCAAAATCTGTACGCATTCTAATCCATTGATTTAAAATACTTTCATCTGGTAACTATTCAACGTCACTTCTACCAGCGCACCGTCACAGTGCAAATATTGCCCATTTTTAGCGCAAATTTGCGTTTATTCGATCTGTTTTCAGGCTCCTTACTTGGGCAAAATGCCAGCAAATGTTAAAGCACGGCATTAAATGTTGCGCAAATGAGATGTTTCCTGGTGTTTATCCCGATTTTTGCGAAGCGCGCCGGAATGGCGCAATCCCTGCAATACTTAATTCAGTATCATGTGATACGCGAGCTCCGGGAGCATATTTTGAACAGGTTACCTTCCAGCGCATCGGCCCTGGCCTGCAGCGCACACGCACTGAATCTCATCGAAAAGCGCACGCTTGATCATGAGGAAATGAAATCGTTAAACCGAGAGGTGATTGAGTACTTCAAGGAGCATGTCAATCCGGGGTTCTTAGAGTATCGAAAATCTGTAACTGCAGGCGGGGATTACGGAGCCGTAGAATGGCAAGCAGGAAGCCTTAATACGCTTGTCGACACCCAGGGGCAGGAGTTCGTCGATTGCCTGGGTGGTTTTGGAATTTTCAACGTGGGGCACCGTAATCCAGTCGTGGTTTCCGCCGTACAGAATCAACTCGCGAAACAACCTCTACACAGCCAGGAGTTACTTGACCCTCTGCGGGCCATGCTGGCAAAAACCCTCGCCGCACTGGCGCCCGGTAAACTGAAATACAGTTTTTTCTGTAACAGCGGGACCGAGTCGGTTGAAGCCGCCTTGAAGCTGGCGAAAGCATATCAATCGCCGCGCGGTAAATTTACGTTTATTGCCACCAGCGGCGCATTCCACGGTAAATCACTGGGCGCGCTGTCCGCTACGGCTAAATCCACCTTCCGTAAACCCTTTATGCCGCTGCTGCCGGGCTTCCGTCATGTGCCGTTTGGCGATATTAACGCAATGCGCACCATGCTCAGCGAGTGTAAAAAGACCGGTGACGATGTCGCAGCTGTGATCCTCGAGCCGATCCAGGGTGAAGGAGGGGTGATCCTGCCGCCGCAAGGTTATTTGACCGCCGTTCGTAAACTTTGCGATGAGTTTGGCGCGCTGATGATCCTTGACGAAGTGCAAACCGGCATGGGGCGTACCGGCAAGATGTTCGCCTGCGAACACGAAAACGTGCAACCCGACATTATGTGTCTGGCCAAAGCGTTGGGCGGCGGTGTGATGCCCATTGGCGCGACCATTGCCACCGAAGAGGTGTTCTCCGTCCTGTTCGACAATCCTTTCCTGCATACCACCACGTTTGGCGGCAACCCGCTCGCTTGTGCAGCTGCGCTGGCCACCATTAACGTCCTGCTGGAGCAAAATTTACCGGCTCAGGCGGAGCAGAAAGGCGATATGTTGCTGGATGGTTTCCGTCAGCTTGCGCGGGAATACCCGGACCTGGTACATGATGTTCGCGGCAAGGGCATGCTGATGGCGATTGAGTTTGTCGATAATGAAATCGGCTACAACTTTGCCAGTGAGATGTTCCGCCAGCGGGTGTTGGTTGCCGGCACGCTTAACAATGCAAAGACGATCCGCATCGAACCGCCGTTGACGTTAACGATCGAGCAATGCGATCTGGTATTGCGATCGACGCGCAAAGCCCTGGCAGCATTACGGGTGAGCGTGGAGCAAATGTAACAACCTTACCCGGCCTATAGAAGACACTCTTTTGTAGGCCGGATAAGGCGTAGCCGCCATCCGGCAATTAGCCTAACTTAAACAATCCGCACACCAGCAGGCATAAGGCGTTCTGGCGTCAACAGTACGCTTTCACTACCGTCGTCGGTTTCCGCACACAGCAGCATGCACTCTGATGTCTCACCGCGCATTTTGGCCTTTTGCAGATTACACAGCACCACCACCGTTTTGCCCATCAACTCCTCTTCACTGTAGTAAGGCACCAGGCTGGTTACGGTTTGCAGCGTACGCTCTCCCACATCTACCTGTACGATATACAGCTTATCGGCATTGTCATGGCGCTTTACCTGTGCGATTTTTCCAACACGTATTTCCATTCGGGCAAAATCAGCAAATGAGACGGTATCCATTGTTTTCTCCTTTGGTAAAATTTTACTAAATACTAGCAAAATATTTTCCGGGCATTGTTCTCAAAAGCGGGAAAATGACGTACTCATCACACTCTGAAAGCCCAGTTTTACCCCGAGCATGTCAATTAATCATGCTTTTTTTACTGAAAACAGATGAATAGATAAGCACTTCATTTACAATGCGCAGGTAACTCAGGGAAAAGGCAAACATGGCAACACTTAAAGACATCGCAATCGAAGCTGGCGTGTCCCTGGCGACAGTGTCCCGGGTTTTAAACGATGACCCCACGCTGAATGTAAAAGAAGAGACTAAGCATCGCATTCTGGAGATCGCGGAAAAGCTGGAGTACAAAACCAGCAGCGCCCGAAAGAACCAGACCAGCGCGCTCGGCCCCCAGCATATTCTGGCGCTCTACAGCTATCAGCAAGATTTGGAAATCAACGATCCTTACTACCTCGCGATCCGCCATGGGATTGAAACCCAGTGTGAGAAACTCGGGATCGAACTGACCAACTGCTATGAGCACAGTGGTCTGCCGGAGAGCAAACACATTACCGGCATTCTTATTGTCGGCAAACCTTCTCCCGCTCTGCGCGAGGCGGCAACAGCGCTTACCGACAACATCTGCTTTATCGATTTCCATGAATCCGGCAGCGAATATGATGCCGTCGATATCGATCTGGCACGCATCAGCAAAGAGAGCATCGACTTCTTCATTGCCCAGGGCGTCACCCGCATTGGTTTCATCGGTGGCGAAGACCAGCCAGGCAAGGCCGATATCCGCGAAGCCGCGTTTGTCGAATACGGTCGTCTACAGCAGGTCGTTTCTGAACAGGATATCTATCGCGGCGGTTTCTCCAGTTCATCAGGCTATGAACTGGCTAAAGAAATGCTGGCGAAACCCGACTATCCCAGCGCCCTGTTTGTGGCTTCAGACTCGATTGCCATTGGCGTTCTGCGCGCCATCCACGAGCGTGGTCTGAATATTCCGCAGGATATTTCGCTGATTAGCGTTAATGATATCCCAACGGCGCGTTTCACCTTTCCTCCGCTTTCCACCGTTCGCATTCATTCGGAAATGATGGGCAGTCAGGGCGTCAACCTGCTGTTCGAAAAAGCCCGTGACGGGCGTGCGCTCCCCCTGCTGGTTTTTGTTCCCAGCAAGCTGAAACTGCGCGGCACCACCCGCTGAAATCCCCCGTTAACCCGCCCGGTTTCTTCTGATGCCGGGCGCGCATTGTCATGCATTCTTTTCCGCGTCCGAATTATTTTCGTGATCCAGTTAAAGTAAATCACCTCACCCGCTATATTTTAGTAAAACTTTTACTAAAATCACCATCAATTACACTTACCCACCATTACAATGAATGGTTCCGATTTTTCTCCACCGGGAGGCCTTATGAATCGCTGGGAAAACATTCAGCTCACCCACGAAAATCGACTGGCGCCACGCGCATATTTTTTCTCTTACGACTCCGTTGCGCAGGCTCGCTCGTTTGCCCGCGAAACCAGCAGTCTCTTTCAGCTGCTAAGCGGTCAGTGGAATTTTCAGTTCTTTGAGCATCCGCTGCAGGTGCCGGAAGCCTTTACGTCGCAGTTTATGAGTGACTGGGGCAGCATCACCGTCCCCGGCATGTGGCAGATGGAAGGACACGGCAAGCTGCAGTATACCGACGAAGGTTTTCCTTTCCCGATTGATGTCCCCTACGTTCCGACCAATAACCCCACCGGGGCCTATCAGCGTATTTTCACCCTCAGCGAAGGCTGGCAGGGCAAACAGACGCTGATTAAGTTTGATGGCGTAGAAACCTACTTCGAAGTTTACGTGAATGGTCAGTACGTTGGCTTCAGCAAAGGCAGTCGCCTGACGGCCGAATTTGATATCAGCGCGGTGGTGAAGACCGGTGATAACCTGCTGTGCGTTCGCGTAATGCAATGGGCTGATTCCACCTACGTTGAAGACCAGGATATGTGGTGGTCGGCGGGAATTTTCCGCGACGTCTATCTGGTCGGCAAACAGGCGACCCACATTCAGGATTTTACCGTTCGCACCGAGTTCGATGATGACTATCGCGACGCCACCCTCTCCTGCGACATTGCGCTGGAAAACCTGGCCTCCACGCCAGCGATAGCGTCGCTGGAATACACCTTGTTTGACGGTGAGAAGGCGCTGCATAGCGGTGTGATTAACACCCTGAAGGTGGATAAACAAACGCAGACCGCTTTTCATTTCAAGGTTAGCGCGCCGCAGCAGTGGTCTGCGGAATCGCCGTATCTCTACCATCTGGTGATGACGCTGAAAGATGCCAGCGGCAACATCCTTGAGGTCGTGCCACAGCGCGTTGGATTCCGCGATATTAAAGTTCGCGACGGTCTGTTTTACATCAATAACCGCTACGTGATGCTGCATGGCGTTAACCGCCACGATAACGATCATCTTAAGGGCCGCGCGGTCGGTATGGATCGTGTTGAAAAAGATCTGCTGTTAATGAAGCAGCACAACATCAACTCCGTACGCACCGCCCATTACCCGAACGATCCGCGTTTCTATGAATTGTGCGATATCTACGGCCTGTTCGTGATGGCCGAAACAGACGTTGAATCTCACGGCTTCGCCAATATCGGCGATATCAGTCGGATCACCGACGATCCACTGTGGGAAAATGTCTACGTTGAGCGCATCGTGCGCCACGTCCATGCGCAGAAAAATCACCCTTCGATCATCATCTGGTCGCTCGGTAACGAATCCGGATACGGCTGTAACATCCGCGCCATGTATCACGCTGCGAAAGCGCTGGATGACACGCGTCTGATCCATTACGAAGAAGATCGTGACGCTGAAGTGGTGGATATCATCTCCACCATGTACACCCGCGTGCCGCTGATGAATGAGTTTGGTGAATATCCGCATCCTAAACCGCGCATCATCTGTGAATATGCTCACGCCATGGGCAACGGTCCCGGCGGGCTAACGGAATATCAGAACGTCTTCTATCAGCATGATTGCATTCAGGGGCACTATGTCTGGGAGTGGTGCGATCACGGGATTCAGGCTAAAGATGACGACGGCAACGTCTGGTACAAATATGGCGGCGACTACGGCGACTATCCGAACAACTACAACTTCTGCCTTGATGGCCTGATTTATTCCGATCAAACCCCAGGACCGGGACTGAAAGAGTACAAGCAGGTAATTGCGCCGGTGAAAGTGCGCGCACAGGATCTGGCCCGCGGCGAGCTACGGGTAGAAAACAAACTCTGGTTCACCACGCTTGACGACTACACCTTGCATATTGAGGTTCGCGCCGAAGGAGATACGCTCTCTGTTCAGCAGATAAAACTGCGCGACGTTCCTCCCAACAGCGACGCGCTGCTGCAATGTGCACTGCCGGAGCTGGATGCGCGCGAAGCGTTCCTTAACGTCACCGTGACAAAAGATTCCCGTACGTCATACAGCGAAGCCGGGCATCACATCGCGACTTATCAGTTCCCGCTGAAGGCCAGAACGGCGGCTGCCGTACCGTTTAGCCTGCAAAACGCCACCCCTCTGACGCTGGAAGACAGCCGTCAGAGCTGCACCGTTCGCGGTTATAACTTCCATCTGACCTTCTCAAAGCTGACCGGTAAACCGATCGCCTGGAACGTCAATGGCGAAGAGCTGATTACCCGCGAGCCTAAGATTAATTTCTTCAAACCGACCATTGATAACCACAAGCAAGAGTTCGAAGGCCTCTGGCAGCCGAATCATTTACAGATTATGCAGGAGCATCTGCGCGAATTTACCCTTGAGCAAACGGATGATGCGCTGCTGATAACCAGCCAGACCATTATCGCCCCGCCGGTATTCGATTTCGGTATGCGCTGCACCTATCGCTGGCGCATTGCCGCGGACGGTCAGCTGAATGTGGAACTTTCTGGCCAGCCTTACGGCGAGTACCGGGACATTATTCCGTGCATCGGTTTCACGATGGGCATCAACGGTGATTTGGGCCAGGTGGCGTATTACGGACGTGGTCCCGGTGAAAACTATGCCGATAGCCAGCAGGCCAACATCATCGACATCTGGCGCAGCAGCGTGGATGAGATGTTCGAAAATTATCCTTTCCCGCAAAACAACGGCAATCGTCAGGACGTGCGTTGGGCAACGCTAACCAACCGCCACGGCAACGGCCTGCTGGTGGTCCCGCAGCGCCCTGTCAACCTGAGCGCCTGGCGCTATACGCCGGAAAATATCTTTGCCGCACAACACTGCAACGCGCTACAGCGTAGCGATGACATCACCCTGAATCTGGACCACCAGTTGCTGGGCTTAGGTTCCAACTCGTGGGGAAGTGAAGTGCTCGATTCCTGGCGCGTCTGGTTTACGTCATTCAGCTACGGCTTCACGTTGTTGCCGGTTTCCGGCAGCGAATCTGGCGCTCAAACCGCCGCCAACCGCGCCTTTGGCACCGGGTTCTTTTCCACGAATATGCACAGCGAGAATACAAAATGAGGATCATCGACAACTTAGAGCAGTTCCAGCAACGCTATGCTTCAGGTCGGAAATGGCAACGCTGCGTCGAGGCCATTGAAAATATTGACAATATTCAGCCAGGCGTCGCCCACTCTATCGGTGATTCCCTGAGCTACCGCGTGGAGACAGACTCCGCGACCGATGCGCTGTTTACCGGTCATCGTCGTTATTTTGAGATCCATTACTACCTGCAAGGGCAGCAAAAAATAGAGTATGCCGCCAAAGAGGATCTCCAGGTGGTTGAATATTATCGCGATGAAACCGATCGCGAATATCTGAAAGGTTGTGGAAAAACCGTCGAAGTGCACGAAGGACAAATGGTTATTTGTGACAACCATGAAGCCTATCGTTTTATTTGTAATAACGCAGTGAAAAAAGTCGTACTCAAAGTCACCATCGAAGATGGTTATTTTCATAATAAATAAAAACACAGGCGGCGCCGACGTTGCGCCGCCAGTACCCTATAATAATCAGGAATCGGAGATGTGCTATGTCTGATACCAAACGTAATACCATCGGCAAGTTCGGCTTACTTTCACTCACCTTTGCCGCGGTTTATAGTTTTAATAACGTAATCAACAATAATATTGAGCTTGGTCTGGCATCCGCACCGATGTTTTTCCTCGCGACGATTTTCTACTTTATTCCGTTTTGCTTAATCATCGCCGAATTTGTTTCGCTGAATAAAAACTCCGAAGCCGGTGTCTACGCATGGGTAAAAAGTTCGCTGGGTGGACGTTGGGCATTTATTACTGCCTACACCTACTGGTTCGTTAACCTATTCTTTTTTACCTCGCTTTTGCCCCGCGTTATTGCCTACGCCTCATATGCTTTTTTAGGCTACGAATACATTCTGACGCCGTTCGCAACCACCGTGTTAAGTATGGTGCTGTTTGCCTTCTCCACCTGGGTTTCGACCAATGGTGCAAAAATGTTAGGGCCGATTACCTCGGTCACCTCCACGTTGATGCTGCTGCTGACGCTGTCCTATATTTTACTGGCAGGTACGGCGCTGGTTGGTGGCGTACAGCCTGCTGACCCTATCACCGTAGACGCAATGATCCCGAATTTTAACTGGGCCTTCCTCGGTATCACCACCTGGATTTTTATGGCGGCAGGCGGCGCGGAGTCGGTGGCGGTGTACGTCAACGACGTCAAGGGCGGCTCCAAATCATTCGTGAAGGTCATTATCATTGCCGGGATTTTTATCGGCGTGCTCTATTCCATCTCCTCGGTGCTAATCAACGTCTTCGTCAGCAGCAAAGAGCTGAAGTTTACCGGTGGTTCGGTGCAGGTATTCCACGGCCTGGCGGCATATTTCGGCCTGCCGGAGCTGGTCGTGAACCGCTTTGTCGGCCTGGTCTCCTTTACCGCGATGTTCGGCTCCCTGCTGATGTGGACCGCAACGCCGGTGAAGATCTTCTTCTCTGAAATTCCGGCGGGTATTTTCGGTAAAAAAACCGTCGAACTGAATGAAAACGGCGTCCCGGCCCGTGCAGCATGGATCCAGTTCCTGATCGTTATCCCGCTGATGATTATCCCGACGCTCGGCTCCAATACCGTGCAGGATTTAATGAACACCATCATCAACATGACCGCCGCCGCCTCGATGCTGCCGCCGCTGTTTATTATGCTGGCTTACCTGAATCTGCGTGCAAAACTGGACCACTTACCGCGCGACTTCCGTATGGGTTCGCAAAAAACCGGCATTGTTGTAGTGTCGATGCTGATCATTCTTTTCACCATCGGATTTATTGCCTCTACCTTCCCAACCGGCGGCAATATCATGACCATTATTTTCTATAACGTCGGTGGGATTGTTATTTTCCTCGGTTTTGCCTGGTGGAAATACAGTAAATATATCAAAGGGCTAACCAAAGAAGAAAAAGCTATTGAGGCAGCCCCTGCTTCAGATATCAATTAATGACTAAAACATAATAACAATAAACAATATTCGCCAAGGCTATAACCAAAATAATTCGAGTTGCATGAAGGCGGCAAGTGAGTGAATTCCCAGGAGCATAGATAACTATGTGACTGGGGTGAACGAACGTAGCTAACGCACATGCAGCTTGAAGTATGACGGGTATATAACAATAAAAATTATATTTTATTTGCTTAGGATCGAAGCATGAAAAACATTAGCCATTGTTGCAGGGCAATTATTGCCCTGCCCTTTTTCTGCGTCTCCTCTCTGGGTGCAGAAGAAGTTCGCCCTGCAGAACACGACGACACGAAAACACCAGAAATATCTTCCCCCTCAATTCGCTTTTATGGCGAATTGGGCATGGGAGGATATATGGATTTAGAAGGACAAGACAAACATAAATACAGTGATGGTACCTATATAGAAGGTGGCCTGGAGATAAAACACGGCTCTTGGTTTGGTCTGATCTACGGCGAGGGCTGGACCGTACAGGCCGACCATCAGGGCAATGCCTGGGTTCCTGACCATAGCTGGGGCGGATTCGAGGGCGGGATCAACCGCTTTTACGGCGGTTATCGTACCAATGACGGAACGGAGCTGATGCTCAGCCTGCGCCAGGACTCTTCGCTGGATGACCTGCAATGGTGGGGGGATTTCACTCCAGACCTGGGCTACGTTATTCCCAACACCCGTGACATCATGACTGCCATTAAGGTGCAAAACCTGACCGGTCCTTTGCGCTACAGCGTGACAGCAACGCCCGCCGGACACCACGACGAGAGCAAAGCCTGGCTGCACTTTGGTAAATACGATCGCTACGACGATAAATATACCTATCCGGCCATGATGAACGGCTATATCCAGTACGACCTGACTGAAGGCGTAACCTGGATGAACGGCCTGGAGATCACAGATGGTACCGGACAGCTGTTCCTGACCGGCATCCTTTCGCCCAACTTCGCCGCCCGCGCCTGGCACCACACGGGCCGCGCCGACGGGCTGGATGTGTCCGGCACCGAAACCGGCTATATGGTCAGCGCAATGTATGAAGCGCTAAAAGGCGTTTACCTCTCCACTGCTTATAGCTACGCCAAACACCAACCGGATCGCGCCGAGGACGAAACCACTTCCTTTATGCAGTTCGGTATCTGGTATGAATACGGCGGCGGCCGTTTCGCTACCGCCTTCGACAGTCGGTTCTATATGCAGAATGCATCCGGCGACCCGAGCGACCAAATCTTCCTGATGCAATATTTCTATTGGTAACAAGGACCGGAATACCATGAACATGAAACCTATTCTTACGCCGCTGGCCTGTATTCTGCTGATGAACTTCTCCGCACATGCCGCCAGTGCTAACGACTTTAAAAACATCATTAATCGCACCGGTGCGCCGGGCTACATGCATGACTACGATCACGACGACCACCAGCGCTTTAATCCATTTTTCGATCTTGGCGCCTGGCACGGTCATTTGCTCCCGGACGGCCCTGCAACGATGGGCGGCTTTCCAGGCGTGGCGTTGCTGACCGAAGAATACATCAATTTTATGGCCAATAATTTTGACCGTCTGACGGTGTACCAGCACGGTAAAAAGGTCGATTTCGCGCTTGAGGCCTACAGCATTCCCGGCGCGCTGGTGCAAAAGCTGTCATCTAAGCATGTGCAAATAGAGATGACGCTGCGTTTTGCCAGCCCGCGCACCTCGCTGCTGGAAACCAAAATCACCAGCAACACGCCGCTGGATCTGGTGTGGGACGGCGAGCTGCTGGAGAAACTGGAAGCCAAAGAGGGAAAAGCGCTATCGGATAAAACCATTGATAGCGAATTCCCTGGCTATCAGCGCAAAATCACCGCCACGCACGACGGTCTGAAAGTCACCTTCGGCAAAGTGCGCTCAACCTGGGATCTGCTCACCTCCGGTGAGTCGGAGTATCAGGTGCATAAATCTGTCGCTATGAAAACCACGGTTAACGGTCATCGCTTTACGGGGAAGGCCCATATCAGCGGTTCGACAACTATTTACACCACCTGGTCTCATCTGCTTACCGCCGAGGATGTAGCGAAAGAGCAGCCGCAGATCCGCGATATTCTGGCGCGCCCGGCCTGGTATCTTGCTGCATCACAAAAGCGCTGGGCAGATTATCTGCAAAAAGGCTTAACCAACCCGGATGCCACAACGGAACAAACCCGGGTCGCGGTAAAAGCTATTGAAACGCTAAACGGCAACTGGCGCTCGCCAGGCGGTGCGGTAAAACACAATACCGTGACGCCATCGGTCACCGGCCGCTGGTTCTCCGGCAACCAAACCTGGCCGTGGGACACCTGGAAGCAGGCCTTCGCTATGGCGCACTTTAACCCGGAGATCGCCAAAGAGAATATTCGCGCCGTCTTTTCATGGCAGGTTAAACCCGGTGATCCGGTTCGCCCGCAGGATGCCGGATTCATTCCCGACCTGATTGCCTGGAATCTCAGCCCGGAACGCGGCGGCGACGGCGGTAACTGGAACGAGCGCAACACCAAACCCAGCCTGGCGGCGTGGTCGGTGATGGAGGTCTACAACGTTACCAAAGACAAGGCCTGGCTCGAAGAGATGTATCCAAAGCTGGTTGCGTATCACGACTGGTGGCTGCGTAACCGCGATCACAACGGCAACGGCGTGCCGGAATACGGTGCTACCCGCGATAAAGCCCACAATACTGACCGC
This sequence comes from Citrobacter freundii complex sp. 2024EL-00216, assembly GCF_043945515.1. NCBI lineage: Bacteria > Pseudomonadati > Pseudomonadota > Gammaproteobacteria > Enterobacterales > Enterobacteriaceae > Citrobacter > Citrobacter freundii complex sp. 2024EL-00216. Next base: position 192,789 of record NZ_JBIMRA010000006.1, on the reverse strand, counting down.
GGCGAAATGTTGTTTACGGTGAAAAAAGGCGACAAGGAAGAAACGCTCTCCGGGCTTAACAACTACGCCACCGTGATCGATAAGGGTCAGTATGACGGCCTGGAGATCCCAGCACAGGTTGCCGCCTCGTGGGAGTCCGGTCGTGACGATGCGGCTGTATTCGGTTTTATCGATAAAGATCAACTGGATAAATACGTCGCGGGCGGTGGAAAACGCAGCGACTGGGTGGTGAAATTTGCCGAAAACCGCAGTAAAGACGGTAATTTGCTGGGTTACTCGCTGTTGCAGGAGTCAGTCGATCAGGCCAGCTACATGTACAGCGACAACCATTATCTGGCGCAGATGGCGACCCTGCTCGGCAAACACCAAGAGGCGCAGCGCTATCGCCAACTGGCGCAAAACCTCGCAGATTACATCAACACCTGCATGTTCGACCCGGCAACAAAATTCTTTTATGACGTTCGTATTGAGGACCAACCGCTGGCAAACGGCTGCGCGGGTAAACCGATCGTCGAACGTGGCAAAGGGCCGGAAGGCTGGTCGCCGCTGTTTAACGGCGCAGCAACGCAGCCCCATGCGGACGCAGTGGTTAAGGTGATGCTCGACCCCAAAGAGTTCAACACCTTTGTCCCACTTGGCACAGCGGCGCTGACCAACCCGGCTTTTGGTGCGGATATATACTGGCGCGGGCGCGTCTGGGTGGATCAGTTCTGGTTCGGGCTAAAAGGGATGGAGCGTTACGGCTATCGCGATGACGCGTTAAAACTGGCGGATACCTTCTTCAGCCACGCCAAAGGCCTCACCGCTGACGGTCCGATTCAGGAAAACTATAACCCGCTGACCGGAGCACAGCAGGGCGCACCGAATTTCTCCTGGAGCGCGGCGCATCTCTATATGCTGTATAACGATTTTCTTAAAAAACAGTAATCTGTGACATAACGCCGGATGGCGCTTCGCTTATCCGGCCTACAAAGACACATTTTCACAGGCCGGATTAGGTGCTTGCACCGATATCCGGCATATTCGTCCTCTGGCTCCACTCCTTTTTTGAATCCCATCACAATCACGGCATTCCCCTTTTCCCTTTTACGCGGCGACGGCTAAATTATTAACTCATCCGACCACATAACAATAATTTTACATACTGGACACCTTTATGAGCTATCCGTCGCTGTTCGCCCCGCTCGATTTAGGCTTCACCACGCTTAAAAACCGCGTGCTGATGGGTTCAATGCATACCGGGCTGGAAGAGTATCCCGATGGTGCAGAACGGCTGGCCGCGTTCTACGCCGAGCGCGCTCGTCACGGCGTAGCGTTAATTGTGAGTGGAGGTATTGCGCCTGCGCTTTCCGGCGTGGGGATGGAAGGCGGTGCGATGCTGAACGACACCAGCCAGCTTGCTCACCATCGCGTCATTACCGATGCTGTGCATGATGAAGGCGGCAAAATCGCCCTGCAAATCCTGCATACCGGACGTTACAGCTACCAGCCGCATCTGGTGGCGCCTTCTGCTATTCAGGCCCCCATTAACCGCTTTACGCCACATGAATTAACGCACGATGAAGTGCTGCAGTTGATTGAAGATTTTGCCCACTGCGCACAGCTGGCGCGGGAAGCGGGCTACGATGGCGTGGAAGTGATGGGGTCGGAAGGGTATCTCATCAACGAATTCCTGACACTGCGTACCAACCAGCGCGATGACCAATGGGGCGGTGAGTATGCCAACCGCATGCGGTTTGCCGTTGAGGTGGTGCGAGCGGTACGTCAGCGTGCCGGGAATGACTTTATTATTATCTTCCGCCTGTCGATGCTCGATCTGGTGGAAAACGGCGGAACCTTCGACGAAACCGTTCAGTTGGCGCAGGCTATAGAAGCCGCGGGGGCCACCATTATTAACACCGGTATTGGCTGGCATGAGGCACGTATTCCCACTATCGCTACCCCGGTACCGCGCGGTGCGTTTAGTTGGGTGACGCGTAAGCTGAAAGGGCATGTGACAATCCCACTGGTCACCACCAACCGCATTAACGATCCCCAGGTCGCCGATGACATTCTGGCCCGTGGCGATGCCGATATGGTGTCGATGGCCCGTCCGTTCCTCGCTGATGCCGAACTGCTGTCAAAAGCGCAAACCGGACGAGCGGATGAGATCAACACCTGTATCGGCTGTAACCAGGCCTGTCTGGATCAGATCTTCGTCGGCAAAGTCACCTCTTGCCTGGTCAATCCGCGCGCCTGCCATGAAACCAAAATGCCGATTGTTGCGGCAGCTGTGCCAAAGAACCTGGCGGTTGTCGGTGCGGGTCCTGCGGGCCTCGCCTTCGCCATTAATGCCGCAGCGCGCGGGCATCACGTGACGCTGTTTGACGCACATGGCGAGATTGGCGGGCAGTTTAATATCGCCAAACAGATCCCTGGCAAAGAAGAATTCTATGAAACCCTGCGCTACTACCGTCGGATGATCGACGTAACTGGCGTGACGCTGAAGCTGAATCACTTTGTCAGCGCACACGATCTGCACACCTTCGACGAAGTGATCCTTGCCAGTGGGATCGAGCCACGCATGCCGCCGATCGAGGGGATCGATCATCCTAAAGTGCTGAGCTATCTCGACGTTCTGCGCGATAAGACGCCAGTGGGTAAACGCGTGGCGATCGTGGGCTGCGGCGGGATCGGTTTTGATACCGCAATGTATCTGAGTCAGCCCGGTGAACCCACCAGCCAGAACATTGCGGAGTTCTGCGTGGAATGGGGGATCGACACCAGCCTGCAACAGCCTGGCGGCTTACGCCCGGAAGGCCCGCACTTATCCCGCAGCCCGCGCCAGATAGTGATGCTGCAGCGCAAAGCCAGCAAACCGGGGCAAGGTTTAGGTAAAACGACGGGCTGGATCCATCGCGCCACCCTGCTCTCACGCGGCGTGAAAATGATCCCGTCAGTCAGCTATCAGAAGATTGATGATGATGGGTTACACGTTGTGTTGAACGGTGAACAGGTGATCTTTAACGTGGATAACGTGGTGATTTGTGCCGGACAAGAGCCGCGCCGTGAGCTGGTCGATCCGCTGCACGCGGCAGGTAAAACGGTGCATCTGATCGGCGGCTGCGATGTGGCGATGGAACTGGATGCCCGACGCGCTATTGCGCAAGGCACCAGGCTGGCACTGGAAATTTAACAGGATGTATTTCGTAGGCCGGATAAGGCGTTAGCCGCATCCGGCACCCGCTATTACCGACGACGACCGGTTTTGACCGCTTTCAGCACCACGAATTTATTATTGGTGGCGATGGTCACGCAGTTGCCGAATATCTTCTTCAGCTTGTGGAAGTAGTCGAGGTGACGGTTAGCCACAATATACAGCTCACCGTTGATTTTCAGGCAGCGACGGGCGTGGTGGAACATTTCCCAGGCAATGTTATCCGTCAGCGCGTGCTTCTGGTGGAACGGTGGGTTGCACAGCACAGCGTTAAAGCGGAACGGTTCAACACCAGACAGCGCGTTGTTAATCATAAACTCGCAGCGATCCAGCGCTTCAGGCATGTTACTTTCCACGTTCAGGCGGCTTGAAGCCACCGCCATTGGCGATTCATCAACAAATACCACACTGGCTTCTGGATTTTTCGCCAGCAGCGTCATACCGATGACGCCGTTGCCGCAACCGAGATCAACAATCTCCCCTTCAAGGTTTTCCGGCAGATGCTCGATAAAAAAGCGCGCGCCGATATCCAGCCCGGTACGGGAGAAGACGTTGGCGTGGTTATGGATAGTCCAGTCGGTGCCTTCCAGCTTCCAGCTTAGCGTTTGCGAGGCAGCGGCCAGCTCCGGTTTGCTGAACGTACAGTTGATCAATCGGGCTTTTTTCCACGCCAGCGTAGTGGTGGTTGGACCCAACACTTTTTCAAACAGTTCCAGCGTCGAGGTATGTACATCACGCGCTTTTGCCCCGGCGATGATGCGCGTTTCTGGCGTTACCACTTCGCGCAGCGCACGCAGTTGCTGCTCCAGCAGCGCCATGGTTTTTGGCAGCTTAATCAGCACCACGCCCGGCGCCTGCGGATAGTCAGCGGTACTGTCGAGGAACTTGACGCTCGACTCGGCAATATCGTTGTGACGCAGGTTCTCGCGCGTGGCAAGCTCGCTAAGATAGGAATCGCCGATGCTGTACGGCGTATGTTCCGCCAGCGCACAGCCCAGCGCGCCGAAGGTATCATTCAGGATCAGCACCGGGCCGCTAATCTCGGTATCGTCCAGCTGTTGCAGCAGATATTCATCTGCAGCTTCCCACGCCAGCAGCGGGTTAACGTCATCCGTTTCCGGGAAACGTTTAAGTGACAGCGAACGGAAACCGTTGTCTATGTGGCTCATCGGCCCTCCTGAATGGTAAAATTTCGGCGTATCCCTGAAAAGGGTGCGTGAGTATACACTTTTATGATTTGCGTGGACATGAATGAACCAACTAACTTACCTCCAGGGCTACCCGGAACATTTGCTTTCTCAAGTGAGAACGCTGATTGCTGAGCAGCGCCTGGGCGCAGTGCTGGAGAAGCGCTATCCGGGTACGCATGACTTCGCGACCGACAAAGCGCTCTGGCAATATACTCAGGATCTGAAAAATCAGTTTCTGCGTAACGCCCCGCCGCTGAATAAAGTCATGTATGACAGTAAGATCCACGTTCTGAATAATGCGTTGGGGCTGCATACCGCCGTTTCTCGCGTGCAGGGCGGTAAGCTCAAAGCCAAAGCGGAGATCCGCGTCGCCACCGTGTTTCGCAGCGCCCCGGAACCCTTTTTACGCATGATCGTCGTTCATGAACTGGCGCATCTGAAAGAAAAAGAGCACGACAAAGCGTTTTACCAGCTTTGCTGTCATATGGAGCCTCAGTATCATCAACTGGAGTTCGATACCCGCCTGTGGTTAACGCAACAATCGTTAAAGCAAACTGCGTAGTCGCGCACTGGCTTTGTCTTCAGGGCATGCTAAATTGACGAAAGAATCCCTTTTCGCAGCCTGAAGGCCTTTATGATACGTTTCGCAGTAATTGGCACAAACTGGATCACCCGCCAGTTTGTCGATGCCGCCCATGAAACCGGCAAGTATAAGTTAACCGCAGTCTATTCTCGTAGCCTTGAGCAGGCGCAGACCTTCGCCAACGATTACCCTGTCGAACATCTGTTTACCTCGCTGGAAGCGATGGCGCAAAGCGAGGCGATCGACGCCGTCTACATAGCCAGTCCAAACTCTTTGCATTTCCCGCAGACCGAGCTGTTTTTGCGGCACAAAAAGCATGTTATTTGCGAAAAGCCGCTGGCCTCCAATCTGGCGCAAGCCGAAGCCGCTATCGCCTGCGCGCGTGAGAATCGGGTCGTGCTGTTTGAAGCGTTTAAAACCGCCTACCTGCCTAATTTCCTGCTGTTACAGCAATCACTACCCAGAGTAGGAAAAATCAGGAAAGCGTTTATCAATTACTGCCAGTACTCCTCGCGTTACCAGCGCTATCTGGACGGTGAAAATCCGAACACGTTTAATCCGGCGTTCTCCAATGGCTCGATTATGGATATCGGTTTTTACTGCCTGGCCTCGGCGGTTGCGCTGTGGGGCGAACCGCAGAGCGTTCAGGCCAGCGCCAGCCTGCTGGAAAGTGGCGTGGATGCCCACGGCGTGGTAGTGCTGAATTACGGTAATTTCAGCGTTACGCTCCAGCACTCAAAAGTAAGCGACTCGGTATTAGCCAGTGAAATTCAGGGCGAGTCGGGATCGCTGGTCATCGAGCATATCTCCGAATGCCAAAAGGTGTGCTTCGTGCCACGCGGTGGGAAAACGCAGGATCTGACGACGCCTCAACACATCAATACTATGCTGTATGAGGCAGAGGCTTTTGCCCATTTGGTTGAATCCGGCGAAGTGGATCACCCGGCACAGGCCGTCAGCCGTATCACCGCCAAACTGCAAACGGAGATTCGCCGCCAGACCGGCGTGGTTTTCCCGGCAGACGAAGCGGAAACATCGCTGACTGCGTAAAGGTGTGTAAAACGAATGTTGCAGGCCATTGACTGAAAGCATGGCCTGTAATATTTTGTAACCCGCAAAGGGGAGTAACTTCGTTGTCGGTTGATCGTCATTACGATGTGTGAAAAACCACATCCGGTCACCGGGCGATAGCAAAGGAATACGCCACCGTATTCCTTTGTTGTTGTAAGTGAGACCTTGCCGAATGGCAAGGTCTATGCATAAAAAGCAGCGGCTAACGTCATTCGGCGTTGGCCGTTTTTTTTATGCATGGGGAAATACAATGAATACTGTCGGCACACCGTTGTTATGGGGTGGCTTCGCTGTCGTAGTAGTAATTATGCTGGCCATCGACCTGCTGTTGCAGGGGCGTCGTGGCGCGCATACGATGTCAATGAAGCAGGCTGCAGCCTGGTCTATCGTCTGGGTAACGCTCTCGTTACTGTTTAACGCCGCCTTCTGGTGGTACCTGGCGGAAACCCAGGGGCGCGCCGTTGCCGACCCACAGGCGCTGGCGTTCCTTACCGGCTATTTGATCGAAAAATCACTGGCGGTAGATAACGTCTTTGTCTGGTTGATGCTGTTCAGCTACTTCTCCGTACCGCCTGCGTTGCAGCGTCGGGTACTGGTGTATGGCGTGCTGGGTGCGATTGTGCTGCGTACGATCATGATCTTCGCGGGCAGCTGGCTTATCACCCAGTTTGAGTGGCTGTTATACGTGTTCGGCGCGTTCCTGTTGTTTACCGGCGTGAAGATGGCGCTGGCGAAAGAAGATGCCTCCGGTATTGGCGACAGACCGTTAGTACGCTGGCTACGCGGTCATTTGCGCATGACCGATACCATCGAAGATGAAAAATTCTTCGTGCGTAAAAACGGCCTGCTGTTTGTTACGCCGCTGATGCTGGTGTTGATTCTGGTTGAGCTGAGCGATGTGATTTTTGCCGTCGACAGTATTCCGGCTATCTTTGCCGTGACCACCGACCCGTTCATCGTGCTGACCTCGAACCTGTTTGCTATTTTGGGTCTGCGTGCGATGTACTTCCTGCTGGCGGGCGTGGCGGAGCGTTTCTCCATGCTGAAGTACGGCTTGTCGGTCATTTTGGTGTTTATCGGTATTAAGATGCTGATCGTCGATTTCTACCATATCCCGATCGCTATCTCGTTAGGCGTGGTATTTGGCATTCTGTTTGTGACGCTGGTTGTTAACGCGTGGGTCAACCACCAGCACGATAAAAAGCAGCAAATACAGTAAGTTTCATCTGCTAGCTGAAAAGCCCGACAGCACACTGCGTGCGTCGGGCTTTTTGTTTATCATGTCAAAATAATGTTAACCCAAAGTTATAAAATATGATCTCAACGCGGAATCCAGGATATTTCGCTTCCCGAACCGCGTTCTTTCCTTATACTCAGCCATGCAAACATTTGCCCGATCCTGAAAGATGCGTCAACAGAACGCACAAAGGTAAGGCAACAACACAATGAAAGGATTACTACATGACTACGCAACGTTCATCGGGGCTGCTCTCGCGTTTGGCGCAAGGGAGCCTGGTTAAACAAATTTTGATCGGTTTGGTACTGGGGATTTTACTGGCACTGGTGTCAAAACCTGCGGCTGAAGCCGTTGGTTTGCTGGGTACGCTGTTCGTCGGCGCATTAAAAGCCGTCGCGCCAATTCTGGTTCTGATGCTGGTGATGGCTTCTATCGCCAACCACCAGCACGGACAAAAAACCAATATCCGCCCCATTCTGTTCCTCTACCTGCTCGGAACATTTTCAGCGGCATTAACCGCCGTTGTCTTCAGCTTTGCTTTCCCATCAACACTGCATCTTTCCAGCAGCGCGGGGGATATCGTACCGCCGTCCGGGATTGTTGAAGTGATGCGCAGCCTGCTGATGAGCATGGTTTCTAACCCAGTTGATGCCCTGCTTAACGCTAACTATATCGGTATTCTGGTATGGGCCGTTGGTCTGGGCTTTGCACTGCGCCACGGTAATGAAACGACCAAAAATCTGGTCAATGATATGTCCAACGCCGTCACCTTTATGGTGAAACTGGTGATTCGTTTCGCGCCAATCGGTATCTTTGGTCTGGTCTCCTCTACGCTGGCAACCACCGGTTTCGCCACGCTTTGGGGCTACGCCCAACTGCTGACCGTACTGGTAGGCTGTATGCTGCTGGTGGCGTTTGTGGTCAACCCACTGCTGGTCTTCTGGAAAATTCGCCGTAACCCGTATCCGCTGGTGCTGGCCTGTCTGCGTGAAAGTGGCGTGTATGCCTTCTTTACCCGCAGTTCGGCGGCAAATATTCCGGTGAACATGGCACTGTGTGAGAAGCTGAATCTGGATCGTGATACCTATTCGGTGTCTATTCCGCTGGGCGCCACCATCAATATGGCGGGCGCGGCGATCACCATTACCGTACTGACGCTGGCGGCGGTGAATACGCTGGGTGTTCCGGTTGATTTACCGACGGCGCTGTTACTGAGCGTGGTGGCTTCGCTGTGTGCCTGTGGTGCATCGGGCGTGGCGGGCGGTTCTCTGCTGCTGATCCCGCTGGCGTGCAACATGTTCGGTATCCCGAATGACATCGCCATGCAGGTTGTTGCCGTTGGCTTTATCATCGGCGTATTGCAGGATTCCTGTGAAACGGCGCTGAACTCTTCTACAGACGTCCTGTTTACCGCTGCAGCCTGCCAGGCAGAAGACGAGCGTCTGGCAAATAACGCCCTGCGCGGCTAATCCCTACGCCCCTCCGTCATCGGGCGGAGGGGTTCTCTTCTTGTACGCTTTTTTCAATTTTGAACGGATCAATTCCGCGTTTTTGCATTCGCCGGAAACGAATAATGTTCAGACCGTTCATTACCAGAAAACTCCCTTCGATCATCGTCCCACCAATCGACCCCAGCCAGAAATTATGGGTAACCCAACAGGCGGTTGCGCACCACATGACGCAGCGCACGGTTAACCCTTTGCAGCGAAACAGCGCCCAGGTGCTGGCCAGCGTGCCAATTATCGGCAACAGTTCCATCGCATGCTGTAATTTCGCCAGCCCGAGAACCAGGGTGAGGACAATAAAAACGGTCATTACCCACAGTTTGCGGGTATGCATTGAGACAAGTGTGCGGATGGTGTTGAGTTCTGCGCTCATTCCCGCAGGCCAGGCCCCCATCAGGAAAAAATGCACGCCGATGGTGGCGCTATAGACGGCGAGTTGCAGCCGGAACCGGCGCTCATCGCGATTGAAAAAGGTGGTAATGCCGATCAGAAAGGCGATGACACCTACGCCCTGGGCCAGCCAATACGCGGTCATGCAAGCAACCCCAATTCTATCTCGTAGGCCGGATAAGGCGAGTTCGCCGCCATCCGGCAACGGTTTGTGCCTGATGGCGCTGCGCTTATCAGGCCTACGGTTTGCGCAGACCTGCATGCAGGTACCATCAGGTATTTACTACAACGTTACGCCGCTTTTAAATATCGCTAACTCTCTAAAATCATTCCGCTCGTTGCAGGTTTGCTTGCCGTTGGCGAACTCGACGATGGTATCGACAAATTCTTCCAGTAACTGCGGCATCGCTTTGCCGTGGATCAACTGTCCAGCGTCAAAGTCGATCCAGTGCTTTTTCTTCGCCGCCAGCTCGCTGTTGGTAGCAATTTTCACCGTCGGCACAAAACCACCGTACGGCGTACCGCGACCGGTACTGAACAGCACCATATGACAGCCCGCGCCCGCCAGGGCACTGGTCGCCACCGCATCGTTACCCGGTCCGCTCAGTAGATTCAGACCATGCGTCTTCAGACGTTCGCCGTAGCGCAGTACGTCCACCACCTGGCTGGAGCCTGCTTTTTGCGTGCAGCCGAGAGATTTATCTTCCAGCGTGGTGATACCGCCCGCTTTGTTACCCGGCGATGGGTTCTCGTAGATCGGCTGGTCGTGAGCAATGAAGTACTGCTTGAAGTCATTGACCATGGTGACCAGCTTGCCAAAGGTTTCTTCATCGCGGCAGTGGTCCATCAGCAGTTGCTCGGCGCCGAACATTTCCGGTACTTCGGTCAGTACGGTGGTGCCGCCGTTAGCAATCACGTAGTCAGAAAAACGACCCAGCATCGGGTTGGCGGTAATACCAGACAGGCCGTCAGAGCCGCCGCATTCCAGACCAAACTTCAGCTCGCCCAGTTTACCCGGCTCACGCTTATCGTTACGCATCACGTTGTACAACTGGTGAAGATGTTCAATCCCCGCTTCCACTTCGTCTTCCTGATGTTGGCAGACCATGAAGTGAACGCGCTCAGGATCGTACTCGCCTAAGGTTTCGCGGAAGGCATCAACCTGGTTGTTTTCACAACCAAGGCCAACCACCAGCACCGCACCCGCATTCGGGTGACGAACCATGTTTTGCAGCATGGTGCGGGTGTTAATGTGGTCGTCGCCGAGCTGTGAACAGCCGTAGGTGTGGCTGAAGAGATGCACGCCGTCGATTCCTTCGGCGTCGTTAGTCTCTTTCAGAAAACGGTTCTGCATCTGGCGCGCCATGGCGTTAACACAGCCTACCGTCGGTAGGATCCACAGTTCGTTGCGCACGCCAACATCCCCGTTGGCACGACGGTAGATCTGCACATCACGATCCGCCGATTGTGCAACTTCCGCCTGAAAATCAGGGTGGTAGCTATACGTGTCCAGGTCGCTCAGATTGGTGCGCGTGTTGTGAGCATGAATATGCTCACCCGCCGCAACGTCCACCAGCGTATGGCCAATTGGCAAACCGTATTTAATGACGTTTTCGCCTTTCGCAATATCGCGTAAAGCGAATTTATGGCCACGAGAGACCGCCTGACGCAGGGTTACCGCCTGCCCATCAACGGTGACTTCGGTTCCTTCAGCCAAATCAGCGAGCGCTACCGCGACGTTATCCAGCGCATGGATCTTGATGTATTGCATACCTTCACCCGGGCCTTAGTTCAGTTCAATGGCGAAGTAATCACGCGCATTGTTAAAGCAAATATTTCTGACCATCTCACCCAGCAACTGGATATCTGCCGGTGCTTCACCTGCAGCAACCCAACGGCCAATCATCTGGCACAGAATGCGACGGAAGTATTCATGGCGCGTGTATGACAGGAAGCTACGGCTATCGGTCAGCATGCCGACGAAACGGCTCAGCAGGCCGAGCTGGGCCAGCTGCGTCATCTGACGTTCCATCCCGTCTTTCTGATCGTTGAACCACCAACCGGAACCGAACTGCATCTTGCCCGGCATACCTTCGCCCTGGAAGTTGCCGATCATGGTGCCCAGCACTTCGTTATCACGCGGGTTCAGGCAGTAGAGAATGGTTTTCGGCAGCAGGTTCTGTTCGTTCTGCTTGCTCAGCAGTTTGGACAGTTCTTCAGCCATCGGACGGTCATTGATGGAGTCGAAGCCAACATCCGCGCCCAACAGTTTGAACTGGCGCAGGTTGTTATTACGCAGCGCGCCGATGTGGTACTGCTGTACCCATTCGCGACGAGCATATTCCGCACCAAGGAACACCAGCACGGCGGTTTTAAACTGGGCAACTTCATGCTCACTCAGGGTTTCACCCGCCAGGCGACGCGCCAGAATGCTATCCAGTTCAGATTCGTTAGATTCGGCAAACAGCACCACGTCCAGCGCGTGGTCAGAAACTTTACAGCCGTGAGCCGCGAAGTGATCCAGACGTTTGGTCAGTGCAGCTTGCAGATCGCTGAAGCGGCGGATATCCGTGTCAGACACTTCACCAAGCTTCGCCATGTAGTCATTAAAGGTCGCCAGCTCAATGTTAAAGGCTTTATCCGGACGCCAGCTCGGCAGCACTTTCACATCAAAGCTTCCGTCTTTAGCAACGGCCGCATGATGCTCCAGAGAGTCGATCGGGTCATCGGTGGTACCAACCATTTTCACATTCATCTGCTGCATGATGCCGCGCGCGGAGAATTTATCCTGCGCCAGCAGCTCGTTGCACTGGTTCCAGATTTCGTCGGCAGTCGCAGGAGACAGCAGCTTACCTGTAATACCAAACGGGCGACGTAATTCGAGGTGGGTCCAGTGGTACAGCGGGTTACCGATAGTGTGCGGAACCGTGGCGGCCCATGCGTCAAACTTCTCGCGATCGGACGCATCGCCGGTACACAAGCGCTCAGCGACGCCATTAGTACGCATCGCACGCCATTTGTAGTGATCACCCTTCAGCCAGATGTCATACAGGTTATTAAAACGGTAGTTTTCAGCGATTTGTTGCGGTGGTAAATGGCAGTGGTAATCGAAGATCGGCTGGTCTTTGGCGTAATCATGGTACAGACGGCGGGCAAATTCGGTGTCCAGCAGGAAATCTTCAGTCATAAACGGGGTCATTATCGTCTTCCTCTCAACGAGTGCGTCAGATTGCTTATGTTTTGATGTTGACAAAGTTATCACACCAATTTCCATACACTGAAGATATTTTCGTGAGTTAGATCAACAAATGGTGACAAAAAAATTACTCTCAAAGAGGTAAATCACGCGTCAAGCCGCGCCAGTGCTGGCTTTGCTGAATCGAAATAATGACCACACGAAGATTCACACTTTTGTGATGGCACTCACCTTTTAAAGCTGTATGACAAGTTATCTTTTGGCCGTCGCGATACATAAGCCGACGGAATGCAAATTACCGATGTATCACCATCGGATTGACCGGTACGGAAACCGAATTAGCACAATTATTGACATGGCAAAGTTCGGGGAGTACCGGCTTTTTTTCGGTCCCCCCTCGTAAAAGAACATCCTCCGCCCTGAACTGGAAGATGACCGCTCGTTCGCGGACATAACAAAACGATGAGGTTTTACATGCGTAAAATTAAAGGGTTACGTTGGTACATGATTGCACTGGTGACGCTTGGCACCGTGCTGGGTTACCTGACACGTAACACTGTGGCGGCAGCTGCGCCAACTCTGATGGAAGAGTTACACATCTCCACTCAACAGTATTCCTATATCATCGCAGCGTATTCTGCTGCTTACACCGTAATGCAACCCGTTGCCGGCTACGTGCTCGATGTGCTCGGCACAAAAGTTGGTTACGCGATGTTCGCCGTTCTGTGGGCCGTCTTCTGCGGCGCGACCGCACTGGCTGGCAGTTGGGGTGGACTGGCGCTGGCGCGTGGCGCGGTAGGTGCCGCTGAAGCCGCAATGATCCCTGCGGGTTTGAAAGCCAGTTCTGAGTGGTTCCCGGCAAAAGAACGTTCAATTGCCGTGGGGTACTTTAACGTCGGCTCTTCTATCGGTGCGATGATTGCTCCGCCGCTGGTCGTCTGGGCAATCGTCATGCACAGCTGGCAGATGGCATTCATTATTTCCGGTGCGCTGAGCTTCATCTGGGCGATGTGCTGGCTTGTGTTCTACAAACACCCGCGCGACCAGAAAAAACTGTCTGATGAAGAACGTGATTACATTCTGAATGGTCAGGAATCACAGCATAAAAACAACACCTCGAAAAAAATGTCGCTCGGTCAGATCCTGCGTAACCGCCAGTTCTGGGGCATCGCGCTGCCGCGTTTCCTGGCAGAGCCGGCCTGGGGTACCTTCAACGCCTGGATCCCGCTGTTCATGTTTAAAGTCTACGGCTTTAACCTGAAAGAGATTGCGATGTTTGCCTGGATGCCGATGCTGTTTGCTGACCTGGGCTGTATCGTTGGGGGCTACTTACCGCCGCTGTTCCAGCGCTGGTTCGGCGTTAACCTGATCGTTTCACGTAAAATGGTCGTCACCATGGGCGCATTGCTGATGATTGGCCCAGGGATGATTGGTCTGTTCACCAGCCCGTACATTGCTATCGCCCTGCTGTGCGTCGGAGGCTTTGCTCACCAGGCGCTGTCCGGTGCGCTGATTACGCTTTCTTCTGACGTATTTGGTCGTAATGAAGTGGCAACGGCAAACGGTCTGACCGGTATGTCCGCCTGGCTTGCCAGTACGCTGTTTGCACTGGTTGTTGGCGCACTGGCTGACACTATCGGCTTTAGCCCGCTGTTCGCCGTACTGGCGGTATTCGACCTGCTCGGCGCACTCGTTATCTGGACGGTCTTGCAAAACAAATCGGCCAGCGAGGTCGACTCGGGATCACAGACTGGCGATCCCGCTCCGCAAAATTAACCCGCTGCTTTTCATCAAGGGTATATAATGCAAAGCCGCCAGTCATCTGGCGGCTTTTTTATCGCCGCGAGTGGAGCAGTAATCGCAAAAGTGGTATAACAAATATAGTCTGCCGTATCATGCCTGGAGCGCATATGGAAATCACCGAACCACGACGTTTGTACCAACAACTTGCAGCTGATCTGAAAGAACGCATTGAGCAAGGCGTCTATCTGGTGGGTGACAAACTCCCTGCCGAGCGCTTTATCGCCGATGAAAAAAATGTCAGCCGTACCGTGGTTCGTGAAGCAATTATCATGCTCGAGGTAGAGGGTTACGTTGAGGTGCGCAAAGGATCGGGGATCCACGTCATTTCCAACCAACCCAGACATTATGTTGCGCCAGATGAAAACCTGGAATTTGCCAGCTACGGTCCTTTCGAGCTGCTCCAGGCGCGTCAGCTCATTGAGAGTAACATTGCCGAGTTTGCCGCCACCCAGGTGACCAAACAGGACATCATGAAGCTGATGGAGATTCAGGAGAAATCACGTAACGAAAAAAGCTTTCGTGACTCCGAGTGGGATCTCCAGTTCCATGTGCAGGTCGCCCTGGCAACGCAGAACTCGGCTCTGGCCGCGATTGTTGAAAAAATGTGGACTCAGCGTATTCACAACCCCTACTGGAAGAAATTGCACGACCACATCGACCTGCGCACGGTTGATAACTGGTGTGATGACCATGACCAGATCCTTCGGGCGCTGATTCGCAAAGATCCTCATGCCGCCAAACTTGCGATGTGGCAGCATCTTGAGAACACGAAGCAGATGCTGTTTAACGAAACCAGCGATGATTTTGAGTTCAATGCGGACCGTTATCTATTTACCGAAAATCCGGTCGTTCATCTCGATACAGCGGCTAACAGCGCAAAATAAACAATCTTATCAATGCAGGCGCGACCACGCGCCTGTTTCTGACACTTGGTAAGCGTTAGGTATAAAGTGTCAGCCTGTGTAAATCCTCTCGCCTCCCTCCATTGCGATAAGCAAAATCACAGTTCAACAACCGTAATTTCTATAACGGACTACGTTGACCTTTGTTACAATTAGATGCTGTTTGAATTTTTGTGTTTAAGAGCTTGCTAACTTCACAACTTTACAGGGAATAGTTCAGGCCGTGAGTTTGTAACAGACCACAAGTCATGTAAAAAATATTAATAAAATCGTGGTGTTACAAAATCCAGAAAACCGGCATGACGACAACCGATTCTCCAGGAATATTGAATGGAACTACTGACTCAATTACTAAATGCTTTATGGGCTCAGGATTTTGAAACGCTGGCCAATCCTTCCATGATTGGCATGCTCTATTTTGTACTCTTTACTATTTTGTTTCTGGAAAACGGACTGCTGCCAGCAGCCTTTTTACCTGGCGACAGCTTGCTGGTACTGGTCGGCGTACTTATTGCCAAAGGCGCAATGGGTTTTCCGCAAACGGTACTGCTGCTCACCACCGCAGCCAGCCTTGGTTGCTGGCTCAGCTATATACAAGGTCGATGGTTGGGTAATACCCGCACCGTGCAAAACTGGTTATCTCATCTTCCTGCACATTATCATCAGCGTGCGCATCATCTGTTCCATAAGCATGGCTTGTCTGCGTTGCTGGTCGGCCGCTTTATCGCGTTTGTCAGAACATTACTGCCGACCATCGCAGGATTGTCCGGCCTGAACAATGCGCGCTTTCA
This sequence comes from Citrobacter freundii complex sp. 2024EL-00216, assembly GCF_043945515.1. Lineage (NCBI taxonomy): Bacteria > Pseudomonadati > Pseudomonadota > Gammaproteobacteria > Enterobacterales > Enterobacteriaceae > Citrobacter > Citrobacter freundii complex sp. 2024EL-00216. The sequence goes on along the minus strand of NZ_JBIMRA010000006.1, from coordinate 176,925 downwards.
GTTCTTCAACTGGATGAGCGGACTGCTTTGGGTCCTTATTCTCACATCGCTGGGCTATCTGCTGGGCAAAACACCGGTGTTTCTCAAATATGAAGATCAGCTGATGTCTTGCCTGATGCTGCTTCCTGTGGTGTTACTGGTGTTTGGTCTGGCAGGTTCACTGGTTGTTCTTTGGAAAAAGAAATACGGGAACCGAGGGTAAATTATGCTGAAATCATGCATAACGCTCCGACGACTTGCCTGGTCCACCACTTTTATGTTGTTCATCGGCGCGTTGCTCCTGACCTGGTCGGTCATTCGCCAGCAGGAGTCAACGCTTGCCATTCGTGCCGTAAACCAGGGAGCCAGCATGCCTGATGGCTTCTCTATCTGGCATCACCTGGATGCCAACGGCATTCGTTTTAAAAGCATCACTCCGCAAAATGACGCCCTGCTGATTACCTTTGATTCCAGTGCACAGAGCGCAGCGGCGAAGGTCGTACTGGATCGAACGTTACCGCACGGTTTCGTTATCGCTCAGCAGGATGATAATAATCAGGCGGTTCAGTGGTTATCCCGCTTACGTGAGACCCCACACCGTTTTGGTTAATTTCCAGGAATCTGAATTAGATCACTCACTTTGGTGATTTCACCGTTTAGCGCCTATGATTAATAAACTGGGTTTATGACCCAACGCTTTATTATTCTGGAGCATCGACCCTAAACGACGAGGTCGAATCACAATGGAAGGTTCAAGAATGAAATACCGCATCGCTTTGGCAATTAGCCTTTTCGCTCTCAGTGCCGGCAGCTACGCCACCACCCTCTGTCAGGAAAAAGAACAAGACATTCAGCGGGAGATTAGCTATGCCGAAAAACACAACAATCAGAGCCGTATCAATGGGCTGAACAAAGCGCTGAGCGAAGTCAGAGCTAACTGTACTGACAGCAAACTGCGCGCTAACCATCAGAAAAAGATCGCCGAGCAGAAAAATGAGATTGCCGAGCGTCAACGTGACTTAGCCGAAGCTAAGCAAAAAGGCGATGCGGATAAGGTAGCAAAGCGTGAACACAAGCTTGCTGAAGCTCAGCAAGAGCTAAAAGAACTCGAGACCCGCGATTACTAAGTACGGTAACTAGCCACTCAACTGGAGAAAACTATGTCGAAAGATAATGCTACGGAAAACCTGCGCGCTGAGCTGAAATCTCTTGCGGATACGCTTGAAGAAGTACTTAGCTCCTCTGGCGATAAGTCGAAGGAAGAGATGAGTAAAATTCGCAGCAAAGCCGAACATGCGCTGCGCGAGAGCCGCCATCGTCTGAGTGAAACCAGCGATGTAATCGCCAAACAGACCCGTGAGGCCGCGGCTAAAGCCGATAACTACGTGCGCGAAAACCCATGGACAGGCGTCGGCATTGGCGCTGCAGTCGGTGTGGTGCTTGGTGTACTGCTGTCGCGCCGTTAACAATGGCTGATTCTCAACACGCACAAGGTCCAGGCAAAGGCGTACTGGGTATTGGACAGCGGATCCTGACGATTCTCGTTGAGATCGTAGAAACACGGCTGCGGCTGGCCGTCGTTGAGCTGGAAGAGGAAAAAGCCAATCTCATCCAGATCCTGCTGATGCTTGGGCTGACTATGCTGTTCGCGGCGTTTGGCCTGATGAGCCTGATGGTGCTTATCATCTGGGCCATTGACCCTCAATACCGCCTGAACGCCATGATTGCCACCACCGTTGTGCTGTTGCTGTTAGCGCTGATTGGCGGGATATGGACGCTGCGTAAAGCACGTAAAACAACGCTGCTACGCCATACACGCCAGGAACTCGCTAATGACAGGCAAGCCCTGGAGGATGATGCATAATGAGCAGCAAAGTCGAACGTCAAAAGCGTAAGGCGCAACTGCTTGGACAGATCCAGCAGCAACGGCTGGATCTGTCTGCGACTCGCCGCGACTGGCTGGAAGCCACCGAGGTCTACGATCGTGGCTGGAAGACGCTACTGAACCTGCGTGGCTGGGTGTTGGTCGGGAGCAGTATTATGGCGGTTCGCACCATCCGCAACCCAAATCTGCTGGTACGCTGGGCTAAGCGCGGCTTTAGCGTCTGGAGTATCTGGCGTCTGGTGAAATCGACCATCAGACAGCAGCAACTGCGCGGCTAATCCTTTCCTTGCCCCCAACCTCAAAATTTTTGAAAAATACTGACAGTTTTCCTTGCTAACAATTCTCATTAAGCACGTTTATGATTCTCTCCATCGACAGCAACGACGCGCTCTGCAGCGTCGATGCACAAAAAAACACAATAAGCCGCCTGAGTGGTTTCCTGGAGAGTATGATGAAGAAATTAGAAGATGTTGGTGTACTGGTAGCGCGCATTCTGATGCCAATCCTGTTTATTACCGCAGGTTGGGGAAAAATCACCGGATATGCGGGTACCCAACAGTACATGGAAGCCATGGGCGTCCCAGGATTTATGCTGCCGCTGGTGATTCTGCTTGAGTTTGGCGGCGGTCTGGCAATTCTGTTCGGTTTCCTGACCCGTACAACCGCGCTGTTCACCGCAGGCTTCACATTGCTGACGGCGTTCCTCTTCCACAGCAACTTTGCGGAAGGTGTGAACTCTCTGATGTTCATGAAAAACCTGACCATCGCAGGCGGTTTCCTGCTGCTGGCTATCACCGGTCCAGGCGCATTTAGTATTGACCGTGTACTGAATAAAAAGTGGTAATCAAACTATACCCGTCATTCTTCAAGTTGCAGGTGTGTTGGCTTCACTCAGAAACCCCAGTCACATAGTTATCTATGCTCCTGGGAGTTTCTTCCCTTGCCGCCTTCCTGCAACTCGAATTATTTAGGGTATATACTTATTAAAAGACGAGGGGGTTTACTCCTCGTTTTGCTATCCGGGAGAGAGATAATGGGACAACTGATTGACGGCGTCTGGCATGACACCTGGTACGATACCAAATCAACCGGTGGAAAATTTCAACGTTCAGCATCGGCTTTCCGTAACTGGCTCACCGCGGATGGCGCGCCTGGCCCGACCGGTGAAGGTGGCTTTGCTGCCGAAAAAGACCGCTATCATCTGTACGTTTCTCTGGCCTGTCCGTGGGCGCATCGCACGCTGATTTTGCGCAAACTCAAAGGGCTGGAACCGTTTATTTCCGTTTCTGTTGTGCATCCGCTGATGCTGGAAAACGGCTGGACCTTTGACGATAACTTCCCGGCGGCAACCGGCGATACCCTGTATCAACACGAATTTCTTTATCAGCTCTATTTACACGCCGATCCGCACTACAGTGGTCGGGTCACCGTTCCGGTGCTGTGGGATAAAAAGAACCACACCATTGTCAGCAACGAATCTGCAGAAATCATCCGCATGTTTAACACCGCGTTTGATGCGCTGGGCGCCAAAGCCGGAGATTACTATCCCCCTGCCCTGCAAAGCAAAATCGACGAGCTGAACGGCTGGATTTATGACAACGTTAATAACGGCGTGTATAAAGCCGGATTTGCCACCAGTCAGGAAGCCTACGACGACGCCGTGGATAACGTCTTTCAATCTCTGGCACGACTGGAGCAGATCCTTGGGCAACATCGCTACCTGACCGGCGACCAGCTAACCGAGGCCGACATTCGCCTGTGGACCACGCTGGTACGCTTTGATCCCGTGTATGTCACCCACTTCAAGTGCGACAAACACCGGATTAGCGACTATCTGAACCTGTACGGTTTCCTGCGTGATATCTACCAGATGCCGGGTATTGCGGAAACCGTCAATTTCGATCATATCCGCAATCACTACTTCCGTAGCCACAAAACCATTAACCCGACCGGCATTATTTCTGTTGGGCCGTGGCAGGACCTCAACGAACCTCATGGGCGTGACGAGCGTTTCGCATGATATACACAGGCCCCCATTTGGGGGCTAAATAATTAATACCGTAAATATTTACCATCATTTCATTCACGGCTATTCTTAATTTGATTACTTTAAAAACAAGTAATTGAATGCAGAACGAGGCAAAAATGGATTGGTATTTAAACGTATTAAAGAATTACTTTGGTTTTGGTGGCCGCGCACGTCGTAAAGAATACTGGATGTTTGTGCTGGTCAACATCATCTTCTCATTCGTGCTGGGTATTCTGGACAGAATGTTTGGCTGGGAGCGCGCCGGTGGAGAAGGCATATTAACGACGATTTACGGGGTTCTGGTCTTTATTCCGTGGTGGGCGGTACAGTTCCGGCGTTTACATGACACCGATCGTTCAGCCTGGTGGCTACTGGTGCTGCTGATCCCGATCGTAGGCTGGCTGGTGATCATCATTTTCAACTGTCAAAACGGGACTCAGGGGAGTAACCGCTTCGGGCCCGATCCCAAACAGTTATCCTGACGTAGCATATGTAGATGCCTGATGGCGCTGCGCTTATCAGGCCTACAACATACTCCGTCTTCCAGGCCGGATAAGGTGCTTCGCACCGCATCCGGCGTAACAGTCAGGCTATTTACCCGCAAACAGCTTGGGGATTTCCCGCAGACACCAGGATTTCGCCTCGCCCATGCTGTCACGACGCCAGGCCATAATAATATCTATCTCGCTTGTCGATTCCGGACTAACGACCCGCAGCCGACCAGCCGCAATATCCTCTTCCACCAGTGGGTACGGCATCGTCGCCACGCCAAGTCCTGCCAACAGCGCCTGACGTTTATCTTCTATCGTACTCACCGTCAGACGCGGCTGCTTATCAAGCAGTTGAACCGTCAGCACCGGACGTTCACGGGCGGTATCCGCCACCGCGATCCCACGGTATTTAACGCGGGTGACTTCCGATAACGGTTCCGGCTCCTGATGGATGGGATGATCCGGGGCCGCTACATAGACGTTCATCAGCGAGTACAGCTTGCGCGAGTTGATTTCTGAGGATGAGCGAAAATGCATATCCGGCGCAATCACGATATCCGCCCGCCCCTGCTCAAGACGCTCCCACGCCCCGGCCAGAACTTCGGTAATAACGGAAAGCTGGGTATTGGCCTTCCCGGCAAGCCTGTCGATCAGCGGGAAAAACGCCGCCGTCGGCACCAGCGCTTCGGTAACGATAGTCAGATGCGTTTCCCAACCGCGAGCCAATGCTTCGGCATCGGTAGTCAGTTTATCCGCAGCTTCCAGCAGTACGCGCCCGCGCTCCAGCAACATACGCCCAACGTTAGTAAATTTTGTGCGGTGGCCTGAACGGTCAAACAGCACCACGTCCAGCTCTTCCTCCAGCTTCTGCATGGTATAGCTAAGTGCGGAAGGAACGCGTCCCAGTTCGTCTGCCGCAGCAGCAAAACTACCGCGTCTGTCTATTGCGTCCATGACGCGTAACGCTTCAAGCGTTAAAGCCCTTTCTTTGGCCATCTCGTTCTCATTCAGGAAATTTGAACATACCGGGCAGAATATCTGGCTAACAATGCAGCGTCTAGCCATTTAACATAAAAGGAAGTAAAGAGAGGTCAAGAACTATGATTACTACCCGTACAGCCAAACAATGCGGGCAAGCAGACTACGGCTGGCTGCAGGCCCGTTATACCTTCTCCTTTGGACACTATTTTGATCCTAAACTGCTGGGTTATGCCTCGCTGCGTGTTCTGAACCAGGAAGTTCTGGCACCGGGGGCCTCTTTCCAGCCACGGACCTATCCGAAGGTGGATATCGTCAATCTGATCCTCGAAGGGGAAGCGGAGTACCGAGACAGCGAAGGCAACCATATCAAGGCCAAAGCAGGTGAAGTTTTGCTGCTCGCGACACAGCCCGGGATTAGCTATAGCGAACACAATATCAGCAAAGACAAACCGTTAACCCGGATGCAGCTCTGGCTGGACGCCTGCCCGCAGCGTGAAAACGCCTGTGTACAGAAAGCCACGCTGAGCACCGGTAAGCATCAGTTGCTGGCCTCGCCGGACGGTGAACAAGGCAGCCTGCATCTGCGCCAACAGGTATGGGTGCACCACGTTGAGCTACAGCAAGGTGAATCGTTGAGTTTTCAGTTACATGGGCCACGTGCTTATTTACAGTCGATTCACGGCAGATTCCATGCGGTGACGTCTGGCGCCGAAAAAGAAGCGCTCACCTGTGGCGATGGGGCATTTATTCGTGACGAAACTAACATAACGTTAGTCGCCGATACCCCGCTGCGCGCTTTGCTGATAGATTTGCCCGTATAGTCAGGGAAAACAATGGAGTACGACTATTGAGCAAGAAATCATCAAAAAAACGCCAGCCTCAGGTTGAGCCGAAAAAACAGGAAACAGTTACCTTCGGCTATGAAGAAATGCTGACAGAGCTGGAAGCGATTGTGGCCGATGCCGAACTACGGCTGGAAGACGAAGAAGCCGCCTGAACAGGCGGCTTAGACTTATGCCGGGTGGCGTCAACGCCTAACCCGGCCTATAGATTAATGTGCCTTACTGGCCATGATCTCAATAATCTGCTTGTCGGTTTCCTGCATCGAACGACACGCCAGCGCACACAGGTTAGCGATAGATTGCTCCACGTTATGCGCCACAATCCCTTCGTTGCCAGTTACAGCAGTATCATCCAGCGCCATCAGTACCGCTTTCCACGCCGCGGAAGCACTGGTTGAGACTTTCATCGCGCAGCTGTTTGAAGCGCCATCGCATATCATTCCGCTCACGTCGCCAATCATGCTGCTGATCGCCATCGCGATGGTGTTGTAGCGACCATCTACGATCCATGCCATCCCCGCTGCTGCCCCCATCGCCGCCGTAGTTGCCGCACACAGTGCAGACAAACGCGGAAGCTGATGATGGATGTAGATAGCGCTCAGATGAGACAACATTAGCGCACGTGCCAGTTTCTCCTCATCCGCACCAAAGTGCTCGGCCACCACCATCACCGGAACAGTCGCGGTAATGCCCTGATTACCGGAGCCGGAGTTGCTCATGGCCGGCAGCGTCGCCCCGCCCATTCGCGCATCCGATGCCGCACTGGTGCGGATCAGAATAGAGGTGGAAAGATCGTTCGCCAGCAGGCCACGCGCACACTGCTTCTCAAGCGTAGTTCCGATGTGCAAACCCCAGTTACCGCGCAGCCCTTCCTGAGACAGCGCACCGTTCAGTTTTGCCGCATCGAGGATAAAGCGGATTGACTCAAACGGTACCGCATTCACGAACGCCAGAATCTCTTCCAGCGAGGTGTGAGACAGTACCGCCAGCGGCGACTCCTGTTCCTCTTCCTGAGCATTCTGTTCTGTGGTGAACACTACGCCCTTATTGGTCTCAATGTGCACAATGTTGGTATGACCGCCCACAATCGTCACGCACGCCCATCCTTCAGCGCTGTAAACCTTCGCGCGGGAAAAGAGGATGTCCTCGCAAGGCTCCTGCAGCATCACCGCAACCTTGCCAGCGCTCAGCATCGCTTTCGCATCGGCGATCGCTTGTGGTGACGCATCTTTCAGTACCTCTAAACCGGCACGGGCATTTCCCCCCAGCGCACCCAGCGCCGCCGCGACAGGTAACCCGACCATTCCGGTACCCGGCACGGTAACGCCCATGCCGTTTTTCATCAGGTTCGGTGAGACCCACGCGTCAATGCGTTCAACCGCGCCGTCCAGCTCAGAGGAGGCAACCGCCGCCGCCAGAGCCAGAGAGATAGGTTCTGTACAGCCCAACGCAGGCTTAACTTCTTCCTGCACCGCGCGGATAAAACTATCCCATAATGGATTCAATGTAGTCTCAAACATAACAACAACCTTTGCTCAAATATCTCAGGAAAATGCCAGGAACGGAGAAACGCACAACAGCAGGCCCGTGAAAATAATCAGATACAGGGAAGCGCCTTTGTATTTGTGCAGTGCAGGAACTTTGTAGACCAGCCAGGCCGGGATCAGACAACCCACCATGCCGAAGATAGGGCTACAAATAGAGGTGAAGCTCAGCACCGGCGCGTTGAGCACAATTGCGCTCCAGGCCAGCAGGATGGCAAAAATCATAATGCCGCGCTGAACAAAGGTTTCGTTGATTTTCTCAGCCGGCATATAGCGGCGCAGAATGTTCATCACGATCCCTTGAGTCGCTTCACGGAAACCTAAGTAGACACCGAAGAAAGCGGTCATAACGGCGAAAATGTTCAGAATAACGCTGACGATTTTCACCCAGCCAGCACCCGCACCATTGATAAATTGCGCGGCAATCGCCAGAGCGGAAATGTTCTGCTCATAAGCTTTAACCGCTTCGTCGTGGCCCATCGCCAACGTGAAGGAAACGGCGTAGAAAAAGACGGTAACAAACAGAATACCGAACGCGATGTTCATGGCACGCAGGGCTTTATGGCGCGCCACTTCGATGGATTTGTTGCGTGAACGGTATGAGATAACCATCGGGCTTAAGGTCTGAATAAACAGAATCGAGGTCAGCGTAAACGGCAGAGTGATGATCGCATTTTTGATCAGCAGCGCCATCGGCGGCAGTGAACCCGCGTTATGCAGATGCCACATCCCTACCATCGACACGCCAAGCGCTGCCACAACCAGCAGCTTGGTCATTACCATACCGGTGGAGATTTTAAACAGCATTTGTTCCCCGCGTGACGAGATAGCCACCAGGATGCAAATCAGTACCAGGCCATAGAACGGGCTGTCGGACAGTAAACCTTCCGTCACACCAAACGTGTGCAGATAGGAGGCGCTGTCATTGGTGATGGCGGTGGAATAAACGAACATCCAGATAACCAGCATCACAAAATACAACGCACCTAACAGGATGCCCCAGTTCTTACCCAGATAGCCGCTGATCACGCTCGGGTAGTCTTTACACTCTGGGGACTCAGCCAGCGTGTTGATAAACAGGCGCTGGAACAGGTACATGGCTGGGTAGCCGATGATAGAGGAGAGCAAGAACACCCACAGCCCCATCAATCCTACCTGGACAGGAAGAAAAACAATCCCCGCGCCAATTGCCATACCGATACTCATAATGACCCAGCCGGTGTCCGTGCTGTCGAACTTAATGGCTTCACGCCATTCGCTTTCGGTCATTCCCGCCCGACGTGCCGGAGCAGATGCGTCGAGTATTACGCTACTATTCGTTGCCGTTTCCATAATTTCCCGCTCAATGTGTAGGTAGAGGTTTTTATATTTTTTTCGTACTGCATCAATGCGATACGCAGTACTTAGGTGCAGGTGAGCTATTGGAGTAATGAAGAAATCATACGCGCAGGATCAGAGAAAAACTTCACAAACAAACCCCTGTAATTTCTAAAAGTTAAGAAATATTTTCTCTTTTATATGCATGTATAGGATTTAAATTCTATTTTTGAAGCAGATCACAACAAAAAATGTACACCAAAGTGCTAATGCTGATCAGTTAACACCTCACCTTCTGCGTTTTTTGTTAAAACAGCAAAACAGATTTAACTGGAAGTCAGAGGGTTGAAGCGATGACCCCGGTCCGGCTGAAAATCGATGAGGCGTTGACGGCTGACCGGGACTGCCCGCAGGGATGCGGGCAGAGGGGACGGCCTGCATGGATGCAGGCTCGGCCCCGACCCGACAGGCAGACGGAATAAGACGAATAGCTCGCGCAGCGACGATTTTCCCGCCGGGAGCCTGGGATGCAAGGGAGCGGCGGCGCTTACGCCTTATCCGGCCTACAAACGCACCCTTTCATCTCAGGTACAGACCACTTTAATCGCCAGACCACCGCGTGACGTTTCGCGGTATTTGTCGTTCATATCTTTGCCCGTTTCATACATGGTCTCGATCACTTTATCGAGCGAAACGCGTGGCTCAGATGTGCGACGTAGCGCCATGCGTGCGGCGTTGACGGCTTTTACCGCGTTGATCGCATTACGTTCAATACACGGTATTTGCACCTGTCCAGCAACCGGATCGCAGGTCAGCCCCAGGTTATGCTCCATGGCGATTTCCGCCGCAATACAAACCTGCGACGGGCTACCGCCGAGCAACTCGGTCAGCCCGGCTGCCGCCATTGAACAGGCTACGCCAATTTCACCCTGACAGCCGACTTCGGCACCAGAAATAGAGGCGTTCATCTTATACAGCGCCCCTATCGCCCCCGCGGCCAGCAAGTAACGGGCAATGGAGTTTGCATTCACCGGACGGCGGAACTTGTCGTAATAGGCCAATACGGCAGGGATAATTCCACATGCGCCGTTGGTCGGTGCCGTCACAACCCGGCATCCGGCGGCGTTTTCTTCGCTCACGGCCAGCGCGAACATGTTGATCCAGTCAATAACGTTCATCGGGTCGCTGGACAGGTTATCGCTGGAAACCAGCAACCGGCGTAATGCCACGGCGCGGCGCGGGACGTTCAATGGACCCGGCAGGACGCCTTCGGTGTTCATGCCGCGCTCAATCCCGGCGTGCATGACATCCCAGATGGCGGCAAAGCCAGCATCGATTTCTTCTTTGCTGCGCATCGCCAGTTCGTTCTGCATCATCAGACCGGAAACGGACAGCCCGTTACGCTCACACAGTTTCAGTAGTTCGCTGGCGGAATGAAAATTGTAGGGCACGTGTGCTTCAACATCATGCGCCTGACCAAATTGCTCCTCTTCAACGATAAAACCACCGCCGACGGAGTAATAGGTTTTGCTTAATAGCGTCTCGGTGCCGTTCCATGCGGTGATACGCATGCCATTTTCATGGCGCGGCAGCGTTTCGGCGTGAAAAAGAATATTTTTATCTGGAGTGAAATCGACAATATGCGTGCCCTCTGCAACCGGTAAACGTCCGGTACGGGCCACTTCCTGAATAAAGCCAGCGATTGAATCTATATTAACGTTTTGCGGACTGTTACCGGCCAGTCCCATTATGATGGCGACGTCTGTCGCATGACCTTTTCCGGTCAGGGAGAGCGATCCGTAAAGATCGACCACAATATGCGTAGCCTTGGGGAGTTCCCCACAGCTGACCAACAGATCGATAAAGCTTTTACCTGCGTTCATTGGCCCCACGGTATGGGAGCTGGAAGGCCCAATGCCAATCTTAAAAATATCGAATGCGCTAATCATATCCACACCCTCGGATTGCCGTTCAGTGAAGACCAGGTTTCACACTCATTAAGGATCGGGGCGATCCTGAGATCGCCCCGCAAGGGATTACAGCGTGTCGCCACGTACGGCGATGGCTTCAATCTCCAGTTTCACATCCTTTGGTAAGCGGGCGACCTGCACGCAACTGCGCGTGGGGTAGATTGCCTTATGCTCATCAAAGAACTGCTGGTACACCTGATTAATGGTGGCGAAGTCGTTCAGGTCAGAAACGAAAACGGTCGTCTTCACGATATCGCTCACTTTCAAACCTGCGGACTCGACGATCGCTTTCACGTTTTCCAGGCTTTGACGCGCCTGATCGGCCACGTTTTCAGCCACTTCACCGGTCTGTGGACACACCGGGATTTGACCTGACGTCAACACCATGCTGCCCAGATCCACACCCTGTACGTAAGGCCCAATCGCCCCTGGCGCACATTCGGTTGCAATTACTTTTCTCATAGTCCCTCCGGCGTCAGAGCGCCTGGGTGAAAGTACGTGAAATAACATCCTGCTGCTGTTCGCGGGTCAGCGCGTTGAAGCGCACCGCATAACCAGACACGCGGATCGTCAGGTTCGGATAGTTTTCCGGGTGCTCAATGGCATCCATCAACATTTCACGGTTCATAACGTTAACGTTTAGATGCTGACCACCTTCCACATGTGCTTCATGGTGGAAGTAACCGTCCAGCAGACCGACCAGGTTGGTTTTACGCACTCCATCCTCTTTGCCCAGCGCTGCCGGCACAATGGAGAAGGTGTACGAGATACCGTCTTTGGCATAGGTGAACGGCAGTTTGGCAACCGAGGTTAACGACGCCACCGCACCTTTACGATCGCGGCCGTGCATCGGGTTCGCCCCTGGCGCAAACGGCGTACCTGCGCGACGTCCGTCCGGCGTGTTACCGGTTTTCTGTCCGTACACCACGTTGGAGGTAATGGTCAGAATAGACTGCGTCGGCACCGCGTTACGGTAGGTTGGTAACACCTTAATTTTCTTCATAAAGCGTTCAACCAGGTCGCAGGCAATGCTGTCTACGCGCTCGTCGTTGTTGCCGTATTGCGGATAGTCGCCTTCGATTTCGAAATCAACTGCCAGACCATTTTCATCACGAATCGGTTTCACGCGAGCGTATTTGATAGCCGACAGAGAATCCGCCGCCACGGACAGACCCGCCATACCACAGGCCATCGTGCGATAGACATCACGATCGTGCAGCGCCATCAGCGAAGCTTCGTAGCTGTACTTGTCGTGCATGTAGTGGATGATGTTCAGCGCGCTGATGTACTGCACGGCCAGCCAGTCCATAAAGTGGTCCAGGCTCTCCATCACCGTGTCGTAGTCCAGCACGTCATCCATCAGCGGTGCCGTTTTCGGCCCGACCTGGATTTTCAGCTTCTCATCCACGCCGCCGTTGATTGCATACAGCAACGTTTTGGCGAGGTTGGCACGTGCCCCGAAGAACTGCATTTGCTTGCCGATAACCATCGGGCTGACGCAGCAGGCAATGGCATAGTCATCGCTGTCAAAGTCGGCACGCATCAGATCGTCGTTTTCATACTGCAAAGACGAGGTGATGATAGACACCTGGGCGGCGTACTTTTTGAAGGCTATCGGTAGCTGCTCAGACCACAGCACCGTCAGGTTCGGCTCAGGTGCCGGGCCCATGGTGTGCAGCGTATGCAGATAGCGGAACGAGTTTTTCGTCACCAGCGTGCGGCCATCCAGTCCCATACCGCCGATAACTTCGGTCGCCCAGATTGGGTCGCCTGAGAACAGGGTGTCGAATTCCGGCGTACGCAGGAAGCGCACCATACGGATCTTCATAATGAAGTGGTCGATCAGCTCCTGCGCCTGCTGCTCGTTTAAAATTCCCGCTTTGAAGTCGCGCTCAATGTAGATGTCGAGGAACGATGCGGTACGGCCCAGCGACATAGCGCCACCGTTCTGCGATTTCACCGCAGCCAGGTAAGCAAAATACACCCACTGCACCGCTTCCTGCGCATTACGCGCCGGACGGGAGATATCGCAGCCGTATTTCGCCGCCATTTCCTGCATTTGCAGCAGGGCGCGACGGTGTTCAGACAGCTCTTCGCGAAGACGAATCGTGGCTTCAAGATTCTGGCCCCACTCCAGGTTCGACTGGAGATCGGCAAACTGCAGTTCACGCTCACGTACCAGATAGCGGATACCGTACAGCGCGACGCGGCGATAATCACCGATGATACGACCACGACCATAGCCATCCGGCAGGCCGGTCAGCACGCCGGATTTACGGCAGCGCAGCATATCCGGAGAGTAGGCGTCGAATACGCCCTGGTTATGGGTTTTACGCAGTTCAGTAAACTGGTATTCAAAATCAGCATCCATCTCACGACCATAAGCATCAAAAGAGCTTTTGATCATGTTGATGCCGCCAAACGGATGCAGAGCACGCTTGAGCGGCTTATCCGTTTGCAGACCGACGATTTTTTCCAGTTCTTGTTCAATATAACCCGCATCATGCGCGGTTATCGTGGTAGCAATATTGGTATCGAAATCAACCGGCGCGTGCGTCGAGTTTTCAATACGGATGCCCGCCATAACTTTTTCCCACAATGCAGTGGTCGCAGGCGTTGCTTCGGCGAGGAAAGATTCATCCCCTTCATAAGGCGTATAGTTGTGCTGAATAAAATCACGGACATTAATTTCTTCTTTCCAGTCCGTACCTTTAAAGCCATTCCAGGCTTCGGCATACAGCATATCGCTGGTATCGATATTTACCTTCATGAAAAATAATCTCTCTGCTGAAATTTAATTATGCAAATTCTACTGGTGTATTAATTTTGCCTAAGGCAATGGCATCACGCGCAATCATTTTCTCTTCATTTGTGGGAATAACCGCACAAATAACACGAGCATCTTTATTAGAGATAATTCTTTCGCCATGGGAATTTGGCAGGCTATTCATTTCGCTGTCGATATTCACCCCTAAAACGGCGAGATGTTCAATAACCAGACGACGAATTAATACCGAGTTCTCACCAATTCCGCCGGTGAAAATAATCCCATCAAGACGATGCAGCGATGCGGCATGTCCGGCGATATGGCGTGCAATACGATGCACAAACGTTTTAATCGCCAGCTGCGCACGCTCATGTCCTTCGTGCCAGGCTTTTTCTAACGTACGTAAGTCAGAGGACAGACCGGAAATACCCAGTAAACCGGACTCTTTATTCACTACGCGCTCAAGGTCGCCGAGCGTCTGGTTGGTTTCGCTGGCAATCCACGCCATCGCGCCGAAATCGACGTCGCCGCTGCGTGTGCCCATCATCAGCCCTTCCAGCGGCGTCATGCCCATTGAGGTATCAACGCTCTGTCCATTACGTACCGCACAGATTGACGCGCCGTTCCCAAGGTGCGCCACAACCAGACCGGAGTCATCACTCTGCAGGTCAAGAAGCTCATGCGCCCGTTGAGAAACATAGCGGTGCGACGTGCCGTGGAAGCCATAACGACGAACGCCCAACTCCTCAAAATATTTCCACGGTAAACCGTACAGATAGGCTTCAGGAGCCATCGTCTGGTGGAAGCTGGTATCAAATACCGCCACCTGCTGCACGCCTGGGAAAAGGTGCTGAGCAGATTCGATCCCACTCAGGTTCGCATAATTATGTAACGGGGCTAATGGCGATACCCGGCGAATATTATCGATAACTTCGTCAGTAATAATTGCTGATTCGGTAAAGATATTTCCGCCGTGGGCAATGCGGTGGCCAATTAAGGCCACACTGTCCATTAAATTACGTTTCTCCAGTTCAACGGCAATTGCTTTTAATGCGTCTTCGTAGCTGTGGTGAGCCAGCTTAGCTGGCTCTCCTCCATTAATTGCTATGAACGCATTTTCAGAGTTAATACCGTCTGCAATTCCCGCCATTAAAACTTCACAGTTTGCTGCATCCAGCACTGAGAATTTAATGGAAGACGAACCACAGTTAATAACCAGTACTACCGGAAACTCATTCATTTCACTACTCCGCTCATCCTGAGCTTAAGGATTAAAACAGTTTGTAGACGATGTTCAGAATGGTCAGCAGACCAATCACGGTAACAAACACGTTATCCAGACGGCCACGGTATTTCGCCAGTGATGGCGCTTTACGGATGGCATACATCGGCAGCAGGCAGAGCAGAGAGGCAATAATCGGCGCGCCCATTGCTTCAATCAGGTCCAGGATGTTCGGGTTGGCGTAAGCCACAACCCAGGTGGAGCCCATGATGAAGATCATGCTGATGGTATTAAGTTTGCCGGCAGAAACTTTCGTTTTATCGCCTTTGTAACCAAACTTCAGCACCAGACCGTTCAGACCTTCCAGCGTCCCCAGATAGTGGCCGAAGAAAGATTTGAAGATAGCAACCAGGGCGATGATTGAAGCACCGTACTCCAGAACAGTTGCGAAGGTGGACTTCGTACCGGACAGTGAAGCGAAGTGGTTTGCCAGGTAAGACAGCACAGGAATGTTTTGCGCTTTCGCATCCGCCATGTTTGCCGGAGAGAGCGTGAACAGGCAGCTAAAGGCGAAGAACATTACCACCGCAACCATCAGCATACTGGCGCGGGAGATGATTTTAGAACATTTCTGCTCGGTGAATTCGCGACCGTAATCTTTCTCATACTCTTCGCGTTTAGAGACGACGAAGGAAGAAACGATTGGCGAGAAGTTGAAAGAGAACACCATGATGGAAATACCCAGCCATACGGTAACCAGGATGCCGTCATGGCCAGTCAGGGCGATATTGCTGATATCAACCTGATCGATAACCGCAGAGTTCCAGTAAGGAATCAGTGACAGAGAGATAAGCACCAGGCTGGCAATGAACGGCCATACCAGGTAGCTCATCACTTTAACCATCAGATCTTTACCAAACCAGATGACGAATGCCATCAGCAGCAGCAGGAACAGCGCCACGAAGCCACGGTTTAACGCTGGCATCTGCAGCTGGTTTTCCCAGAAGGTCATAAAGGTGTTGGTAATGGTGACGCCATAAATCCACAGCAGCGGACAAATCGCAAAGAAGTAGAGGAACGTGATAACCACGCCGCCCGTTTTACCAAAGTGCTCTTCAACCGTTTCTGTGATGTTACCGGAAGGGTTAGAACCGGAAAGACACAGGCGTGCCAGCGCACGGTGGCAATAGAAAGCGATGGGGTATGCTAACACCAGCATGATCAGAATGGGGATCAGTCCGCCAAAACCTGCGCGGATAGGGAAGAACAGCACCCCAGCGCCGATGGCTGTACCAAATAAACCCAGTGTCCAGGTGGTGTCCGATTTGCGCCAGGACGACTGTTTTGTCTGGCTGGATACAATGCTATCAGTAGTACTCATATCCTATCCTCAACGAAGTATATTAAGCGTCAACTAAACCAGTAATTTGAGATACACGAGAAAGGTCGATATTACCGCCAGAAATAATGCTGACTGTTTTTCTGTTCTGGATATAGCTATCTAATTTCCCGCTTAATAATGCTGCGCATGCCAGCGCGCCGGCACCTTCAGTCACAACTTTATTTCGCTGAATTAATGCCACCATGCTGTTGCGAATTTCATCTTCGCTGACCAGGACAATGTCATCCACCAACTCACGAACAATTTCATACGTTAAAGTACCCGGGCGGGAAACGTCACAACCATCCGCCAGGGTGCCGGTCGTTCGGTGCGTGGTTATTTCTCCAGCGTGGAAAGAAGCCGCCATGCCGTGAACGTTTTCAGACTGTACGCCAATAATTTTAATGGTCGGGTTAATAGATTTAATTGCCACCGCAATACCAGCAATCAGTCCACCACCGCCAATTGGCACAATCACGTTATCGACATCGTACAGATCTTCCAGAATTTCCAGACCAATAGTGCCCTGACCAGCAATAACTTTCGGGTCATCATAGGGTGGAATAAAGATACGGCCTTCAGTTTCCACAATCTCGCTAACCTTAGCGATTGTGTCGTTGAAGTTGTCGCCGTGCAGCACAACTTCTGCGGAATAATCGCAGGTTGCCGCTACTTTAGACTTCGGTGCGCCTTTCGGCATCACCACTTTGCCGTCGATTCCGAGCATAGCGCAGGAGAGAGAAACACCTTGCGCATGGTTACCTGCAGAGCAAGCCACCACGCCCTTACATCTTTCAGCTTCGGTTAATGAACTGAGCTTGTTAAAAGCACCACGGATTTTAAATGAACCGGTACGCTGCATGTTTTCAAACTTGAGGAAAATTTCCCCTTTGCAACGTTCACTAAAATAGTTAGAGCGAGGCATTCCCGTTTTATAAATTTTCCCCGCAAGTCTTTTTTTCGCTTCGAGGATATCTTCAATTGCAACTGGGAGATCGTATGTAATGTGCATTAGAACCTCTTACCTGGGTATTAAAGTAAATAGATAGCCGTGACCATTGTCAGATATAGACAAATGGCGTTTATTTCGTGTTAAAACAAATTCAATCTTTAATCAATTTCAATTAATTGCCTTCGTCTCCGACAATTATATGATGAATATTCTTTGGCTAATTCCACCAAAATAGATGCTGCTTTTTTAATTCGATAATTTTTCGACCACACGGCGGCATAGCGCGCGACGGGTAAGGTTTCTTCTACCGGGATAGTAATAAACTGGTTTGAGCCAAACGGTGTGGTCATATCGCAGGGAATTACTGTTAAGAAATCAGCATTGAGAACAAGATTATAAATCGTAACGACAGAGTCTGTTTTAACGATGTTTTCACTGCTGATGCCATTATTCTGTAACGTGGTAAGAAGTTCGCTGTAGTACCCCATATTCGTTTGTGGCAACACCCACTGTTCGTTTTTCAACGCGCTCAGCGAGGTGATGCCGGTGCATGTTCGGGACTTGCTGGCAACCAGGATAAAGTCTGACTCAAAGAGCGGCTCAACATGCAGATCGTGCAGTTTCATCTCATCACTCAGCGTACCGATGGCGAAATCCAGACGTCCGTCACGGATTGCCGGTAAGAAGGAGGAGAGTTGAGCTTCATACATAGAAACCTGCGCCTTCGGGAACACTTCTTTGAATTTTTTAATCATGCCGGACATGATGGTGAAGGCAATCAGTGAAGGAAAGCCAAACGACACATCAACGACCGCGTTGCTCGTCATGCTGTTCATCTCATCAACCATGTTTTTCATTTCACGGGTAATAGATTCAGACCATGAGAGCATCACCTGCCCTGCCTGAGTCAATGTCACACCAGTATTTTTACGTACAACTAACTCAATACCGAAATAAGCCTCTACATCATTAATGATTTTGCTGACAGCCGGTTGAGTTAAACCTAATTCTTTTGCAGCTGAGCCGATAGAACCGCTTCTAATGACTTCCTGAAAGACCACTAAGTGCTGTGTTTTAGGGAGTGTAATAGTATTCATATCGACCTGCGTTAATTACTTTGTTGACGGCAGGAAGTGTACCAAATTAAGCGAACAAGGATATGTGCTACCCCTCACAAATCCCCTTGACTTACATTTTGCAAGACTATCGTTAAAATTTAAATCACTTAATAATCATATAGATATGAATTATCGATCTCACTTTATCCTGACTTTAGTCAAAAAAAGATGGGGGGATAACGATTTTTTATGGCTATAACACCGCCATTTTTTCCACTATTTTTTAAAACCATGAAAGGCTATATTTCAATCAATTACAGAACAATTATCAGGCAAGATGGCGCTTAAATTTAATAAACAACTTATCAAATTTAATTATATTTTAATGATTATGGCGATTAAATAACGTTATGCATCACATTTTTTCGCCACATTTGTTTGTAAAGAAACATTGCATTTATTAAAATTCAATCTAAAAAATACAAACAATTATCATATGCAACATTATATTAACACTGATTTTGTGCGATTTATTAGCAAGTAATTTTGTGATGGCGATCGATTGCGTTCGATTGTTCTCGATAAAAACGTATCGCGCAGCGTTTTGTGTTGGTCGTCACAAAATTAGAAATATCCACCGACACATTCCCCTCAGATAAAAGAAATTTGGTGCATAAATAATAGGGATATAAAAATTAGATAGGAAGGAAATAAGCGCCTGCATCCTCGAAAACCAATCTCAATGCTCGCTGTAAAACCTCTGCCGGATGGCGGTGTAAACACCTTATCCGGCCTACAAAACCAGTCTCTCCCCCAGTAGGCCTGATAAGCGCAGCGCCATCAGGCATGGCAACCGCCCTGAAAGCAAAAACCCCGCTGAAGCGAGGCTTTATAAAGTGTGAAGCTGACCGATAAGCCGCGTTCTTTTGAGCATAGCGTCGTGGACAGTCATTCATCTGGCTTACCCAGAAAGCAAAAATCCCGCCGAAGCGGGGTTTTATTAAAGAGTGAAGCTGACCGATAAGGCGGCTTCGTTCAACCATACGTCAGGCATCTGCGGCGCTGGAGTTGTCTTGTGTCGCAGACTGTATCGCAGTTTGTATCACAACGATAGCCCTGAAATTTACTTACTATCGCTCGTATCGAAAGTCTTGGTGTAAGGACTGAATCGCCACGGGTTTAACAGACACCTCAGAGTCATTTAAGATGGCTTAAAGAGAGGTGCCCATGAGCGGTAAGCGTTATCCCAAAGAGTTTAAAACTGAAGCAGTCAAACAGGTTGTTGATCGCGGTTATTCTGTTGCCAGCGTTGCAACACGTCTCGATATCACCACCCACAGCCTTTACGCCTGGATAAAGAAGTACGGTCCGGATCCTTCCACTAATAAAGAACAGTCAGATGCTCAGGCCGAGATCCGCCGTCTCCAGAAAGAGCTGAAGCGAGTTACCGACGAACGGGACATATTAAAAAAAACCGCGGCGTACTTCGCAAAGCTGTCCGACTGAGGTACGCCTTTATCCGTGACAACACCTGTTGCTGGCCTGTTCGCCTGCTCTGTCGGGTGCTGGATGTTCATCCCAGTGGTTTTTACGCCTGGCTTCAGCAGCCGCATTCACAACGCCATCAGGCAGACCTGAGACTGACAGGACAGATTAAACAGTTCTGGCTGGAGTCGGGATGCGTTTATGGTTATCGCAAAATCCATCTGGATCTGCGGGACAGCGGGCAACAGTGCGAAGTGAACCGGGTCTGGCGACTGATGAAACGTGTCGGGATAAAGGCTCAGGTCGGATACCGGAGCCCGCGGGCACGTAAAGGCGAGGCCAGTATCGTGTCGCCCAACAGGCTCCAGCGACAGTTCAATCCGGATGCTCCGGATGAGCGTTGGGTAACGGACATAACCTACATCAGGACCCACGAAGGCTGGCTGTATCTTGCCGTGGTTGTTGATCTGTTCTCACGCAAAATTATCGGCTGGTCCATGCAATCCCGGATGACAAAGGACATTGTCCTGAACGCACTGCTGATGGCTGTATGGCGGCGTAATCCCCAAAAACAGGTGCTGGTTCATTCGGATCAGGGCAGTCAGTACACAAGCCATGAGTGGCAGTCGTTCCTGAAATCACACGGCCTGGAGGGCAGCATGAGCCGTCGCGGTAACTGCCATGATAATGCGGTTGCAGAAAGCTTTTTCCAGTTGTTGAAACGCGAACGGATAAAGAAAAAGATCTACGGAACGCGGGAAGAAGCCCGCAGCGATATTTTTGATTACATCGAAATGTTTTATAACAGTAAGCGTCGGCATGGTTCTAGCGATCAGATGTCACCGACAGAATATGAAAACCAGTATTATCAACGGCTCGGAAGTGTCTAGATTATCCGTGGCGATTCATATCCTTATGAAAATATTGATAAGCAACTGATACTATGAGAGTTTAATCTGAGTAATCTGAGGAGGTTATTCTGCTAACCCAGTCAAACATGATCTGCATATGGTTGCCATTAGGTCTAATCATTCCAACCTGACAAGCATTAACGCCAGTTGTTTCCCCAATCAGAATGCGCCCATCTAACATATGTACTTTTATACCCACTCCTTGTTTGAAACACTTATTGCAGATAGAAAAAAAGTCTTTCCTTGTTGGGTCACATGGCTGAACATTAAAAATATCAGCAGCAATAAGTCTTGCAGTTAAATTTTCGCCAATCGGCAATTCTTCGAGTGATGCGAGAAACTCAAGTTTTACCTCAATCCTATTGCTTCCCTTAGCTTCATCAGATGCCAAGATCATATTTTCTTTCTGGTTAAACTTTGAAATATAACCAATTATTGATTGCCCATTACCACTTACCAGCTTCACTGGATAATCATTAAAGCGTAAAAATTGTATCCTGCGAGCAAGCATAGAATATTCACGGGGCCATTTTTCCGCTTCTCGACCATATGAGATATCATTCATAACAGTTGTACCTAATAACCAGCGTTAGCATATTTAATAAAAAAGCCCCGCAATCACGGGGCTTAGTACTATAAACTATATTAACGCAGTAGAGACAGTACGTTCTGAGTCGTCTGGTTAGCCTGTGCCAGAACAGAAGTACCTGCTTGTTGCAGGATCTGTGCGCGAGACATGTTAGACACTTCGGTCGCGTAATCAGCATCTTCGATACGGCTACGGGCAGAAGTCAGGTTGTTAACAGTGTTGCCCAGGTTGGTGATGGTAGAATCGAAACGGTTCTGTACCGCACCCAGGTCTGAACGCAGAGCGTCAACTTTAGCCAAAGCATTATCCAGCGCTTTCAGCGGATCCTCAGTCGCTACAGATTTGGTTTTCGCTTCAGTCGTCATCTTCCCATCAGCAGTCTGGTAAATAATTGAGCCAGTACCATTTGTTACTGCGCCATTTGCATGGGCAAAGTAGTTCACAATCTCTTTATCAGTGGTAGTAATTTTACCGTCCTGACCCACAAAGGCTGCCGCTGCCGCTGGTCCAGTAGTATTGTCATTGTCGTATTTAACAACACCACCAGCTACAGTAAACTCTTCTTTACCAGTAGTTAAAGTAAAGTTGCCTGTACCTACTGCATTGGAAAGTTCTGCAGCACTAATAGTCGCTTTTTCAATATTTACTGAAGTAGTTGCTGCAGTAGGAGTACCACCAGCAATTTGGGTATTTGTAGCAGCGTCACCACCAGCAGATTTAATAACAACACCTGCATCAGTAGTAATAGTCGTTGCTACTCTCTTAAGGGCTGCTGTGACACTTTTATCGCTGTTAGCAATCAATGCATCCCATGTAGCAGGCGCCTCTGTACCACTTGCTTTGGTCTGGGTGAGGTTACCTTGAAGATCAATAAAGAGGTCACTGCCATCTTTTGCTTTTACAACACCATCTTTACCAATTTGGACGGCTACAGTTTTGTCGCCAATAGAAACTTTTGCACTAAAAGAATCACCAGCTTTAGGGGCTAAGTAATTAAGAGCATTGGCATTTGTTACATTATCAGCATCGAAGCTATATGATTTTGTGTCAGCATTGTAAGTATATTCGGCTTTAGCAGCCACACCAAGACCAGTACTAGTTCCTGCGAAATCTACAGTGCTACCTTTTTTAGCTGTGGCTAATACATCAGCTGCTTTTGCTGCGTCATTAGGAACTTCTTTGCTATAGGTGGTACTGCCGTCTGCGTTAACAGCGCCCCCCTTAGTAAAGCCAGCCAGGGTCAGGCTGTCGGCAGTCGCCGCTTTGTTATCCACTTCACCTTTACCGTTCACGTTGAAACCAGTCAAACCCAACGTAGAGGAAGTAATTTCTTTCAGGTCGATGGTGATGGTTTCGCCGTCGTTCGCACCAACC
This sequence comes from Citrobacter freundii complex sp. 2024EL-00216, assembly GCF_043945515.1. Taxonomy (NCBI): domain Bacteria; kingdom Pseudomonadati; phylum Pseudomonadota; class Gammaproteobacteria; order Enterobacterales; family Enterobacteriaceae; genus Citrobacter; species Citrobacter freundii complex sp. 2024EL-00216. The sequence continues at coordinate 154,148 of NZ_JBIMRA010000006.1, read as the reverse complement.
TGAATTTTCATGGAGCTGTCGGACGCCAGTACTTTCACGCCGTTAAACTGAGTCTGACCGGAAACACGGTCAATTTCGCTCAGGCGCTGTGTGATTTCATTCTGGATGGAGTCCAGGTCAGACTGGGAGTTGGTGCCGTTGGTTGCCTGAACGGACAGTTCACGCACACGCTGCAGGTTGTTGTTGATTTCGGACAGTGCACCTTCAGTCGTCTGCGCGATGGATATACCGTCGTTGGCGTTACGGGAAGCCTGGGTCAGGCCTTTAACGTTGGCAGTGAAACGGTTAGCAATCGCCTGACCAGCAGCATCGTCTTTCGCGCTGTTGATACGCAGACCGGAAGACAGACGCTCGATTGCGGAACTCAGAGAGGACTGAGATTTGTTCAGGTTATTTTGTGTCAACAGCGACAGGCTGTTAGTGTTGATAACTTGTGCCATAAAATTTTCCTTTTGGGTATATAAGCTAGGCTTACCTGTGTCATTCAAGTTATCGACCACTTCGGCCTAAACTTTATCTTTTTTTTAATTACAACAAGACATTGTTTTTTATTTGTTTTTTAGTAAAGCAGGGGCAACTCACAGTACGCACCAATAATGTGAATTTTTTATCAAGACCTGCTCTCTTTTGCTACTTCAAAAAAAATTGCTAGGCGATTGCCAGGTCGGTCAAGCTGGTTCCACCAGCTTACAAAGACAACTCTCGATCTTTTACAAATATCATGCATGTCAATGGCATTAACCTGAGTGGTATCAACAATCGAACGTTTTATGATACCAGTAAACCCTACCTTAAATTGGTGTCATTAAATTAGTGCATTGACATTATGATACCATTAGTTAATTATGATACCGTTTTTGATACCAATCAGGGGAGCGATTATGAGCCGTACATTTGCATATTGCCGTGTGTCCACCAGCGAACAGTCAACAGAAAACCAGATTATGGCGATTCGTCAGGCTGGCTATGCAGTGAATGATAGCAGGGTGATATCAGAAACCGTGTCAGGGGGAGTACAGGCAATGCAGCGCAAAGGCTTTGCTGATATGGTGACTCATAAACTGGAGGCTGGGGATCAGCTTGTAGTATTGAAACTGGACCGCCTGGGAAGGGACAACATCGACGTGCAGCAAACCATTACGATGCTGGTGGATAAAGGGATTGATGTTGTTTCACTGGATCTGCCTGTGCGTAACCTTTCCAGCGCGGAAGGGAAGTTGATGCTGCAAATGTTTTCTGCGTTTGCAGAATTCGAAAAATCCCGCATCATTGAACGTACAAAAGAGGGTTTAGTAAGAGCCAGGAAGGAAGGGAAGAAGTTAGGCCGTCCGGTTGCGTCAGATACCCTTCAGCGTGTACAGGAAGCCAGAGCTAAGGGGCTGAGTCAGTCCAAAGCGGCGTTAGCATTGAATTTAAGTCTCCCGACTATCAAACGAAACTGGAACATCAAAGAGGCGTAAGATTTAACCTGTCTTCACTCAGATTCAGATGCTGCCCTGCCAACGTGTGAGGCTTAATTATGGCTATTTTCGGGTCAATTAATCCGAAATATTCCGGCGACAGTAAATCCAGCGGAGCCGCACACCAGCTTAAATCTACGTGGAAAAGATAGAGATGTGGTGCTATATTTAAAAGTTAAGCCGTGATATGTGAGAGAGGGTATTGTTAAACGCAATGAGCGCTATCGTGAGCGCTTTTTTTGGCGTGGGTAATGCGAAGGTACTGCCTCCTGATTTGAAGGCCGTAGAGAGCGTTACACGAAGGATTTAGCAATTATGGTTTTTATTGCTCAACTTTGATGTTGAGTGTACCCGATCCCCATTTCCGGTCTGATACTTCCCACGCTCTTTCGCCAGATACGATACCCACAGAAAGGGACCCTTTAGCGTTTCCGGCCTATTTCTTTCGATAACGTAATGATTCGGATATCTTTCCGTTGCTTTTGGCAGCTCCACCAGCGCTGCTTTACCGCCCGTCAGGCCCATCCAGATTTCAACAATACTTCCGGCAATGCCGCTTGTGGGTGTCCCAAGGCGTCTGACCTGTCGATGCGGGAGAGCAATCCAGCAATGATAATGCACCTGCTTTGCTTCCTCTTTCTCCCGTACCCAGCCATAAGCAAAGTTGAGGATCGGTTCTGCTAATCCCTCAGGTCTGTTTAATTTAGACTTCAGACGTTCACGTAGTTTTTTAAACAGGTCGCTTACCCACTTGTTGCCTGTGTCTATTGGGGTATTCTCAGGTAAGCGTAAATCGAAGCGAGAGAAGTAAACCCGGCTGTAGATGGATAGTATTGCATCAAGCTGTTCTGCTATAGGGGTAAGGATATCAAGGCGAACACCAGATTGGTCGGTGGCGTTGATCGGGTAGGCGTAACCATGATGAATGAAAACATCACCTGTGATGACCCTGTAACGCCCGTGTGTATGAACTTTGGTTGTGTAAGGCGTAGCCTGTGTGAGCATTGACTGAATAGATCCTTCTTCTGACACAACACCCCCATAAGTTATTTATACAAACAACCCCTCGCGTACACGCACACACGTATAAGTTATTATCATCTGACCACCGTAAAACGAAGCGGGTACAGGTAGTTCAAACCCCATCAAGCAAAGCCTGACGGCAAAAAAGATGGATGAAATTTTTTCGAATAAAGTTTACATGATATAGAAAACCCCAAAATAACAATAGCGCAAAACAAACTGCAGTGCAAAGATTATTTTAATCTGCGGTATTTTTCGGGTTTGCTTCTGCAATTTTCCCGCTTTTGCGATACTCCGACATTGTGCTTCCCTGTCGATAAGCGCTTAGCTACGGCTCAGCAAACCCATTGAATTAGAATGACTATCACTAAAACCAATCAACACTATCAACCACTGGAAGCAAGTCAGAAACTTTCATCTTGCCTGTATAAACCTTAGTTTGCCCCTGGTTTGAATGCTCATGGCCGATTGTCTGCTGAACAAGCGTGAGAGTATGTTTTGCCTGAATTTCAGTTACGAAAGTGTGGCGTAAGCTGTGAACAATGCGCCTGTTTTTAAAATCGTCAAGGTAATCAATATTCAATTGCTCGCGTATCGCGTGGAACAACCGGGTTACCTGACTTCGATTAGTAATCTCGGGAAACAAGTAAGCATCTGGCTTTTTGCCATCCAGATACAGCAAGAACCCCATGTCAAGAAGACGCTTTGCGATAGGAACCTGTCGAATCCCTGCCTCAGTTTTACTATCCCCGATCATTATGTAATGCCTCTGGCTATCCTCGTCCAACCGCACATCGGAAACTTTCAGTTTTGCGATTTCAGAGCGTCTTGCGCCAGTGTACGCCAATAGCAAAAAACCCCATTTATTCCACCCTTCCAAAGTCGCAAAGTGACATACTAATTTTCGCATTTCTGCTCGAGTGTAATAACCATAGCTGTGGCTTTTAGCTTGGTACGTAACGTTAAGTGTCGGTGATGATTCAAGAATATCCTCTTCTTTAGTCAGGTATGTTGAAAACAACCCCTGACACAGTTTCAGATAATCTTTGACCGTTTTGGATGAAACCAGATCTTCTTCTGGGACTTCATCCAAGTCCAAAAATTGCTGGATCGTCATACGGTTATAAGGCCTCTTATTCTGACGAGGTAAACCTTCAACTACCTCAAGCAGGTTTTTAATATCACGTCGAGAAATGTCAGAAACTTGAGTGTCAGCCCCCAAAACCGCCTCTATCACTTCATAGTATTTTTCATTCCCCTGCCGAATCTTGGGAGTCCAGTCCGACTTATATTTTACAAAACCCTTCCATGCCTCACATAGCGACAAAGCAGGGGTCTGTGGTTCTTCAGGCTTAGCAGCTTGACCGGGAACATAATCACTTTCTGGTCGCATAGAGTTAACGATCTGGCGATAATCAGAATGCCGTTGATCCATAAAGGCTATATGTGCATCGCAGTAATGTCTCCAAAGGAGATCGTACTCTGAGGCCAAATAATCGATTTCATCCGCCATGCCCGTAAGATCAAACTGGCTACCAAGTTGCTCTATGACTGAATCTGTCGACAGCGGTTCAACATCTTGTTTAAAGGTTCCATCAAGTAGCAGCCCAAAATCATGCGCATTGCGTTTTTCACGAGCCAATGACCCGGATTCTCGCAGGGTGTTACGTACAGTTGAGGGAATTCTTTTTGCTGCGGCGTAAAAACCTGCCTGAATTTTAAGCAAAAAACGATCAATATCGTCTTGTTCTAACTTCTTCATTTTCTGCACTATGTCCAATAATTGGGCTGGCTCCATTTTGGACGATTTTACAAAAGAAATGAACATAGAGAGACGGGAAGATATAAATCTTGCTCTGCTGGCTGAATCGCAGCCCAGAGACACGCGGAACAAACCACCTGAAGGTAGTCTGAAATGAAGGCAGTAGCGGTTGCCACGCTTTAGGATATTCGGGATGGAACAGCCGCTGGTGTGCCTCGTCTGTATCACAGTCTGTGTCACATTTTCACCTATTAAGGCCTGAGACACACCAACGTATTGTTTTAGAAGAAGTTGAAGCTGACCGATAAGCCGGGTTCTGTCGTGGACAGTCATTCATCTAGGCCAGCAATCGCTCACTGGCTCAAGCAGCCTACCCGGGTTCAGTACGGGCCGTACCTTGTGAACCCCTATTTGGCCTTGCTCCGGGTGGAGTTTACCGTGCCACGGACTGTTACCAGCCGCGCGGTGCGCTCTTACCGCACCCTTTCACCCTTACCTGATCCCACTTGCGTGGGCCATCGGCGGTTTGCTCTCTGTTGCACTGGTCGTGGGTTTCCCCCCCAGGCGTTACCTGGCACCCTGCCCTATGGAGCCCGGACTTTCCTCCCCTCCGCCCGTCTCCCCCGAAGAGGACGACGACGAAGCGGCGACTGTCTGGTCAGCTTCGGCGCGCAGTATAGAGGGTTTGCGGGGCAATGTCACCCCGCACTGCGCATTCCTATCGCTAACGTGGCAGCGATGTTTCTTGAGGCGCGATAAATATTATCAAATGCCCCACAGAAGGCCTCTTCCAGCGTACTGATGCTAGTCAATACGCTAAACACCGCATCGATACCATATTGATGCACTACCTCCACATCGCGCGTCAGACTGCCACCAATACCAATAACCGGCTTGTGGTACTTCTTCGCGACATTCGCCACGCCTACCGGCACTTTGCCGTGAATGCTCTGGCTGTCGATCCGCCCTTCGCCGGTCACCACCAGCGTACAGTCGTGAATATGCTCTTCCAGATTGAGCGCCTGGGTCACAATCTCGATACCGCTGCGCAGCTCGGCGCCTAAAAAAGCCATTAATGCCGCGCCCATTCCACCTGCCGCACCGGAGCCTGGCACATCTTTCACATCGACCCGCAGCGATTTTTTAATGATGTCGGCATAGTGAGACAGATTACGGTCCAGTTCGAGAATGCGTTCTTCCGTCGCCCCTTTCTGCGGGCCAAAAATGCGCGAAGCGCCAGAATCGCCGATGAGTGGATTAGTCACATCACAGGCCACGCGAATGGAACAGGTTTTTAAGCGCGGATCCAGACCCGAGATATCGATGGAGTTCAGACTCATCAGGCTTCCACCACCATAGCCAATTTCTGTCCCGTTGGCGTCGCAAAGTTTTGCCCCCAGCGCCTGCACCATACCCGCGCCACCGTCGTTGGTGGCACTGCCGCCGATGCCAATAATGATGCTCTGCGCACCGCTATCCAGCGCCTGCAAAATCAGCTCTCCGGTACCGCGTGACGTAGTGACTAAAGGGTTGCGCTTTTCAGGAGGCACCAACGCCAGACCGCTGGCTGCCGCCATTTCGATAAACGCAGTTTTACCATCTCCAGACATGCCCCAGCAGGCATTCACTTTTTCGCCCAACGGCCCCGTTACTTGCGCTGAATGTTCACTCCCTTGCGTCGCGGCAATCATGGCTTCAACCGTTCCTTCGCCGCCATCGGCAACCGGAACAGAAACATATTGCGCATCGGGGAAAATTTCCCGAAATCCTTTTTCTATTGCCTGAGCTACCTCGGTGGCAGAAAGGCTTTCTTTATAAGAGTCTGGGGCAATTACGATTTTCATAGTTATGTAGCCTGACTGTGCCGCGCAAGGCAAGAAATACAGGGCGCACATCCGCGCCCTTCTTGTTAGCGAGTGACTTCCACTTTCGCCAGTTTTTCGTAGTAGCATGCGAGCGCACTGTGATCGGCAGTACCCAATCCATCTGCGCGTAGCGCCTGCATCATCTCCATGACTGCTGCAGTCAGCGGCAACTGAGCGCCAACGCCATGAGAGGTATCCAGCGCGTTCGCCAGGTCTTTGATATGCAGGTCAATACGGAAACCTGGTTTAAAGTTGCGATCCATCACCATCGGCGCTTTCGCATCCAGCACAGTGCTGCCTGCCAGCCCGCCACGGATCGCCTGATACACCAGATCCGGATTCACACCCGCTTTGGTCGCCAGCGTCAGCGCTTCAGACATCGCGGCAATGTTCAGCGCCACAATCACCTGATTCGCCAGCTTGGTAACGTTACCCGCACCAATTTCACCGGTATGCACCACGGAGCCTGCCATCGCTTTCAGCAGATCGTAGTACTTGTCGAAAATCGCTTTATCGCCGCCGACCATCACCGACAACGTGCCGTCAATCGCTTTTGGCTCGCCGCCGCTGACCGGCGCATCCAACATATCCACGCCTTTCGCTTTCAGCGCGTCGCTAATTTCACGGCTGGCCAACGGTGCAATGGAGCTCATGTCGATAAGCACTGTGCCCGGTTTCGCCCCTTCAATAATGCCGCCTTCACCCAGTGCCACTTCCTTAACATGCGGAGAGTTCGGCAGCATGGTGATGATCACATCACACTGCTCAGCGATATCTTTCGCCGTGGCGGCAGTTTCAGCACCTGCGGCAATTACTTCCGCAATGGATTCCGGGTTACGGTCAGCAACCACCAGCGAGTAACCTGCCTTGAGGAGGTTTTTACTCATTGGTTTACCCATAATACCGAGGCCAATAAAACCAACTTTCATTGTCATGTCTTTATCTCTCTCTACTGTCGATGGTGGTTATTTCTTAAAAGAATCAGCCAGTTTCTGCGTGGCTGAACGGAACACGCCAAGGTCGCTGCCAACGGCAACAAACGTCGCGCCCCACTCCAGATAACGACGCGCATCCGCCTCTACCGGGGCCAGAATGCCGCTTGGTTTGCCGTGTGCTTTCGCGCGGGCAAAAATGTGCTGGATAGCTTTCTGCACATCAGGATGTGACGCATTGCCGAGGTGACCTAGCGCCGCGGCCAGATCGCTTGGTCCGACGAAGACACCGTCAACGCCTTCTGTCGCCGCGATTGCGTCAACGTTATCAACGCCCTGCTGACTTTCGATCTGCACGATGATGGTGATGTTCTTATTCGACTGCGCAAAGTAGTCCGGTACGGTGCCAAACATATTGGCGCGATGGGATACGGACACGCCGCGAATACCTTCCGGCGGATAGCGGGTCGACGCCACAGCGTTAACCGCTTCTTCTTCCGTCTCAACGAACGGGATCAGGAAGTTGTAAAACCCGATATCCAGCAGGCGCTTGATAATCACCGGTTCGTTGGTTGGTACACGCACTACCGCCGCACTGTCGCTGCCTTTCAGCGCCATCAATTGCGGAATAAACGTCGAGATATCATTCGGCGCATGTTCGCCATCCAGTACCAGCCAGTCAAAACCTGCCAGGCCTAAAACTTCGGTACTGATTGGGCTGGCCAATGCAGACCAGCAGCCAATCTGAATTTGTTGCGCCGCGAGGGCCGCTTTAAACTTATTCGGGAAAATCGTGTTATTCATCGCCTATACCTTTGTTTATTTCTGCAATTCCATACGTTTAATGTCACCGACAATAAACAGGTAGCAAACCATTGCCATCAGCGCCGAGCACCCTACAAACATCAGCGCAGCATTAAATGAGTGCAGCTCGCTCACCAGATACCCAATCACCAGCGGGGTGACGATGGAAGCCACGTTGCCAAATACGTTAAATACCCCACCGCAAAGACCGACAATCTCTTTCGGCGCGGTATCGGAAATCACCGGCCAACCCAGCGCGCCGAAACCTTTACCGAAGAACGCCAGCGCCATCAGCGCCACCACAAGAGCGGTATTATCGGTGTAGTTACACAGAATAATGGTCGATGCGAGCAACATGCCGAGCACTATCGGCAGCTTACGCGCCAGGGTAATGCTGAAACCACGTTTAATCAGATAATCAGAGAACACGCCGCCGAGCACGCCACCGAAAAACCCACACAGTGCCGGAATCGAAGCCACCAGGCCCACTTTCAGAATCGACATACCTTTTTCCTGAACCAGGTAAATCGGGAACCAGGTGAGAAAAAACCAGGTAATTGTGTTGATAAAATACTGGCCAAAGAACACACCAAGCATCATACGATTCGTGAGCAACTGCTTGATATAATGCAGTTTAGGACCACCTGACTTCACATCGCCCGGTTTTTTATGGTCCATATCCACGACCGCGCCGTTTTCAGAGATAAACTTCAACTCTTCTTGCGACATGCGCGGGTGATCGGTTGGGTTATGAATAAACTTTACCCACAGTCCGGTAAGCACAAAACCAATCACGCCCATCACGGTAAAGACGTGCTCCCAGCCCCAGGCGAAGGTCAGCCAGCCGAGCAGCGGGGAAAACAGCGCCAGGGAGAAATACTGTGCGGAGTTAAAAATCGCGGATGCCGTGCCGCGCTCTTTCGTTGGGAACCAAGCTGCCACGATACGGGCATTAGCCGGGAAGGATGGCGCTTCCGAGAAGCCCAGCATAAAGCGCATGATGAACATTGAAATACCCGCCCAGGCCAGCGGGAACATGTCCACAAAGCCCTGCAGGAAGGTAAACAGTGACCAGAAGAACAAACTGTAGGTGTAGACTTTCTTCGAGCCGAATTTATCCAGCAGCCAGCCGCCGGGGATTTGCATCAACAGGTAAGCCCAGCCGAAGGCGGAGAAAATGTAACCCATTGAGATGGCGCTGAGATGTAACTCTTTCGCCACTTCAGTTCCGGCAATAGACAGCGTCGCACGGTCCGCATAGTTAACGGCTGTAACAATAAATATTATCAGCAATATTAAATAACGGGTGTGCGTACCTTTCTTTTTCTCGACAACTGTATCCAATATCATTCTATTTACCTCGGGCACATAAAAGGTTTTTATTATTATTTTATGGGTGTTTCTCGTGATAAATTACCGATAATAAAAATAGATAATAATTTATCAGACGTTATGAAACCGTGATTTAGTATAATCATCAGCACAACGTTAATCATTGTGCAAACGCTCATTAAATACGCGTTATTAAATGAATGTTTTGGGCATATGCACACAAGCATGGGCGCTAATGCACACATTTACGTATTGCTACTCCTGGTGACTCGGCCTTGCTGAGTTTAAGTGATCATCATCACATTCTTCACGTTAAACTCCTGACATTCTTATTTCACGATACCGAATCTTTATTACTTACAATTAGATTCAAAATATAAATATCCACACTATTATCACCACCTTGTTGGAGAATACTGGACAATGGCCGACATCGAAATCAGACAAGAATCGCCAACGGCGTTTTATATTAAAGTTCACGAAACAGATAATGTGGCGATAATTGTCAATGACAATGGTCTTAAAGTCGGAACGCGTTTTCCGGACGGACTGGAACTCATTGAACATATTCCCCAGGGTCATAAAGTGGCGCTATTGGATATTCCTGTTCATGGCGAAATCGTGCGTTATGGCGAAGTGATAGGCTATGCCGTTCGCGATATCCCACGCGGCAGCTGGATTGATGAATCAATGGTTGAGCTGCCCAAAGCCCCGCCGCTGGAGACGCTGCCGCTGGCAACTAAAGTGCCAGAGCCGCTTCCGCCTCTTGAGGGCTATACCTTCGAAGGTTACCGCAATGCTGACGGTAGCGTAGGTACCAAAAATCTACTCGGTATCTCCACCAGCGTGCACTGCGTAGCGGGCGTGGTGGATTATGTGGTGAAAATCATTGAGCGCGATCTGCTGCCTAAATACCCGAACGTCGACGGTGTGGTGGGGCTCAATCATCTCTACGGCTGCGGCGTGGCGATCAATGCTCCAGCCGCCATCGTGCCGATTCGCACCATTCACAATATTGCGCTTAACCCAAATTTTGGCGGTGAAGTGATGGTCATCGGCCTCGGTTGCGAAAAACTGCAGCCAGAGCGGCTGCTGGAAGGCACGCACGACGTGAAAAGTATTCCGGTCGACAGCGCCAGTATCGTCAGCCTGCAGGATGAAAAGCACGTCGGCTTTCAATCGATGGTCACCGATATTCTGCAGGTGGCCGAACGTCATCTGGCAAAACTCAATCAGCGCCAACGTGAAACCTGTCCGGCTTCAGAACTGGTGGTCGGCATGCAGTGCGGCGGTAGCGATGCGTTCTCCGGCGTGACGGCCAACCCGGCGGTGGGTTATGCCTCCGACCTGTTAGTACGCTGCGGCGCGACCGTAATGTTCTCTGAAGTAACCGAAGTGCGCGATGCCATCCACCTTCTGACCCCACGTGCGATTAACGAAGAAGTAGGTAAACGCCTGCTCGAAGAGATGGCCTGGTACGATAACTACCTTGATATGGGCAAAACGGATCGCAGCGCCAACCCTTCTCCGGGCAACAAGAAAGGCGGTCTGGCAAACGTGGTGGAAAAGGCGCTGGGCTCGATTGCTAAGTCTGGCAAGAGCGCGATTGTCGAAGTCTTGTCGCCGGGCCAGCGTCCAACCAAACGTGGCCTGATTTACGCCGCAACCCCCGCCAGTGATTTTGTTTGCGGTACGCAGCAGGTCGCTTCCGGGATCACCGTGCAGGTGTTCACCACCGGTCGCGGTACGCCATATGGCCTGATGGCCGTGCCGGTGATTAAAATGGCGACACGCACCGAGCTGGCCAACCGTTGGTTTGACCTGATGGACATTAACGCGGGCACCATCGCCACCGGAGAAGAAACCATTGAAGACGTGGGTCTGAAACTGTTCGAATTTATTCTCGACGTTGCCAGCGGGCGTAAGAAAACCTTCTCGGATCAGTGGGGACTGCATAACCAGCTGGCGGTGTTTAACCCGGCGCCAGTGACCTGATTATCGAAACGAAAGCCAACGAAAAAACGGGGATTTATCCCCGTTTTTTATGTCTATGTAACAACAAATAAAGTGATAACGTTCGCATTTTAAGAGGTTTTTTTAAACATCTGTTTTTTTCGATTCAAACCCACAAAATGAACCTAACAACATGAAATTAAACGAAATAATATCGCCATTGTTTTATGTTATATTTTCGTTTTGATAAAAGAGAAACCTACCGAAAGACGACCTTGTTTTAATGCGATAATCCCCTATTTTTTACCGCTTTGACTTTCTCCAATGTAAAACAGATTATTCATAGGCTCCTGTAATTTACCTCATAAGCATTCTGACCTGAATAAAGAGGGAAGTTATGTATACCCTGAATAAAAATAATGTCGCATTGGCCTGTCTTATTTCCTGTTTACTGGCAACTCCTGTCGTCGCGAGTGCTGAAGGCCAATCGGACGCAAAGCCTGTTAAATTACGCTACACGTTATGGGACCGTAATCAACTCCCTGGCGAACAACAGCTCGTTAATGAATTCGAAAAAAACAACCCTGGCATCAAAGTCGAAATTGAATTAACACCTTATGACCAATATTTTATCAAGCTAAGTTCAGCAGTCGGTGGAAATGTAGCACCGGATGTATTCTGGATGAATATGCCTAATTTCCAGCAATATGTTAAAAATGGCATGCTGGAACCACTGAGCAATTATCTGAAAGAGAAATCAGCGCCGAAACTGGATGATTTTGTTAAAAGTTCAGTCGATGCCTATCAATACCAGTCGCAGCAATATGCCATCCCAAGGGATATTGATGCAATTGCCGTCTGGTACAACAAAAAAATGTTCGATCAGGCTGGCGTGAGCTATCCCGATAAAAACTGGACATGGGACGATTTAAAACAAAAATCAGCGCAGTTGCGTAAAGGGCTGGATAAACAGTCTTATCCACTGGCAATGGAATTCAGCAGCGGACAGGACAGTTATTTTAACCTGCTATTACAGGCTGGCGATAAGATTGTCCTGCCTGAGGGCAAAACGGATGTTGCCAATGACAAAGCCATCGCCGTCTATCGCGATGTTCAAGGCATGCTGAACGCGGGACTAATCCAACCGCCAGGCGAGATAGAAGCCTCAGATGTCTTCCAGTCCAACCGAGTGGCCATGGTCTACGCAGGCTCATGGTGGGCATTACCCTTCTATCAAAATGAGCTGATTAAGGATCACATCGGCGTGGTACCAATGCCTAAAATGGCAGAGCAGGCAGGTGTATCCCATAGCCTGGCATTTGCCATGTCAGCAAAAAGTCAGCATAAAGATGCGGCGTGGAAGTTCATTGAGTTCATGAGTTCTGAGCATGCGCAGCAGACGCTGGCTACGGGAAAAGTCGTGATCCCCGCTAACCAAAAAGTGGCCAAAGAGTGGGCTGAAGGCTTTAAGGGTATTGATGTTTCAGCCTATATCGATTCATTGGCTTTCTCACATAAATATCCAACCGCAGGCTCCAATACCGCCAAGTGGAATAGCATCCTGAATGATGGCTTGAAAAAAGTCTGGACGGGTACTGACCCAGAAAAAGTCATGCCTGGTGTTGCAAAACGCGTTGAACGAGAAATGCAGAAATAATCCTGAGGGAGCCATGCTCCCTCTCGCTTTCGCCCACGCAATATATTTTGGTTGCACAGTGAGCATCCCGGAGTCTGTATGAGCTATTCAGATGAAGCTGCATCCCCACAATTACCAGCCAGGGAAGTGCACAAAAAATCCCTGACCAAGCTGGAAAAAGAAGAACGCTTCTGGGGATGGATAATGATTATGCCGTTACTGGCGGGGTTAATTGTTTTTTACTTTACTCCATTCTTCCAGAACGTTTTTTATAGTTTCACCGACCTCGGCGAGTTTCAGATCTGGACGACGATCAGCTTAGATAACTATATTAATTTATTCAGCGATGATGAGTTTCGTTCAGCAATATATAACACCCTGGCCTATGTTTTTATTTGCGTACCGATAATCACCGTTTTGTCATTGCTGCTCGCAATTGGCCTGAATCAGGCGATTCGCGGTCAGTGGTTGTTTCGCACGCTGTTATTTCTACCCGCTGTCACTATGCCTGCGGCCATTGCTATGGTCTGGCAGTGGTTGATGAACCGAAACTTCGGCTTAATTAATCAGATCCTGGCTTTTTTCGATCTTCCGGCCATCGGTTGGTTATCCGATCCCGATGTCGTCCGCCTGAGCGCCTCGTTGGTTATCATCTGGTCGGCTATTGCGCTGAAGATGATCATTCTGCTCGCTGGATTGCAGGGAATCCCCAAACAAATTTATGAAGCGATGTCGCTGGATGGCATCAGCAAATTGCGTGGATTCTGGTCTATTACCTTACCGCTAATGATCCCAACACTGTTTTTCGTACTGGTGATCTCTTTTATCGAAACGCTGCAAATTTTCGATGTGGTTTATCTGCTGTTTGGCAGTTCATCCATGGTGGACGATCAGACGATGACCATCGCCTATCTCTTCTATAAATACGCCTTTATCTACCATGAAAAAGGGTATGCCTCAGCAATCGCCGTGGTGATTTTCGTTATCACGATGGTCCTGACGCTGCTGCAAATATGGATTGGTAAACGACTTAAAGCACAGTGAGGCACCACGATGTTCATGACAAAACGTGAAAAATGGCTAATTTACGGCCTGATGATCCTCGCGACGCTGGTAACGGTGGTTCCGTTTATCTGGATGATCATCACCTCTTTTAAAACCCAGGCAGAAAGCATCGCCTTTCCGCCGATACTGCTACCCGCCAACCCAGGGTTTCAGGCTTACGGTAAAATCTTGCATGAAATGCCTTTTGGCAGCTTTTACTTTAACTCGATCGTCTCCACGCTGGTCATCGTCATTTTGCAGACGCTGATTGCGGCAATGGCAGCGTACGGTTTCTCCCGACTGCGTTTCAAAGGACGAGATATCCTGTTTATGCTGTGTATTTCAATTCTGATGGTGCCCGGTCAGATCTTTTTAATCCCACAGTTTTTAACCGTTGAAAAAATCGGTTTGCTGAACTCAATTCCTGGACTGGTGTTACCGGGTTTATTCAGCATATATAGCGCTTTTTTATTACGTCAGTTTTTTCTGTCAGTACCTAAAGAACTGGAAGAGGCAGCCATTATGGATGGGTATAACCATCTGACTATTTTCTTCAAAATTATGCTGCCATTAATTAAACCGGGACTGATTGCCTGCGTCATTATTAACGGACTGTGGAGCTGGAATAATTTAATGTGGCCACTGATCGTCAACACCTCCATGGATAAAATGACATTACCAGTAGGATTAGCCTCACTTTCTGGCCGTTCAGGCGTGGAATATCCGATGTTAATGGCGGGCGCATTGCTGGCGATTATCCCGATGTTGTTACTTTATATCTTCTTCCAGCGCTATTTTATTCGCGGCATCGCTGGTGCCGGAATTAAAGGATAAGGGGCAGTGTTATGTCAGGTATTCAATTACAGGCAGTAAGCAAAGTCTATCCCAATGGCTTTCAGGCGATCCATGGCGTTGATCTTGAAATCCACGACGGCGAATTCATGGTGTTTGTCGGGCCATCAGGCTGCGCCAAATCAACGCTGCTACGCATGATTGCAGGTCTGGAAGATATCACTCATGGCCATATCGCAATCGGAGAGAAGTGCGTCAACGACCTGCTACCAAAGGAGCGAGGCGTTGCCATGGTCTTCCAGAATTATGCCCTCTATCCCCACATGACGATTTATAAAAATATGGCATTCAGTCTGTTAGGGAAAATGAGCAAAGAAGAGATTGATATCCGCGTCCGGGAAGCTGCACACAAGCTGGAAATCGAAACATTGCTCGACAAAAAGCCCGGTCAGCTTTCAGGCGGTCAATGCCAGCGAGTAGCCGTTGGCAGGGCCATCGTGCGTAAGCCAGACGTTTTTTTGTTTGATGAGCCGCTGTCCAACCTGGATGCAAAACTGCGTGTTTCAATGCGCGTGCGGCTGACAGAACTGCATCGACAACTGCGTCACGAAGGCGTGAGCGCAACCATGGTGTACGTCACGCACGATCAGATTGAAGCAATGACGATGGGAGACAGGATTTGCGTTCTAAATGGCGGTCGTATTATGCAGGTGGATACCCCAGGGAATATTTACCATCACCCCAGGAACAAATTTGTTGCTGGTTTTATTGGTAATCCGGCAATGAATATTATGCTGCTTGATATTGACCCCAGCACTCGTGGCCTGCGCCTGGCTGATAATTTAATCCTGCCATTAAATACGCGCTTGAGTAACCTACTGGAGCAATATCCGCACTCCAGCGTCTGGTTTGGCATCCGCTCAGAGGCCATTCAGTTAGCCTCGCAGCATGATGCCTCTGCGTTCGATGCGCACATTACCAACGTAGAAAGGATGGGCAACGAAGACCTTCTGCATTTTGATATTGGTGAGCAACATATGATCTTACGTATTAACTCCTCACCCGACTGGACCCCACTTCCCGGTGAATCTATCAAAGTGAAATTTAATCTGGAAGCCGCCTTTTTGTTTGATAAAAAACATGAAGAAAATTTGGCCTGACCGTTATTCAGGCTAAGTGAAAAATGAGAGGTTTATATGTGTGCGAAAAAAGTGACCGTATTAGTGGTAGGGGCTGGTGCGCGCGGAGAAATATATTCTCGCTATGCGCTTGAACATCCAGACAGAATGCAGGTGGTAGGCGTTGCCGAGCCCAGAGAGGCATACCGCCAGCAGTTTGTCGCACAGCATAAGATTGACCCAAATAACGTGTTTTGCGACTGGCAAGAAGCTGCGGCCCAACCCAAAATGGCCGATGTGGTACTTATTTGCACGCAGGATAATATGCACAAAGATCCTGCCGTGGCGTTTGCTAATCTCGGCTATCACATTCTGCTGGAAAAACCGCTCGCCCCTACGCCAGAAGATTGCCGGATCATTATTGATGCGGTCAAACGCAACAACGTATTACTGGCCGTCGCGCACGTCCTGCGTTACACCCGCTATACGCAAAAGCTGAAATCACTGCTTGATGATGGCGTAATTGGCGATATTGTCAGCATGCAGCATCTCGAACCCGTAGGTTACTGGCATCAGGCGCACTCGTTTGTACGTGGTAACTGGCGCAATGAAGCAGAATCGTCATTTATGTTGTTACAGAAATCCTGTCATGATTTGGACTGGATCCGCTACATCATGAGCGACAACTGCCAGGACGTAGGATCATTTGGTAGCCTGAGTCACTTTGTGAAAGAGAATCAGCCTGCTGGTGCCGCCGACCGCTGCCTTGATTGTCAGGTTGAATCAACCTGTCCCTGGTCTGCCTGCAAAATTTATCTGGGTGAAAACCAAAAATGCACTCCACACTTCCGTCGGGTGCTGACTGCAGATCCTAGCGAAGAGAATGTTCGCCAGGCGCTGCGCGATGGGCCTTATGGTCGTTGCGTTTATCGTTGTGATAATGATGTGGTGGATCATCAGGTTGTTAACTTACGTTTTGCCCACCAGCAGACAGTGACCTTTACCATGACCGCGTTTACCAAAATGGAAGATCGAAAAACGCGCCTGTTTGGTACCAGAGGTTATCTGGAAGGCGATGGCGAGCAGATCCGGGTGTTTGATTTCCTGACAGACAAAGAAACAGTGCATCAGATCGAGGAGATCGCCGCTGGCACACAAACCCAGATGGGGGGGCATGGTGGTGGCGATTACTACCTGATGGATCGCTTCATCCACGCAGTGATGGCCAACGATCAAAATATGATCCTTTCTGGCCCGGATGAATCACTGGAAAGTCACTTAATGGTCTTTGCCGCAGAGCGCGCTCGCAAGGAAAACTGTCTGGTTACGCTTTGAAGCCGGAGGAGATGAGGCATGTTTTACGGTGTTGATATTGGTGGAACCAAAACTGAAATTGTCGCTTTTGATAAGGAAATGCAGGTTTGCTGGCGTAAGCGCGTCGCCACGCCAGTGCAGGATTATGAACTCTTTCTTTCGACCTTTACTTCACTTATTGATACCGCCGACTGGGCGACTGGAAAGCAAGGAAAAATTGGCATCGGCATGCCCGGTCTTATGGACAGACATACCGGAAAATTACTGTCATCTAACGTGCCTTGCCTCACAGGACGCCAGGTGATGAACGATCTGGCCCACCGCCTCAATCGTTCGGTTGAACTGGACAATGACTGCTGCTGTTTTGCACTCTCGGAAGCCCATACTCAGCAGGCTCGCCAGTTCTCCCGAATTTTTGGTGCCATTATTGGCACCGGCATGGGTGGAGGGTTAGTCATTGACGGTCAGTTGTATCGGGGTCGCAACCGAATGGCCAGTGAGTTCGGCCATTTACCGCTTCCGGCAACGTTTATGCGTCGTTATCACTTGCCGGAGTTGAAGTGCGGCTGTGGCTTACAAGGGTGTCTGGAACGCTATCAATCCGGTCCTGGTTTACTGTGGCTCCACAAACACTTCAGTGGAGAACAACTCAAAATGGAGACCCTGCTGGAGCATTATCGTCATGGCAATGCCAGCGCCGTTACAACCATAGAAGCATGGATTGATATGTTGGGTTGTACGCTGGCGCAATTGCAGTTGATTCTGGATGTCGATGCTTTTGTTCTCGGCGGTGGAGTTTCCAACATTGAGGAAATTTATACGTTGCTGCCGCAGGCCATGTCACGTTACTTGTTCCCGGGATTAGAGCCTGCCCGCGTATTCCCGGCCATCCATGGTGCATCCAGCGGGGTTCGCGGTGCCGCATTGCTGCTGGTTGAACAGGGTACGCTGACCCACTAAAACACTGCTGGCGAGAAAATCTCGCCAGCAGTTTCAGTTATTCATCCGCAATCACCACATCCACCCCAAGCTGGATTAACGTCCGGTGATAATTTTCAGGGATACCGCTGTCGGTAATCACCCGGTCAATCCCGCTGATTTCGCTAATCATACAGAAACTTTTGCGGCCAAACTTGCTGGAGTCAGCGACTACCGTGACCTCCTGTGCAACCTCACACATTACCTGATTCAGATGTGCTTCTCCCGGATGTGGCGTGGTAATCCCCGCTTCCAGGCAGAATCCATCAACGCCCAAAAAAAGCTTATCAAACCGGTATTGTCTGAGCTGGTGTTCTGCTGAAGGGCCATACAATGAATAGACGCTTTGCCTGACGTTCCCTCCCAGGATCATGACGTCTACGCGCTCAAAATTCGCCAGTTCCCACGCAATGTTGAGCGCATTGGTCATCACCACCAGATCGCGGCGATTCTTTAACATTGGAGGAATGAGCGTGGTGGTCGAACCGGAATCGAGGATTAACGTGTCACCATCTTTCACAAAGCTGGCTGCTTTTTCGGCAATACGCGTTTTCACATCGCGATTCAGCCGGTCCTTATCCTGCAAAGGCCGGTCAAGGGCAAAGTGCTGATTGAGAACCGCCCCGCCGTAGGAGCGCATGACGCATCCTTTCTGCTCCAGATAACGTAAGTCGTTGCGGATCGTGACCGATGACACACCAAAATGGACGCTCAGTGGCTCGACACGAACGCTACCCTGATCGCACAGCAGATCAATTATTTGCTCGCGACGTCTTAAGTTATCCAGCATTTCTATTGCTCCATCAAATATTCATGTTGTTTTGTTTTAGCGCTTTAGCACTTTCGTTTTCTTTTGAATATATTACATCAGAAGCAATAAGGTGAATTTGTGCGCACAGACTCAGCGTTTAATTTAACCAAAACTGACTATTTTCTTTCGTTTTAGCAAACCGAAACGAAGAAAACCGAAAAAATGAAAAGACTCAAAGCGGGTAAGATGCGAGAAAGAGACGGGAAGCATGCAAAAAAACGAAAGCGAGCTACTAAAAAAGCTCGCTTATGGTTTGTTTTTGTTTAATTGAATGGGATCACATTTTTGAATTTTAGAGCGGAACTACTCAACAATGATCACTTCAACACCGCTGCGGCGTAGTTCCTGCAAACTTTCCTCTGGGATACCTTCATCAACAATGATGGTATGGATCCTCTGAGTATCAATGATCTTATGCAGGCTGGAGCGGTTAAACTTCGTCGAGTCGGTAACAACAATAATACGTTCAGCCACTTCACACATCCGACGGTTGAGACGCGCTTCATCTTCGTTGTGCGTGCTAACACCACGCTCTAAATCAATAGCATCAACGCCAAGAAACAGCATGTCGAAGTGATAATTTTGTAGCGACTGCTCAGCCTGATCGCCATAAAACGATTGTGACTGACGACGCAAATGACCGCCGGTCATCAGCAGCTCAACCCCTTCGGCTTCCAGTAGCGCATTGGCGACATTCATACCGTTGGTCATAGCAATGACATTAGTATGCTGGCGCATAAGGCGGGCAATTTCATAGGTCGTGGTACCGGAGTCAAGGATCACGCGGTGTCCCGGTTGAATCAACTCTGCGGCGGCTCTGGCAATACTGCGTTTTACTGCCGTATTAAGTGAACTCTTATCTTCAACAGAAGGCTCCACAACAGGTGCATTGCTTTCGCAAATCAGCGCTCCGCCATAGGCACGTACCGCAATCCCCTGCTTTTCCAGAAAAGCGAGGTCGTTGCGAATAGTGACCGTGGAGACGCCAAAAAATAAGGAGAGATCGTTAACCTGAACGCTTCCCTGCTGCCGTAACCGCTGGATGATCTGCTCACGTCTTTCGCTGGTGCCAATAACGCGCTTGTCTGCAGAGGACTCGGTGTTACTCATAAGAAATCCTTTAGTTGAACCTTTCGTTTTATTTCGTTTTGTCTATTAACGCCTTTCTTTTGCGCGAATGCAAGCCCCGCAAGCAGGGAAGAGCCGGACGAACTTACGCTGAAACCTTTCATTGTGTTTCTTTTGTGAAACAGATCGGAAAACTATTATCTTTCGTTTTATTTTTATAACACCATGATGCAGTATTAAATGAAACAAAACGAAAGATTGATGTCGCAGTAATCTGACCTGGAGAGGAAAGTGAAACATCTAACTAAAATGGTCGAGCAGCATAAACGGGGGAAGGCAAACGGGATTTATGCCGTTTGTTCCGCGCATCCAATCGTACTGGAAGCCGCAATACGCTACGCCCATGCAAGCCATACACCGCTGTTGATCGAAGCAACCTCTAATCAGGTTGACCAGTTTGGCGGCTATACAGGTATGACGCCAGCCGATTTTCGCAGTTTTGTCTGCCGATTAGCCGACTCGCTTGATTTTTCTCAGGATATGCTGATTCTCGGCGGAGACCATCTCGGACCAAACCGCTGGCAAAATCTGCCTGCGGAACAGGCAATGGCCAATGCTGACGATCTGATCAAGAGCTATGTCGCCGCAGGCTTTAAAAAAATCCACCTCGATTGCAGCATGTCTTGTGCCAACGACCCGGTTCCACTGACGGATGAAATCGTCGCTGAGCGCGCCGCACGCCTGGCCAAAGTCGCCGAAGAAACCTGTATGGCACATTTTGGCGAGTCTGACCTGGTCTATGTGATTGGCACAGAAGTTCCGGTTCCTGGTGGCGCACACGAAGCGTTAACCGAACTGGCGGTAACAACGCCAGATGCCGCACGTGCAACGCTGCAGGCCCACTATCACGCCTTTGAAAAGCGCGGGCTGGAAGGTATATGGGCACGTATTATCGCCCTGGTCGTGCAACCTGGCGTTGAATTCGACCACACGCACATCATTGATTATCAACCGCAGAAAGCCGTGGCACTCAGCAAAATGGTGGAAGACTACGACACGCTGGTTTTTGAAGCGCATTCTACCGATTACCAAACGCCACAGTCCTTGCGCCAACTGGTGATAGACCACTTCGCTATTCTGAAAGTGGGACCCGCGCTTACCTTCGCCCTGCGCGAAGCGCTGTTTTCGTTAGCTGCCATTGAAGAAGAATTGCTGCCTGCAAAAGCCAGCTCGGGCCTGCGACATGTGCTGGAAAGCGTAATGCTTGATAGACCAGAGTACTGGCAGAGCCATTATCACGGTGATGGCAACGCACGCCGTCTGGCCCGTGGATACAGCTACTCTGATCGGGTTCGTTACTACTGGCCGGACAGCCAGATTGATGAAGCATTTGAACGTCTGGTACGTAACCTGGCGGACGACCCCATTCCACTACCGCTGATTAGCCAGTATTTACCCTTGCAGTACGTAAAAGTGCGCGAGGGAGATCTCAGCGCCACGCCGCGAGAACTCATCATTAACCATATTCAGGACATACTGCAGCAATATCACTGCGCCTGCCTGGGTGCTCCAGATCGTAACGCATAACAAAAAAGAGAAAAATACCATGCCAAACATTGTATTAAGTCGCATTGATGAACGTCTGATTCACGGTCAGGTTGGTGTGCAATGGGTCGGGTTTGCGGGGGCAAACCTGGTGCTGGTCGCTAATGATGAGGTGGCTGAAGATCCAGTGCAGCAAAACCTGATGGAAATGGTACTGGCAGAAGGGATCGCCGTACGCTTCTGGTCACTACAAAAAGTGATCGACAATATTCACCGTGCCGCCGATCGCCAGAAAATTCTGCTGGTCTGCAAATCGCCTGCGGATTTCTTCCGTCTGGTCGAAGGCGGTGTTCCTGTTAACCGTATCAACGTTGGCAATATGCACTACGCCAACGGCAAGCAACAAATCGCCAAAACGGTTTCTGTAGACGCTGCAGATATTACGGCGTTCAACGGGCTCAAAGCCGCTGGAGTGGAATGCTTCGTTCAGGGCGTTCCAACAGAACCCGCCCAGGACCTCTATAAACTTCTCTGAGGGATTCACAATGGAAATCAGTCTGTTGCAGGCTTTTGCGTTGGGTATTCTCGCCTTTATTGCAGGCCTGGATATGTTCAACGGGTTAACGCACATGCACCGCCCGGTTGTTCTCGGGCCGCTGGTCGGCCTGATTCTGGGCGATCTGCATACCGGTATTTTAACAGGTGGTACGCTGGAACTGGTGTGGATGGGTCTTGCCCCACTAGCGGGAGCTCAACCGCCAAACGTGATTATCGGCACTATCGTGGGAACCACGTTTGCCATAACGACCGGAGTGAAACCTGAAGTTGCCGTAGGTGTGGCGGTACCGTTCGCTGTAGCAGTACAGATGGGGATTACCTTCCTGTTCTCTGTGATGTCCGGGGTGATGGCTCGCTGCGATCGCATGGCAGCGAATGCCGATACCGCCGGGATTGAGCGGGTCAACTATCTGGCGTTGCTCGCGTTGGGGACCTTCTACTTTTTATGCGCGTTCCTGCCGATTTACTTTGGCGCGGAACATGCCAAAACCGCGATAGATGTTCTGCCAACGCGTCTGATTGACGGACTGGGTGTGGCAGGCGGCATCATGCCAGCTATCGGCTTCGCCGTACTGCTGAAAATCATGATGAAAAACGTCTATATCCCCTACTTCATCCTGGGTTTTGTAGCAGCTGCTTGGCTCAAACTCCCTGTGCTGGCGATCGCCGCCGCAGCACTGGCAATGGCGCTGATCGATTTTCTGCGTAAATCACCTGAACCTACAGCTCCCGCAGCACAAAAAGAGGAATTCGAAGATGGCATCTAATCAAACGGCTCTGCCGAACGTTTCCGATACCGAAGAAACGCTGCTGTCCGGCACCAATGAAAACGTCTACGAAGACCAGAATATCGGTGCCGAGCTGACGAAAAAAGATATCAACCGTGTTGCCTGGCGTTCAATGCTGTTGCAGGCCTCTTTTAACTACGAACGTATGCAGGCATCAGGATGGCTGTACGGCCTGTTACCTGCTCTGAAAAAGATCCATACCAATAAGCGCGATCTGGCGCGTTCGATGAAAGGCCATATGGGCTTCTTCAACACGCACCCGTTCCTGGTCACGTTTGTTATCGGGATTATCCTGGCGATGGAACGCTCCAAGCAGGATGTGAACAGTATTCAAAGCACCAAGATTGCCGTGGGTGCGCCGCTTGGCGGCATCGGCGATGCCATGTTCTGGTTAACGTTACTGCCTATTTGCGGCGGTATCGGGGCCAGCCTGGCGCTACAAGGCTCTATTCTTGGTGCAGTTGTCTTTATTGTTATGTTCAACGTGGTTCATCTTGGTCTGCGCTTTGGGCTGGCACACTATGCTTATCGAATGGGCGTTGCTGCCATTCCGCTGATTAAAGCTAACACCAAAAAGGTTGGACATGCGGCATCCATCGTAGGGATGACGGTGATCGGTGCGCTGGTAGCGACCTATGTTCGCCTGAGCACTACGCTGGAAATCACTGCTGGCGATGCGGTAGTGAAACTGCAAACAGACGTGATAGACAAGTTGATGCCTGCTTTTTTACCGCTGGTCTACACATTAACCATGTTCTGGCTGGTCCGCCGTGGCTGGAGTCCTCTGCGCCTTATCGCCATTACCGTGGTGCTCGGCGTCGTAGGTAAGTTCTGTCATTTCCTGTAAATATAAGGGGTTGTAGATGTTAGGTATTATTTTGACGGGTCATGGCGGGTTTGCCAGCGGAATGGAAAAAGCGATGAAACAGATTCTGGGTGAGCAGACTCAGTTCATTGCCATCGACTTTCCGGAAACCTCAACCACTGCCTTGCTCACCTCACAACTTGAACAGGCGGTGGGTGAACTGGATGCGCAGCAAGACATCGTGTTTCTGACTGATTTGTTGGGCGGAACACCATTTCGCGTCGCTTCCACACTAGCCATGCAAAGGCAAGGTACTGAAGTGATCACCGGTACCAATCTACAACTGCTACTGGAGATGGTGCTGGAGCGCGACGACCTGAGCAGCGAAGCGTTTCGTTTGCAGGCGCTGGAGTGCGGGCACCGGGGTTTAACCAGCCTGGTGGACGAGCTGGGACGCTGCCGTGAGGAAAAGCCCGTTGAGGAAGGGATATGACACTGCTACTGCGCGCCAGACGTCTACTGACCGAACAGGGCTGGCTGGACGATCATCAATTGCATATTGAAGACGGTATCATTGCGGCAATAGAGCCAATTCCTTCCGGCGTTATGGTCCGCGATGCTGAACTGCTCTGTCCGGCATACATTGATACCCACGTACACGGGGGCGCGGGTGCCGATGTGATGGATGAAGCACCGGATACGCTCGACAAACTGGCGATGCACAAAGCGCGTGAAGGGGTAGCCAACTGGCTACCCACTACCGTCACCGCTCCATTACCGGATATTCACAAGGCGCTTGAGCGTATCGCCCATCGCTACCATTCCGGAGGGCCCGGCGCACAGGTGCTGGGCAGTTATCTTGAAGGCCCGTACTTTACGCCGCAGAACAAAGGGGCGCACCCGCCTGAGCTTTTCAGGGAACTGGAACTCAGTGAACTGGATGAACTGATTGCGATTTCCCAGCAAACATTGCGCGTGGTTGCGCTGGCACCAGAAAAACCCGGTGCATTGCAGGCCATCGAACATCTGAAGCAACGCAACGTACGGGTGATGCTGGGACACAGTGCAGCTACCTGGGAACAAACCCGCGCAGCCTTTGACGCCGGCGCTGACGGACTGGTTCACTGCTATAACGGTATGACCGGTTTACATCATCGGGAGCCAGGAATGGTTGGCGCAGGGTTAACCGACCCTCGCGCCTGGCTGGAACTTATCGCTGACGGACACCATGTCCACCCGGCAGCCATGAAACTCTGCTGCTGTTGCGCCAAAGACAGACTGGTGCTGATCACCGATGCCATGCAGGCTGCAGGAATGCCAGACGGACGCTATACACTCTGCGGTGAGGAGGTGGAAATGCACAGTGGTATTGTGCGTACCGCTTCCGGTGGCCTGGCTGGTAGCACGCTCTCGGTTGACGCAGCCGTACGTAATATGGTCGAGCTCACCGGGATAACGGCAGAAGAGGCAATTCATATGGCCTCTCTCCACCCCGCACGTCTGTTGGGTATCGATCGCCAACTGGGATCGTTAGCAGTGGGAAAACGTGCAGACGCGATCGCGCTCAATAGCGGGCTACATTTACAACAGATCTGGATTCAGGGTCAGGCTCTCCCCCTTTGACCTTTCATTTTGTCTCGTGTTGGCCTGCGGTCTTCGATCGCAAGGCCTTTCTTTTCCTTTCGCTTGAGTAAATATCTAACCATCCTACAACAAGCCTACTTCTTATAGATCAACAAGATAACTACACCTTTCGTTCCCACGATCACAAATTTCGTTTTATTTCATTTTGAATTATTGCTCTTTCGATTTCTTTCCTATAGATTTTAATTAATCGACGAGATGAACAAGTGAAACGAAACGAAAGATAGCGACATTCTCGCCAGCGTCTTATGTGGAATTTACAAGACTAAGGACTTAAGTTATGCCAGAAACCTATACCCCTGTTACCGCGGTAACGGGCACCTGGACCGAAGAAGAGATCCGTCAACAACCTGCCAGTTGGATCCGTTCCCTTACGAATATCGACAACATTCGATCTGCCATTGACAGCTTTCTCGCACCATTACTGCGCAAAAACGATCTGCGGATCATACTGACCGGGGCTGGAACATCAGCATTCATTGGCGACATCATCGCCCCCTGGCTGGCAAGCTATACCGGTAAAAACATCAGCGCTGTGCCGACCACCGATCTGGTCACCAATCCGATGGATTACCTGAATCCCGCACATCCGCTGCTGCTCATTTCTTTCGCTCGCTCAGGTAACAGCCCTGAAAGCGTTGCAGCAGTGGAACTGGCTAATCAGTTTGTGCCTGAGTGTTATCACCTGCCGATCACCTGCAACGAAGCAGGTAGCCTCTATCAAAACGCAGTTGCAAGCGACAATGCCTTTGCTCTGTTAATGCCCGCAGAGACACATGACCGTGGCTTCGCGATGACCAGCAGCATTACCACCATGATGGCCAGCTGCCTGGCAGTATTTGCCCCAGAGAAAATCAACAGCCAGACCTTCCGTGACGTGGCCGATCGATGCCAGACGATTCTGACTTCGCTGGGCGATTTCAGCGACGGTGTATTTGGCAATGAACCCTGGAAACGGATCGTTTACCTTGGTAGCGGTGGATTACAGGGAGCAGCGCGGGAATCGGCACTGAAAGTCCTGGAGCTGACTGCAGGCAAACTGGCCGCATTCTATGACTCCCCGACAGGCTTTCGTCACGGTCCAAAGTCACTGGTTGATAACGAAACGCTGGTAGTGGTCTTTGTTTCCAGCCATCCGTATACACGTCAATACGATCTCGATCTGCTGGCAGAGTTACGCCGCGATCGGCAGGCATTGCGGGTTGTCGCGATTGCCGCACAAACCCATGAGGTGATTGAAGCAGGCCCACATATTCTGCTGCCGCCAGCACGCTCTTTCATCGATATGGAATTGGCGTTCTGCTTCCTGATCTACGCCCAGGTTTTTGCTTTGACGCAATCCATCAATATCGGCAATACACCGGATACGCCTTCTGCCAGCGGCACTGTGAACCGCGTTGTACAGGGCGTTGTTATTCATCCCTGGAACGCCTAAAAGGATCGTTTTATGAGCATTATTTCCACGAAATACCTCCTGCTGGATGCCCAAAAAAAGGGCTATGCCGTACCCGCCTTTAACATTCATAACGCCGAAACGATCCAGGCGATCCTTGAAGTGTGCTATGAAATGCAATCGCCGGTGATCCTGGCAGGAACGCCGGGGACCTTTAAGCATATCGCGCTGGAAGAGATCTACGCGCTGTGCAGCGCTTATTCCACCAGCTACGGTATACCGCTGGCGCTGCACCTCGATCACCATGAGTCGCTGGACGACATTCGTCGTAAAGTGAATGCAGGAGTGCGCAGCGCAATGATTGACGGCAGCCACTTTCCGTTTGAAGAAAACGTGAAGCTGGTGAAATCCGTTGTGGATTTTTGCCATGCCAAAGATTGCAGCGTGGAAGCTGAGCTGGGTCGCCTCGGTGGCGTAGAAGATGATATGAGTGTGGATGCAGAAAGCGCCTTCCTCACCGATCCACAAGAAGCTAAACGGTTTGTTGAGCGTACTGGCGTAGATAGCCTTGCTGTTGCCATCGGCACAGCACACGGTTTGTACACCAAAACACCCAAAATCGATTTCCAGCGGCTGGGTGAAATTCGTGAGGTAGTCGACGTTCCGCTGGTGCTGCATGGTGCAAGCGATGTCCCTGACGAATACGTCCGCCGCACGATCGAGCTTGGCGTTTGCAAAGTTAACGTCGCGACCGAACTGAAAATCGCTTTTGCCGATGCGGTCAAAGCGTGGTTTGCGGAGAATCCGCAGGGCAACGATCCTCGCTATTACATGCGGGTCGGTATGGATGCGATGAAAGAAGTGGTGCGTAGCAAAATCACTGTATGCGGGTCAGCAAACCGCTTATTAATCAGTGAAACTGCCGCTCAGTCTTAAGCACTGTGTTAGCTAATGGCCATACCCTTGTCGGTTTGGCCATTAGCAATCGGGCTTACTCTCCCTGCTGTTCCAGCGCGTGCTTATACAACGCATTCTTTTTCACGCCATGGATTTCAGCAGCCAGCGCGGCGGCCTTTTTCAGCGGCAGTTCTGCCTGCAATAAGGCCAATGTACGCAGCGCATCGGCAGGAAGATCGTCTTCCTGCGCTTTATGCCCTTCAACAATCAGCACCATTTCGCCTTTGCGACGGTTTTCATCTTCCTTGACCCACGCCAGCAGTTCACCAACCGGTGCGCCGTGAATAGTTTCCCAGGTTTTGGTCAGCTCGCGCGCCAGCACCACGTAGCGGGATTCGCCCCACACGGCAACCATGTCCTCCAGGCTATCCAGCAAGCGGTGGGTAGATTCATAAAAAATAAGCGTACGCGGCTCGGCCTCAATGGCTTTCATCGCATCACGACGCCCTTTCGATTTGGCAGGCAGAAATCCTTCATAGCAAAAACGGTCTGAAGGCAGGCCTGCAGCGCTCAGGGCAGCAATCGCCGCACAAGGACCAGGCAGGGGAACAACGCGGATCCCTGCTTCACGACAGGTACGCACCAGATGGTAGCCAGGATCGTTAATCAGCGGCGTTCCGGCATCGGAAACCAGCGCAATGTTTTGTCCTTCTTTGAGCTTCACGACCAGCGTTTCAGCCTTTTGCTGCTCGTTGTGGTCATGTAGCGCGAACAGACGCGCGTTAATCGCGAAGTGTTGTAACAATAATCCTGTATGACGAGTGTCTTCAGCGGCAATCAAATCAACGGCTTGTAAAACTTCGAGCGCTCGTTGGGTAATATCAGCCAAATTTCCTATAGGAGTAGGTACAATAAAGAGTTGGCCTTGAGAATTATCCGCCGATTCGTGTTGTTTCATTGTGTCGTCCGTATTGCCGATTTAATATTGAGCATTGAGTAAAAAAATATCACTGGATACAGTATGGTACCCTCAACATTTTCTCGTTTGAAAGCCGCACGCGCGCTACCAGTCATTCTGGCAGCACTGATTTTCGCAGGCTGTGGCACCCAGGCGCCAGACCAGAGTGCAGCCCATATGCAGGGCACTGCGCAGGCTGATTCCGGCTTTTATCTGCAACAAATGCAGCAAAGCTCTGATGATAGCAAGACCAACTGGCAATTACTCGCCATTCGTGCACTGCTGAAAGAAGGCAAGAGCCAGCAGGCTATCGAACTGTTTAACCAGCTACCGCAGAAGCTAAGCGATACCCAGCAGCGTGAGCAGTCACTGCTGGCCGTCGAGATTAAGCTCGCGCAGAAAGATGTCGCTGGCGCACAGGCCCTGCTGGATAAGTTAACTCCCGCCGATTTCGATCAAAACCAACAGGCACGCTACTGGCAGGCGCAAATCGACGTCAACCAGGGTCGCCCATCTCTGACGCTGCTGCGCGCCCTGATCGCGCAGGAACCGCTGCTGGCCGCGAATGCTAAGCAGAAAAATATGGACGCCACCTGGCAGGCGCTGTCGTCCATGACCCAGGAGCAAGCGCAAGCGCTGGTCATCAATGCTGATGAAAACGTGCTGCAAGGCTGGCTGGATCTCCAGCGCGTCTGGTTCGATAACCGTAACGATCCGGACATGATGAAAGCTGGTATTGCGGACTGGCAGAAACGTTATCCGCAAAACCCAGGAGCAAAACTGTTACCAACACAGTTGGTTAACGTGCAGAGCTTTAAGCCCGCCTCCACCAGCAAAATCGCCCTGCTGTTACCACTGAACGGTCAGGCCGCTGTATTTGGCCGTACTATTCAGCAAGGCTTTGAAGCTGCGAAAAACATGGGCACTCAACCTGTCGCAGCCCCTGTTGCTGTCGCACCTGCCGCAGTTCCAGCTGCCGCGACCACCACAGAACAGCCGCAAACGACTGACGGCGTTGCCAGCCCGTCTCAGGCGTCAGTAAACGATCTGACCAACGAGACGCCGGCTCAGCCAGAAACCCCTGCTGTGCAGCCCGCAGCACCCGCTCAGCCAACAACCGCCAGCGCACCGGCGAATCCATCCGCTGAGCTGAAAATCTACGACACTTCATCACAGCCGCTGAACCAGATCCTGACTCAGGTTCAGCAGGATGGCGCCAGCATCGTGGTTGGCCCACTGTTGAAGAACAATGTTGAAGAGCTGATGAAAAGCAACACGCCATTGAACGTCCTGGCGCTTAACCAGCCGGAGTCGGTGAAAAATCTGCCGAACGTCTGCTACTTCGCCCTGTCGCCAGAAGATGAAGCGCGCGACGCCGCACGCCACATCCGCGATCAGGGAAAACAGACGCCGCTGTTGTTGATTCCACGGAGTTCATTAGGCGATCGCGTTGCCAACGCCTTTGCACAGGAATGGCAAAAACTGGGTGGCGGCGTGGTATTGCAGCAGAAGTTCGGCTCCACCGCTGAACTTAAAATGGGCGTCAACGGCGGCTCGGGGATTTCCCTGACAGGCAGCCCGGTGGCCTCCTCTGTGCCAGCCCAACCCGGCGTGACGATTGGCGGTCTGACCATCCCGGCAGCACCTACCGATGCGCAAATAACCGGCGGCAGCGGTCGTGTTGATGCCGTGTATATTCTGGCGACGCCGGAAGAAATTGCATTTATTAAGCCGATGATCGCCATGCGCAACGGCAGCCAGAGCGGAGCAACGCTGTACGCCAGCTCTCGTAGTGCGCAGGGCACTGCCGGCCCGGATTTCCGTCTGGAGATGGAAGGCTTGCAGTACAGCGAAATTCCGATGCTGGCAGGCGCTAATGCGCCTCTTATGCAGCAGGCGCTTGGCGCGGTTCGTAACGACTACTCGCTGGCGCGTATGTATGCCATGGGTGTCGATGCCTGGTCGCTTGCCAACCACTTCTCGCAAATGCGTCAGATGCAGGGTTTCGAAATTAACGGTAATACCGGGGCCTTAACCGCAACGCAGGATTGTGTGATTAACAGGAAGTTATCATGGCTCAAATACCAGCAAGGACAAGTCGTCCCCGCCAGTTAACGAGTAAACAGACCGGTGACGCGTGGGAATCCACCGCGCGTGACTGGCTGCTGAGCAAGGGACTGCATTTTATCGCCGCCAACGTGCGTGAACGTGGTGGCGAAATCGACCTGATAATGCGTGAAGGCAACACCACCGTATTTGTTGAGGTTCGCTACCGACGCTCAGCACAGTTCGGTGGTGCGGCGGCGAGTGTGACCCGGAGCAAACAACACAAATTATTACAGACCGCCCGCTTGTGGCTTGCGCGCCACAATGGGAGTTTTGATACTGTGGATTGCCGGTTCGATGTGTTAGCCTTCACCGGAAATGATGTTGAGTGGTTTAAGGACGCGTTCAACGACCGCTCATAGTTGAAGATTCAGAGCCTGGTTCTTAAGGATTAGCGTGTTAGATAGAATTAAAGTCTGCTTTACAGAAAGCATTCAAACTCAGATAGCTGCGGCTGAAGCACTTCCGGATGCAATCTCCCGTGCCGCCATGACGCTGGTTCAGTCCCTGCTCAATGGCAACAAAATTCTCTGTTGTGGTAATGGGACGTCCGCTGCCAACGCACAGCATTTTGCTGCCAGCATGATCAATCGTTTTGAAACAGAACGCCCAAGTTTACCTGCGATTGCACTAAACACTGATAATGTGGTCTTAACTGCGATTGCCAACGATCGCCTGCACGACGAAGTTTATGCAAAACAAGTCCGTGCGCTGGGACATGCAGGTGATGTTCTGCTGGCAATCTCTACGCGTGGTAATAGCCGCGATATCGTAAAAGCCGTTGAAGCCGCCGTGACACGCGACATGACAATCGTCGCGCTGACCGGGTATGACGGAGGGGAACTGGCCGGATTACTGGGGCCACAGGATGTTGAAATCCGTATACCCTCACACCACAGCGCCCGCGTTCAGGAAATGCACATGCTGACGGTCAACTGCCTTTGCGATCTTATCGATAACACGCTTTTCCCTCACCAGGATGATTAAGGAGTACACATGAAGGCATTTTCGCCGCTTGCTGTGATTATCGCTGCACTGCTGCTGCAAGGCTGTGTCGCTGCCGCCGTTGTTGGAACTGCAGCTGTCGGGACTAAAGCCGCGACGGATCCTCGTAGTGTCGGCACCCAGGTTGATGACAGTACCCTGGAATTACGCGTCAATACGGCATTGTCGAAAGATGCCCAGATCAAGAAAGAAGCGCGAATCAACGTGAGCGCATATCAGGGTAAAGTGCTGCTGGTCGGCCAGTCGCCGAATAGCGAACTGTCTGCGCGAGCAAAACAGATTGCGATGGGCGTAGAAGGTACGACTGAGGTCTTTAATGAGATCCGTCAGGGCCAGCCAATCGGTCTGGGCGATGCGTCCAACGATACCTGGATAACCACCAAAGTACGTTCCCAGTTACTGACCAGCGATCAGGTGAAATCCTCTAATGTGAAAGTAACGACTGAGAACGGAGAAGTGTTCCTGTTAGGTCTGGTGACCGAGCGTGAAGCGAAGGCGGCGGCGGATATCGCCAGCCGGGTAAGCGGCGTGAAACGCGTCACGACAGCCTTTACGTTTATTAAGTAACACGCCTGTAGATGGCATCTTATCCGTCCTACAGAACGTAATCGTTTGTAGGCCGGATAAGCGTCAGCGCCATCCGGCATTTTTTTATTTAGCCCTTTCGCGTAGCTCGGAAGAGGTCAGGATCGAAACCCCTTCATGCCCAGGTGCCAACGCTTCTGCCAGCATTGCCCGAGCAACATCGCGTGCTTCAATCGACTTCCAGTTACCCGGCAGCAGCCTGAACAACGGCGCTAAAAACATCTCATTCGTCCGCTGTTTGTCCCTATCACCCTGTAGCATTGAAGGCCGGACAATCGTCAGCCGTGGCCAATTCTGCGCGATCAGCGCCTGCTCCATTTCACCTTTCACCCGATTATAAAAAAACGGTGAATTCGCATTGGCGCCCATCGAACTCACCACCAGCATATGCTGGGCGCCTAACCTACGTCCCGTCAGGGCCGTATCTACCACCAGCGTATAGTCAGCATGGATAAACGCCTCTTTGCTGCCCGCTTCACGCCGGGTAGTCCCCAAACAACAAAAGACAATATCGACTGGATCGGTGACCTGCGCCAGAGCATCGGTTAGCTGCGGATCATGGGGGTTATAGATACCAACCGTATCTGCCAGCGGTCGACGCGTTGGTGCCGTGATGGCATTGACCCGGGGTTCATTGAGCAGCATACGCAGCAAATGTCCGCCCACCAGCCCCGTGGCTCCCGTTATTAACACCTGACTCATCGCTTATCTTCCCCAGGTCTTCAATCACTGTTCTAACTATAGATCACGTAACCAATGCATCTTTTTACCAAAGCCCAGCGTGTTGTCCGTGAATTTGACTTCATCCAGTCGAATCTCCCATACGGGCGCTGGCAGCATTCTGGCGACGGGGAAACGGCGGTTGTAGGCTTTACGCGCAGCTTCGCTCTCCTGCCCTTCAAGACGCCGGATTTCCCCTTTAAACTGTACGCCCCGAATCAGAGCGACGGTTTTAGGCTGACCGTTTACCGTACCGGCAATCGGCGCTCGTGGTCCGGACATCTGCGCATGGCGCGTTTTCTCTTCGGTCAGCACATAGAACACCATCTTCTGCGCATCAAACAGGTAAAACGCATTGGCGCACCACAATTCACCTTCATGGTGTACGCACCAGGTCACGACGTGCTGTTTTGCCAGCCAGCGAGACACCGCAGTCAGTGTTTCCATTTCTGTTCTCTTTTATACTGTAGGCCTGAAAATTATCACGTCGATGGTAACAATGACACCCTGGTATCTGTACCTGATCCGTACCGCAGACAACGCCTTATACACCGGAATAACCACCGATGTGCAGCGCCGCTATAAGCAGCATCAAAATGGGAAAGGCGCGAAGGCGCTACGCGGAAAGGGGGAACTCACGTTGGCATTTGCGGCGCAGGTCGGCGACCGTTCGCTGGCCCTGCGCATAGAGTATCGCGTTAAACAGCTCACCAAGCGGCAGAAAGAGCGCCTTGTCGAAGGCGAAGGGTTTGAGGCGCTATTAAGCAGCCTGCAAACCCCGGAAGCTTAAAAGCGATTGAAGTGGTCGTGGTATTCCACAAGACCCGTCACGCCATCCAGCGCATCGTCCGCCAGGCGATGAACCTGGAACGCGCTTTCGGTGCCCGGCCAGCGGCAACGCAGGTCATGATGGGCTGCCAGCTCAAAGCCAAAGCGGCTGTACAGGGCCGGATCCCCCAGCGTAACCACCGCGGCGTAGCCAAACTCGTTCAGTGAATCGAGTCCTTCATAGACCAACTGACGCGCCAGGCCCTGCCCCCGGTAGTTTTCATCCACCGCGAGCGGCGCCATGCCGACCCATTGCAGATCTTCACCCTGAACATCGACAGGGCTGAATGCGACGTAACCCATTACCTGACCTTCGTCATCGGTAGCAACCAGACCCAGCGTTAAGAAACCATCTTCACGCAGGTCGTGCACTAATTTCGCTTCCGCATCGCTCTCAAATGAACGGCGCAGTAGCGCATCAATACCAGGGGCATCAATGGGAATTTCAACTCGAATCAGCATGGCTCACCTACCGAGGTCTGTTTGGTTTCTGGCGACGTTTTCATCCCCGCCTCAACAAAATCCGCCAACTGCATCAGCATGACGCGCAACGCTTTAGGCATCTGCTCCAGTTCGATGGCATCCATCAGATTTTTTACGTATAGCCCTAATTCTGTATCACCTTCAATCACCAGACGACGCTGGAAGAAAAGCGTATCCGGATCCTGCTTGCGGGCCACGATCATCAGCAGATCGCTGGCATCGGCGCTAAAACTCACATCCGTATCTGCATTCTGGCTGACGATAAGTTTATCGTTCTCAACAGAGGTATACCATTTGAGGTCAATGTCACGCACATGAATGCTCAGCCAGCGACCTTCGAGAAACTCCAGCTCCCCATCGGCCAGCGCCTGACTAAACTGCCAGCTCAGGACCTGCTCCAGAACCTGGCGCTTCAGTGCAAAGGGCGTCAGTTTAACTGGTACACTCATCAGAGAAGGACCAAATTGTACTAAGCGTGAACGCAGTTTATCCAACACGAGCTTTACTCCCTGTTTCAATAGTCCTGCTATTTTGCCATATCAAATAAACGACATAGCGGCATAAATCAACAATTCGATGCGAAATTGTTACCTCTTTATTGGTGTCACCAATACGACTTTAACTGCCTCAAATCAAAAATTGTCTCAGCAAGGTTAACTAAAATCCCCATTCGTTAACATTTCTGCGCCCATCACGGCGCAACGTTCAGGATAAATTATGGAGCTGCTCTGCCCTGCCGGAAACCTACCGGCGCTTAAGGCGGCCATCGAGAACGGCGCTGATGCTGTCTACATCGGGCTGAAAGATGATACCAACGCCCGTCATTTCGCCGGCCTTAATTTTACCGAGAAAAAATTGCAGGAAGCGGTGAGTTTTGTCCATCAGCACCGCCGTAAGCTGCACATTGCGATTAACACCTTTGCGCACCCGGATGGTTACGCGCGCTGGCAACGTGCCGTTGATATGGCAGCGCAACTGGGTGCAGACGCGCTGATCCTTGCCGACCTCGCCATGCTTGAGTATGCCGCAGAGCGCTACCCGCATATTGAGCGCCATGTCTCTGTTCAGGCATCTGCAACCAATGAAGAGGCAATTAATTTCTATCATCGCAACTTTGACGTCGCCCGCGTGGTGCTGCCGCGCGTGCTGTCTATTCATCAGGTGAAGCAGCTCGCTCGCGTCACGCCAGTTCCCCTGGAAGTGTTCGCCTTCGGTAGCCTGTGCATTATGGCGGAAGGCCGTTGCTATCTTTCGTCCTATCTGACGGGTGAGTCTCCTAATACGGTTGGTGCCTGCTCGCCTGCCCGTTTTGTCCGCTGGCAACAGACCCAACAAGGGCTGGAATCCCGTCTTAATGAAGTGCTGATCGACCGCTATCAGGACGGGGAAAACGCCGGTTATCCGACGCTATGCAAAGGCCGCTATCTGGTTGACGGCGAGCGTTACCATGCGCTGGAAGAACCCACCAGCCTGAACACGCTGGAGCTGCTGCCGGAACTACTGGCAGCCAATATTGCCTCGGTGAAAATCGAAGGTCGTCAGCGCAGCCCGGCCTATGTCAGTCAGGTGGCGAAAGTGTGGCGTCAGGCGATCGACCGCTGTATGGCCGACCCGCAAAACTACGTCCCGCAGGCCGCGTGGATGGAAACGCTCGGTTCTATGTCCGAAGGCACGCAGACCACGCTTGGCGCGTATCACCGTAAATGGCAGTGAGAGAAGCAATGAAATATTCCTTAGGGCCGGTGCTGTGGTACTGGCCGAAAGAAACGCTGGAAGATTTTTATCAGCAGGCTGCCGTAAGCCAGGCCGACGTTATCTATCTTGGCGAAGCGGTATGCAGTAAACGCCGCGCCACCAAAGTGGGCGACTGGCTCGATATGGCGAAATCGCTCGCTGGCAGCGGTAAACAGGTTGTGCTGTCAACACTGGCGCTGGTGCAGGCCTCTTCTGAACTGGGAGAGCTGAAGCGCTATGTCGAAAACGGTGACTTTCTGCTGGAAGCCAGCGATCTCGGCGTAGTAAACATGTGCGCCGAGCGTAAGCTGCCGTTTGTCGCCGGGCATGCGCTCAACTGCTACAACGCGGTTACCCTGCGTATCCTGCTCAAACAAGGCATGGTGCGCTGGTGTATGCCGGTAGAGCTTTCCCGCGACTGGCTGGCAAACCTGCTCAACCAGTGTGATGAGCTGGGTATTCGCAATCAGTTTGAAGTTGAGGTGCTGAGCTACGGGCATCTGCCGCTGGCGTACTCTGCCCGCTGCTTTACCGCGCGCTCTGAAGACCGTCCAAAAGACGAGTGTGAAACCTGCTGCATCAAATATCCGAACGGGCGCGATGTGCTGTCGCAGGAGAATCAGCAGGTCTTTGTCCTCAACGGGATCCAGACCATGAGCGGCTATGTTTACAACCTCGGCAACGAACTGACATCGATGCAGGGGCTAGTTGATATTGTGCGTCTGTCCCCTTCAGGCACTGAAACATTCGCCATGCTCGACGCCTTCCGCGCCAATGAAAATGGCAGTGCTCCATTACCGCTTGCCGCCCACAGTGACTGTAACGGCTACTGGAAGCGACTGGCTGGACTGGAGCTGCAGGCCTAGCCGGATGCGGCATAAATGCCTTATCGGGCCTACAAATAGCGATCCCGTAGGCCCGATAAGCGCAGCGCCATCGGGCATGTTATATTCGGTGCCCGCCGTATAAAGCTCACTTTGTTAACAACATTCGCTAATCTTTAATGCAGTATTAAAAGATTAACCGGTAACAAAGTGAGCCGTTATGACTGACAAAACTATTCCGTTCTCGGTGCTGGATCTGGCGCCGATCCCTGAAGGATCCTCGGCAAAAGAGGCCTTCACACACTCGCTTGATCTCGCTCAACTGGCCGAAAAACGCGGCTACCACCGCTACTGGCTGGCGGAACATCACAACATGACCGGCATCGCCAGCGCAGCAACCTCAGTGCTGATTGGTTATCTGGCTGCCAATACCACCACGCTGCATCTCGGGTCTGGCGGCGTGATGTTGCCTAACCATTCGCCGCTGGTGATCGCCGAGCAGTTCGGTACCCTGAACACGCTATATCCGGGACGAATCGATCTCGGGCTTGGTCGCGCACCGGGCAGCGATCAACCAACCATGCGCGCACTGCGCCGCCATATGAGCGGTGATATCGATAACTTCCCACGCGACGTCGCTGAACTGGTGGACTGGTTCGACGCCCGCGATCC
This sequence comes from Citrobacter freundii complex sp. 2024EL-00216, assembly GCF_043945515.1. NCBI lineage: Bacteria > Pseudomonadati > Pseudomonadota > Gammaproteobacteria > Enterobacterales > Enterobacteriaceae > Citrobacter > Citrobacter freundii complex sp. 2024EL-00216. The sequence goes on along the minus strand of NZ_JBIMRA010000006.1, from coordinate 116,711 downwards.
TAATCCCCATGTACGCCCGGTTCCCGGCTACGGCGAGCAGATCCCGGTCTGGTTATTAGGCTCCAGCCTGTACAGCGCACAACTGGCGGCCCAGCTTGGTCTGCCGTTTGCCTTCGCCTCGCACTTTGCCCCGGATATGCTGCATCAGGCGCTGCATTTGTATCGTACCCAGTTCAAACCCTCGGCGCGGCTGGCAAAACCGTATGCGATGGTGTGCATCAACATTATTGCCGCCGACAGCAATCGCGACGCCGAGTTTCTTTTCACCTCCATGCAGCAGGCATTTATGAAGCTGCGTCGTGGCGAAACCGGCCAGCTACCGCCGCCGGTAGAGAATATGCATCAGCTGTGGTCCGCTTCTGAGCAGTACGGCGTACAACAGGCGCTGAGCATGTCGCTGGTCGGTGATAAGGCAAAAGTGCGGCATGGTCTCGACGCCATTTTGCGTGAAACCCAGGCTGATGAGATTATGGTTAACGGTCAGATTTTTGATCATCAGGCACGTCTACATTCATTTGATTTGGCGATGGATGTGAAGCAGGAATTATTGGGGTAGTGCGTTGTTTTGCCCGGTGGCGCTTCGCTTACCGGGCCTACTTGACCCTGTAGGCCGGATAAGGCGCAGCCGCCATCCGGCACAACAAAGTTACTGATAAACAGGCAACAGATTCACGCTCGAGAGAATATGGATAACCGCGTTGCCGATACCGAATACCAGGATCAGCGCAATCATCGGCTTGCCGCCCCAGACACGGAATTTCGGGCTACCGAAACGCTCGCGGGATTTACGTGCCAGCAGCGCCGGAACAATGGCGGCCCAGATGGTTGCCGCGAGTCCTGCATAGCCAATGGCGTACAGAAAACCGTTCGGCCACAGCAAGCCACCGATAATTGGCGGGACAAACGTCAGCAATGCCGTTTTGAAACGTCCCATTGCCGAGTCATCAAAGCCAAACAGATCCGCCAGATAGTCAAACAGACCGAGCGTAACGCCGAGGAATGAACTCGCCACCGCAAAGTTGGAGAACACCACCAGCAGCAGATCCAGACTGCGGCTGTTTAGTACACCGCTCAGCGCCTGTACCAGCACATCTATGTTACCGCCCTGCTGCGCAATACCGATAAACTCCGGACGCGGAATGTTACCCATCGTCCCCAGCAACCACACGGTATACAGCACCAGCGCCAGCAGCGTGCCGTACACCAGACACTTAACGATGGTCTTCGGATCTTTGCCGTAGTACTTCATCAGGCTCGGGACGTTGCCGTGATAGCCGAATGAGGCCAGACAGAACGGTAGCGTCATCAGCAGGTACGGCGTATACGAAGCATTGCTTTCCGCCACGTTAAACAACGTTGTGGGCTGAACGTGTCCCAATAAGCTGCCGAAGGTCAGGAAAAAGGTAATCACCTTCGCGCCCAGCACAATTGCCGTCATGCGGCTCACCGCTTTGGTACTTAACCACACCACAAACGCCACCAGTAACGCAAAGCCAAGACCTGCCGCACGCGCCGGAACGTTCAACGACATCTCGGAGAAGGTGTGATGCAGGATCGACCCGCTCGCCGAGATATACGCGTAGGTCAGAATATAGAGAACGAAAGCAATCGAGATGCCGTTCACCACGTTCCAGCCTTTGCCCAGCAGATCTTTGGTAATGGTGTCGAAACTGGAGCCAATGCGGTAATTGAGGTTAGCTTCAAGGATCATCAGCCCGGAGTGCAGCATGCAGAACCAGGTAAAGATCAGCGCCGCCATTGACCAGAAGAACCACGCCCCGGACATGACCACTGGCAGAGAAAACATCCCCGCGCCAATAATGGTGCCGCCGATGATCACCACGCCGCCGAGCAGCGAAGGTGACGTTTGGGTGGTGGTTAGTGTTGCCATTTAGCCATCTCTCCAGTCATTTATATTGTGACTACATCTCAATGTGCTGCACTGTACCAGTACACGAGTACAATTGAAATAAAAAAAGCCCCGATTGTTGAGATCGGGGCCGTATATTTTACTTTACAGCTATAAAGCTAAAAGGCTTATGCATCACCGCCGAAACGACGACGACCAGCAGAGTCATCACGACGCGGAGCAGAAGAATCGTCACGACGCGGACCGCGGTTGCCTTCACGACGTTCGCCGCTGAAACGACGACCATCGCCACGACCGCCTTCACGACGTTCGCCGCTAAAGTTACGACCTTCACCGCGACCGCCTTCACGACGCTCACCGCTGAAACGACCACCGCCACGACGCTCACCACCGGTGTGCGGAACTGCATCGCCAACCAGCTGCATGTTCATCGGCTTGTTCAGGATGCGAGTACGGGTAAAGTGCTGCAGCACGTCGCCCGGCATACCTTTCGGCAGTTCGATGGTGGAGTGGGAAGCAAACAGCTTGATGTTACCGATGTAACGGCTGCTGATATCACCTTCGTTAGCAATCGCACCAACGATATGACGAACTTCAACACCGTCATCACGGCCCACTTCAATGCGGTACAGCTGCATGTCACCAACGTCACGACGTTCACGACGCGGACGGTCTTCACCACCACGGTCATTACGGTCACGAGGGCCACGATCGTTACGGTCACGCGAACCACGGTCATCACGGTCGCGGAATTCGCGTTTCGGACGCATCGGCGCATCTGGCGGCAGGATCAGAGGACGTTCGCCCTGAGCCATTTTCAGCAGTGCAGCTGCCAGCGTTTCGATATCCAGTTCTTCTTCCGGCTGCATTTTCGCCAGCAGAGCACGGTACTGATCCAGATCGCTGCTTTCCAGCTGCTGCTGTACTTTAGCGGCGAATTTTTCCAGACGGCGTTTGCCCAGCAGATCTGCGTTCGGCAGTTCTACTTCCGGAATAGTCAGCTTCATGGTGCGTTCGATGTTACGCAGCAGACGACGCTCGCGGTTCTCAACGAACAGCAGCGCACGACCCGCACGACCCGCACGACCGGTACGGCCGATACGGTGAACGTAAGACTCGGAATCCATCGGGATGTCGTAGTTAACAACCAGACTGATACGCTCAACGTCCAGGCCACGGGCCGCAACGTCGGTTGCAATCAGAATATCCAGACGGCCATCTTTCAGACGCTCCAGAGTCTGCTCACGCAGGGACTGGTTCATGTCGCCGTTCAGTGCAGCGCTGCTATAACCGCTACGCTCCAGCGCTTCTGCTACTTCCAGGGTCGCATTTTTGGTACGTACGAAGATAATCGCCGCATCAAAGTCTTCTGCTTCCAGGAAACGCACCAGCGCTTCATTTTTACGCATGCCCCACACAGTCCAGTAGCTCTGGCTGATGTCAGGACGGGTAGTAACGCTGGACTGAATACGTACTTCCTGCGGCTCTTTCATAAAGCGGCGGGTAATACGACGAATCGCTTCCGGCATGGTTGCAGAGAACAGAGCGGTCTGATGACCTTCCGGGATCTGCGCCATGATGGTTTCAACGTCTTCGATGAAGCCCATACGCAGCATTTCGTCAGCTTCGTCCAGTACCAGACCGCTCAGTTTGGAAAGGTCCAGAGTACCGCGCTTCAGGTGATCCAGCAGACGACCCGGCGTACCGACGACGATCTGTGGCCCCTGACGCAGGGCACGTAATTGCACGTCATAACGCTGACCGCCGTACAGGGCAACCACGTTCACGCCGCGCATGTGTTTAGAGAAATCCGTCATGGCTTCTGCTACCTGAACCGCCAGTTCGCGGGTCGGTGCCAGCACCAGAATCTGAGGTGCCTTCAGCTCAGGATCAAGATTGTTGAGCAGCGGTAAAGAGAACGCTGCAGTTTTGCCGCTACCTGTCTGGGCCATACCCAGAACATCGCGGCCGCCCAGCAGATGCGGAATGCACTCTGCCTGGATTGGAGATGGTTTTTCGTAACCCAGATCGTTAAGGGCTTCAAGGATAGGAGCCTTCAGGCCCAGATCTGCAAAAGTGGTTTCGAATTCAGCCATGTAGTACGTGTGCCTCAAAATTAATGGCGGCCAGTCTACATAACTCATCATGAAATTGATCTGCAATTTTCATTGAAAAGTGTGAACCGGCTCAAAGTAGGTGTATTAACGAACAACAACGCCCTCACCCGTGAAGGTGATGGCAATCAAAAAAGATTACGGGCTGATGTGTACGTCAGCTATTGCTGGTCCGATTCTGCCAGGTCATCTTGGTCCTGGCCCAGGAGCGATAATTCCAACAATGCGTATCGGTGCTCAACAAAGTTATGAACGTTGTTAGCCACCGCCAGTTTGAACAATGCCGTAGCGTTGTCCAAATCCCCCAGACTTAGGTAGTACTTACCTAAATAGAAGTTGGTTTCACTGAGATGCTCAGCGAGCGAGGTGTTATCCGTTGCGTCCGCCTTCAGGCGTTCCATCAGCGTTGCTTCGCTAATGTTGCCCAGGTAGAACTCGACAATGTTCCATCCCCATTGCTCTTTATCCGATTTCTCAAAGCGTTGCTTCAACGCTTCTTTAGCCTGCTTCTCATCGAGCTTCTGCTCGGCAAGATAAAGCCACAGACTACGGAAAGGATCATTGGGATCGTCTTGATAAAACGCTAGCAGATCATCTTGCGCTAACTTGTCGCGACCGCCGTAATACAATGCGATACCGCGATTTAAGTGCGCGTAGTTGTAAGTTGGATCAAGCTCAAGTACAGAATCAAACGCTTCATAGGCAGCATCAAAATTGCCTGCCTGCGTTAAATATATACCTAAGTAATTGAATACTTCAGGCATATCTGGTCGGATTGCCAGCGCTTGTGAAAAATCATTTCGCGCCAATGCCCTCAGACCGAGACTATCATACAACACTCCGCGCTCATATAAAAGCTGTGCGCGTTCGTCATCGGTTAAAGCCCGACTGGCAAGAATTTGTTCCATACGTGCCAGAATCACTTCCTGCTGCAAAGTCGGTTGCAATGGTACTGCGAGGACTTCACTCTTTCGCCAGGCGGAATTACTGCATCCAGCCAGCGTGAGTGCTGTCGCAACGAAACACCAGCGCAAAAAAGGCTTCATTTCCCACTCCCGAAGACAACGATTGAATGAACGTCCAGGTTCCCCGGTTGCTAACAAGGCATCCTGCCGGGTTAAAGGCCCTCCGCTTTCACGGAGGGCAATGGCAACCTTACTCGCCCTGGCTTGCCGGAGCTTCCGGTTCGCCTGCAGGCTGAGACTGCTCAGTTGCTTCTTTAATGCTCAGACGCACACGGCCCTGGCGATCAACTTCCAGAACTTTGACCGGTACTTCCTGGCCCATCTGCAGGTAGTCGGTCACTTTCTCAACGCGCTTATCAGCGATCTGAGAGATGTGTACCAGACCTTCTTTACCGCCACCGATGGCAACGAATGCGCCAAAGTCAACGATACGGGTCACTTTACCATTGTAGATACGGCCTACTTCGATCTCTGCGGTGATCTCTTCGATACGACGGATAGCATATTTCGCTTTCTCACCGTCGGTCGCAGCAATCTTCACGGTGCCATCATCTTCGATTTCAATGGTGGTGCCGGTTTCTTCGGTCAGAGCACGGATAACAGAACCGCCTTTACCGATAACGTCTTTGATCTTGTCCGGGCTGATCTTGATAGTGTGGATACGCGGAGCGAACTGAGAAATATCGCCACGCGGAGCGTTGATCGCTTGTTCCATCACACCCAGGATGTGCAGACGCGCACCTTTAGCCTGGTTCAGAGCAACCTGCATGATTTCTTTGGTGATACCTTCAATTTTGATATCCATCTGCAGTGCAGAGATACCGTCGCGGGAACCCGCCACTTTGAAGTCCATATCGCCCAGGTGGTCTTCGTCGCCCAGAATGTCAGACAGAACAACAAAGTTGTCGCCTTCTTTCACCAGACCCATCGCGATACCCGCAACGGCTGCTTTGATCGGCACGCCTGCGTCCATCAGCGCCAGGGAAGCACCACATACGGAAGCCATGGAAGAAGAACCGTTAGATTCGGTGATTTCAGAAACCACACGCACGGTGTACGGGAATTTATCCAGTTCCGGCATTACTGCCAGTACGCCACGCTTAGCCAGACGGCCATGACCAATCTCACGACGCTTCGGAGAACCGACCATACCGGTTTCACCTACGCAGTACGGAGGGAAGTTGTAGTGGAACAGGAAGTTGTCAGTACGCTCGCCCATCAGTTCGTCGAGGTTCTGCGCATCACGCGTGGTGCCCAGGGTCGCAGTAACCAGCGCCTGAGTTTCGCCACGGGTGAACAGTGCGGAACCGTGGGTACGAGGCAGAACGCCAGTACGCACGTCCAGGCCACGGATCATGTCTTTTTCACGGCCATCGATGCGCGGCTCGCCTGCCAGTACGCGGCTACGAACAACGTTTTTCTCGATAGCGTGCAGGATTTCACCCAGTTCGTTAGCGTCCAGGGTTTCGTCTTCAGCCACCAGAGTCGCGATGGTTTCAGATTTGATCACGTCAACCTGAGCATAACGCTCTTGTTTGTCAGTGATACGGTAAGCATCGCTCAGGCGAGCTTCTGCCAGTGCGGCAACGCGTGCGTTCAGCGCTTCGTTGACGGCTTCTGGCTGCCAGTCCCAACGCGGTTTGCCAGCTTCTTTCGCCAGCTCGTTGATCGCCTGAATCACAACCTGCTGCTGTTCGTGGCCGAACACAACAGCGCCCAGCATCTGATCTTCGCTCAGCAGTTCAGCTTCGGATTCAACCATCAGTACGGCTGCTTCAGTACCTGCAACAACCAGGTCCAGCTTGCTTTCTTTCAGTTCGTCCTGAGTCGGGTTCAGTACGTACTGGTCATTGATGTAACCAACACGTGCAGCACCGATCGGGCCGTTGAATGGGATACCAGACAGAGTCAGCGCAGCAGATGCACCAATCATTGCCACGATGTCCGGGTTAACCTGCGGGTTAACGGAAACAACGGTCGCGATAACCTGAACTTCGTTAACGAAGCCTTCCGGGAACAGCGGGCGAACCGGGCGGTCAATCAGACGCGCGATCAGGGTTTCGCCTTCGCTCGGACGGCCTTCACGACGGAAGAAGCTACCCGGGATACGGCCAGCAGCGTAGGTACGCTCCTGATAGTTAACGGTCAGCGGGAAAAAGTCCTGGCCTGGTTTCGCTTTTTTCTGGCCAACAACGGTAACGAATACCGCGGTGTCATCCATGCTAACCATAACAGCGGCAGTCGCCTGACGCGCCATCATGCCGGTTTCCAGCGTAACGGTATGCTGACCGTACTGGAATTTACGAACGATCGGATTAAGCAAAATAATATCCTTTCTCTATTTTTTGACGGCACATTTTTGCGCCATCGTTAATACCCGATCTTCTGCGCATCCTCGCGACTAATGACAACCCTAACCCATAAGCATGAGTAAAGCCTCTCATTAGCCGCGCGAACCTCTGCAACGGAAGATCATTCATAGCAACAATACATTAGTTTCCAGCGAATTGCTGCCATCTGCTGGAAAAAAGGGGCCATGAAGGCCCCCTCTTTCTGAAACTCGAAAGAATTAGCGACGCAGGCCCAGACGCTCGATCAGCGCGGTGTAACGTGCAACATCTTTACGTTTCAGGTAGTCGAGCAGTTTACGACGCTGAGAAACCATGCGCAGCAGACCACGACGGCTGTGGTGATCTTTTTTGTGCTCTGCAAAGTGGCCCTGCAGGTGGTTAATCTGTGCAGTCAACAGAGCAACCTGAACATCGGTAGAACCGGTGTCGTTTGCATCACGACCAAACTCAGAAACGATTTTAGCGGTAGCTTCAGTACTTAGAGACATTTTAAAACTCCAAAGTGATAAGAATGAAAGGATGCCGATCTCTAATTCAGCTATCCCAGTGTATACACTTTATCCTTCAAACTGGCTCTGCGTTGGCTGCGTCCGCTCACCTCAGTCACTTACCTAAGTAATCTCCTGAGGATCCTCAGACTTGCCGCCTTGATGCAGCTCGAATGATTTTGTGTATACGCCACGCAGATTGTTAAACAATTCACGCGACGTTAAGCGGCAGTATTCTACTCGCAGCGCCCTTTTATCGCAAGACAGAGAGCGCTATGCAGGATACTCAACCACCAGGCGGCGGGGGGCGACACGACCTTCATCGTCCATCTCCCCCATGCCAATAAACTTGTCGTCATCGCCTTCCGTCACACGTACCAGCCCTTCCAGCGGGTCGCCTGTCGTCCGTACCGGATTACCATTTTTAAAGTAAACCGACGATGTTAAAGGCAAATTAACAACAGGATAGTCCGATGCCGGACTGTCCATTGGCATCAGCAAAGGATCAAGCAGTTGAGCCGCCGGAATGTTCTGCTGTTCTGCCTGTTCGACCAGCTCACGCAGGTGTTCCAGCGTGACCATACGATCCACCGGATACTTGCTGACCGTCAGACGACGCAGATACGTTACGTGCGCGCCGCAGCCCAGCTTCTCACCGAGATCGTCAACGATGGTACGAATATAGGTGCCTTTGGAGCAGTGAACTTCCAGCTCCAGTTCGTTACCCTCGTGACGGATAAACAGCAGCTCATAGACGGTAATCGGGCGCGCTTCACGCGGCACTTCAATGCCCTGACGCGCATATTCGTACAGCTTCTTACCCTGATACTTCAGCGCCGAATACATCGACGGAATCTGCTCGATATCGCCGCGGAAAGTCTCCAGCGCGCTCGCCAGTTGTTCTGCGGTGAAGGTTACCGGACGCTCCTGCACGATCTGCCCATCGGCATCGGAAGTGTCAGTACGCTGGCCCAGACGGGCAACCACGCGATAGCGTTTGTCAGAATCCAGCAAATACTGTGAAAACTTTGTCGCTTCACCAAGGCAGATAGGCAGCATACCTGTCGCCAGCGGATCCAACGCGCCGGTATGTCCCGCGCGGTTGGCATTGTAGATGCGCTTTACTTTTTGCAGCACGTCATTGCTGGACATGCCCTGCGGCTTATCCAGCAGCAGGACACCATGAATATCGCGACCACGACGACGAGGACGACTCATCAGTCCTCCTTGCTGTCGTCCGCTGGGTTCACACGACGCTCATCGTCATGTTTCACCACGCTGGTCACCAGGTTGGACATGCGCATCCCTTCAACCAACGAGTTGTCGTAGAAGAAGGTCAGCTCAGGCACGATACGCAGACGCATTGCTTTACCCAGCAGAGAGCGGATAAAACCAGAGGCTTCCTGCAGTGCCTTAATGCCGTTTTTCACGGCAGCTTCGTCCTGATCGTTGAGGAAAGTCACGAATACTTTGGCATATGCCAGATCACGGGACATCTCAACACCCGATACGGTGGTCATCATGCCAACACGCGGGTCTTTGATTTCGCGTTGCAGGATGAGTGCGATTTCTTTCTGCATCTCCTGCGCGACACGCTGCGGGCGACCAAATTCTTTCGCCATAATAAATTCTCCAGACAAAAAAGGGGCATTCAGCCCCTTTTGAAAATAATTCGGTGATTAGGCTGTAGGCCTGATAAGCGTAGCGCCATCAGGCATTACATTGCCGGATGTCGGCGTAAACGCCTTATCCGGCCTACACCCGAACAACCTTAAGCAATTGTACGTTTGATCTCGATGATCTCGAACACTTCGATCATATCGCCAACGCGAACGTCGTTGTAGTTCTTAACGCCGATACCACATTCCATACCGTTACGGACTTCGTTGACGTCATCTTTGAAGCGGCGCAGGGATTCCAGCTCGCCTTCATAGATAACCACGTTGTCGCGCAGTACGCGGATTGGGTTGTGACGTTTAATCGTGCCTTCGGTAACCATACAGCCTGCGATAGCGCCGAATTTCGGTGATTTGAACACATCACGAACTTCAGCCAGACCAATGATCTGCTGTTTCAGTTCCGGAGACAGCATGCCGCTCATCGCTGCTTTCACTTCGTCGATCAGATGATAGATGACGGAGTAGTAACGCAGATCCAGGCTTTCTGATTCGATAACTTTACGTGCAGAGGCATCAGCACGTACGTTGAAGCCAACCAGAATCGCGTTGGATGCCGCAGCCAGGGTCGCGTCGGTTTCGGTGATACCACCTACGCCAGAACCGATGATCTTCACTTTTACTTCGTCGGTAGACAGTTTCAGTAAAGAGTCGGAAATCGCTTCTACAGAACCCTGTACGTCAGCCTTCAGCACGATGTTCACTTCGTGAACTTCGCCTTCGGTCATGTTGGCGAACATGTTCTCAAGTTTAGATTTCTGCTGACGAGCCAGTTTAACTTCACGGAATTTGCCCTGACGGTACAGTGCAACTTCACGCGCTTTCTTCTCGTCACGAACGACGGTCACTTCATCACCGGCAGCCGGAACACCGGACAGACCGAGGATTTCCACCGGAATGGACGGACCGGCTTCCAGTACTTCCTGACCCAGTTCGTTACGCATCGCACGAACGCGGCCATATTCGAAGCCACACAGAACGATATCGCCCTTGTTCAGGGTACCTTCGCGAACCAGGACGGTAGCGACCGGGCCACGACCTTTATCCAGGAAGGATTCGATAACCGCACCGCTCGCCATACCTTTACGGATAGCTTTCAGTTCCAGTACTTCGGCCTGCAGCAGGATAGCATCCAGCAGTTCGTCGATACCGGTACCCGCTTTCGCAGAAACGTGAACGAACTGGCTCTCGCCGCCCCACTCTTCCGGCATGATGCCGTACTGGGACAGTTCGTTTTTAACGCGATCTGGATCCGCTTCCGGTTTATCGATTTTGTTGACTGCAACAACTACCGGCACACCTGCCGCTTTCGCGTGCTGGATAGCTTCGATAGTCTGCGGCATCACGCCGTCGTCTGCTGCAACAACCAGAACAACGATATCCGTCGCCTGAGCACCACGAGCACGCATGGAGGTAAACGCGGCGTGACCCGGGGTGTCCAGGAAGGTGATCATACCGTTGTCAGTTTCAACGTGGTACGCACCGATGTGCTGAGTAATGCCGCCCGCTTCGCCAGAGGCCACTTTCGTTGAACGAATGTAGTCCAGCAGAGACGTTTTACCGTGGTCAACGTGACCCATGATGGTCACTACCGGTGCGCGCGGTTCAGCCGCAGCGCCGGTGTCACGGTCGCTCATTACTGCTTCTTCCAGCTCGTTTTCACGACGCAGGATAACTTTGTGGCCCATCTCTTCGGCAACCAGCTGTGCGGTTTCCTGGTCGATGACCTGGTTGATGGTCGCCATTGCGCCCAGCTTCATCATCGCTTTGATGACCTGAGAGCCTTTAACCGCCATCTTGTTCGCCAGATCGCCAACGGTGATGGTTTCGCCGATCACAACGTCACGGTTAACAGCCTGAGCTGGCTTCTGGAAGCCCTGCTGCAGAGCGGAACCTTTACGCTGCTTGCCGCCTTTACCACCGCGAACCGCTGCACGTGCTTCTTCACGGTCAGCTTTAGATTCAGCGTGTTTATTGCCTTTCTTCGCCGGACGCGCGGCTTTAGTGCTGCGAGTACGACCACGACCGCCTTCAACTTCACGATCGTTCTCGTCTTCAGCCTGGCGAGCATGCTGAGAGGTGGTGACGTGATAATCACTGGTGTCTTCGACAGGTTCAGCGTTATTCACACCATTTTTCTCGTTTTCTTCCGCCATACGGCGAGCTTCTTCCGCTACGCGGCGCGCTTCTTCTTCAAGCTTGCGACGTGCTTCTTCTTCCGCTTTACGCTTCAGTTCTGCGGCTTCATTTTCACGGCGGGCTTTTTCGGCCTGGGCGGTTTTAGTCATATCGTCGGTCTGTTGATTGCTCACTTTGTCTTTTTCCGCAGCTTCACGTTTCGCTTTATCAGCGGCTTCACGCTTAGCTTGTTCTGCGGCCTCACGTTCGGCTTTTTGTTGCGCCTCGCGTTTGGCAGCTTCTTCTGCCTCACGACGGGCTTGCTCTTCCGCTTCACGCTGCGCCTGCTCTTCCGCGGCAAGGCGTTCAGCCTCTTGCGGATCGCGTTTCACAAAGGTGCGTGTCTTGCGGACTTCGATTTGTACCGATTTGCTTTTTCCACCGGTACCTGGAATATTGAGAGTACTGCGCGTTTTACGCTGCAATGTCAACTTATCCGGCGCTGAGCCGTTTTCACGGTTCAAATGCGCCAGTAAGGTTTGTTTCTCTTGTGCGGACACAGAGTCGTCAGCAGACTTCGGGATACCGGCATCAGCAAATTGCTGTACCAGGCGATCTACGGAAGTCTGTATCTCTGCAGCCAGCGTTTTTACGGTTACATCTGTCATACTGTTCCTTCCTGCTACAGTTTATTACGCTTCGTCGCCGAACCAGCAAATATTACGGGCAGCCATAATCAGCTCACCGGCTTTTTCGTCGGTCAACCCTTCGATATCAGCCAGATCATCAATGCCCTGTTCAGCGAGATCTTCCAGCGTACAAACACCACGGGCCGCCAGTTTGAAGGCCATCTCACGATCCAATCCTTCCAGATTCAGCAGATCGTCAGCCGGTTTGTTATCACCGAGGCTTTCTTCCTGGGCCAGTGCCAGAGTGGTCAGTGCGTTTTTAGCACGCTCGCGCAGCGCTTCAACGGTCTGTTCATCCAGGCCGTCAATTTCCAGCAGTTCTTTCATTGGCACGTAGGCCAGTTCTTCCAGCGTCGCAAAACCTTCTTCCACCAGAACGGTCGCGAAATCTTCATCGATATCGAGATATTTGGTGAAGGTATCGATGGCTGCATGTGCTTCAGCCTGATGCTTCGCTTGCAGGTCATCAACGGTCATCACGTTGAGTTCCCAACCGCTCAGTTGTGAAGCCAGGCGGACGTTCTGACCATTACGTCCAATCGCCTGAGCCAGGTTACCGGCTTCAACCGCGATATCCATGGTGTGTTTGTCTTCATCCACCACGATAGAAGCGACGTCTGCTGGTGCCATTGCGTTAATCACGAACTGCGCCGGGTTATCATCCCACAGGACGATATCGATACGCTCGCCGCCCAGTTCGGTAGAAACCGCCTGAACGCGCGCACCGCGCATACCAACACAGGCGCCGACCGGATCAATACGCTTGTCGTTGGTCTTAACGGCGATTTTCGCACGCGATCCCGGATCGCGAGCAGCCGCTTTAATTTCGATAACTTCTTCGCCGATTTCCGGCACTTCAATGCGGAACAGCTCAATCAGCATTTCCGGCTTGGAACGGGTTACGAACAGCTGTGCACCGCGCGCTTCCGGGCGAACTGAGTACAGAACACCACGAATACGGTCACCAGGACGGAAGTTTTCACGCGGCAGCATGTCTTCACGCAGGATCACAGCTTCAGCATTGCTGCCCAGATCCAGTGAAATGTTGTCGCGGTTTACTTTCTTCACCACACCGGTGACGATTTCGCCTTCATGTTCGCGGAACTGATCAACAACCATTGCGCGTTCAGCTTCACGTACTTTCTGTACGATAACCTGCTTCGCGGTCTGGGTAGTGATACGGTCAAAGGTGACAGATTCAATCTGATCTTCAACATATTCGCCCACGTTCAGACTTTCGTCTTCGAAGCGTGCCGCTTCCAGCGTAATTTCTTTGGTCGGCTGAGTAACTTCTTCTACGATTACCCAACGACGGAAGGTATCGAAATCACCGCTTTTACGATCGATTTCTACGCGAACGTCGATCTCTTGCTCATATTTTTTCTTTGTTGCTGTAGCCAGCGCACTTTCCAGCGCTTCAAAAATTTTCTCGCGTGGCAGCGCTTTTTCGTTGGATACGGCTTCAACAACAGCCAAAATTTCTTTGTTCATCGCGGGCTTTTCACCTCAATCCAGACTGTTAAAAGTGGGGAACCAGGTTCGCCTTCTGGATATTACTCAGCGCGAACACTTCATCTTTGCCTTCGACTGTGACCGTGATCATCTCACCGTCCACCGCTTTGATAACGCCCTGCCATTTACGACGGTTTTGTACCGCCATACGAAGAACCAGCGTGACTTCTTCACCCAGGAAACGCACGTAGTGTTCAGCTGTGAACAGAGGACGGTCGAGACCCGGAGAGGAGACTTCCAGGTTATAGGCAACGGTGATTGGGTCTTCGACATCCATCACGGCGCTTACCTGATGGCTCACATCAGCACAATCATCAACATTGATGCCATCTTCACTATCAATATAGATGCGCAGTGTGGATGTGCGACCACGAATAAATTCGATGCCGACCAGTTCGTAGCCCAGGGCTTCAACTGGCGCTGTAATCATCTCTGTTAATTTTTGCTCTAATGTGGACAAGCCCACCCCCAAGACATAAAAAAAGGGCCTAAAGCCCAGTTATTCTGTAGTCAGATAACAAAAAACCCCGATAAATCGGGGCTTTAGATAACTGAACCCTATAACCGCACCTGCGGTTCGGAGAACCTTCCGAAAGAATTTTTTTCAAATCCAGCTACGAAGGCCTAAGTCTTCACAGTATATTTGAAAAAGAACTCTAAGGGAAAGTGGTTGCGGGGGCCGGATTTGAACCGACGACCTTCGGGTTATGAGCCCGACGAGCTACCAGGCTGCTCCACCCCGCGCCTGAAACGTGGCAAATTTTACTCGTTTTGGGTAAAAAATGCAAATACTGCTGGGATTTGGTACCGAGACGGGACGTAAAATCTGCGCACAGTATATTGATTCACTATGCGTTATGTCAACCTTGTTACGACTATGCAAATCAATGAATGCTGCCCAGCGCTAGCCCAGCAAGATAAATATGCCGCCCACGCCGTTATTTAACGAAATTATCACTAAACTCTTCCTGTCATCCAGAAAAGATGATTAAATGAAAACTCATTTATTTTGCATAAAAATGCAATTAGTATAATAAGCCGACCTCTTCACCAGTCTATCAAGCAGGGTTTTATTTTATGACGACGATTCTCAAGCATCTCCCGGTAGGTCAACGTATTGGTATCGCTTTTTCCGGCGGCCTGGACACCAGTGCAGCACTGCTGTGGATGCGACAAAAAGGGGCTGTCCCATATGCATATACTGCGAATTTGGGCCAGCCGGATGAGGATGACTATGACGCCATTCCTCGCCGTGCAATGGAATATGGTGCTGAGAATGCTCGCCTGGTAGATTGCCGTAAGCAGCTGGTTGCCGAAGGGATCGCTGCCATTCAGTGCGGTGCATTCCACAACACCACTGGCGGACTGACCTATTTCAATACCACCCCGTTGGGCCGCGCCGTGACCGGCACCATGCTGGTTGCCGCAATGAAAGAAGATGGTGTAAACATCTGGGGTGACGGTAGCACCTATAAAGGTAACGATATTGAACGTTTCTATCGTTACGGTCTGCTGACCAACGCCGAACTGCAGATTTACAAACCATGGCTGGATACCGATTTTATCGATGAACTCGGCGGTCGCCATGAGATGTCCGAATTTATGATTGCCTGTGGTTTCGACTACAAAATGTCCGTTGAGAAAGCGTACTCAACAGACTCCAATATGCTCGGTGCGACTCACGAAGCAAAAGATCTGGAATTCCTGAATTCCAGCGTCAAAATCGTCAACCCGATTATGGGCGTGAAGTTCTGGGATGAGAGCGTGAAGATCCCGGCAGAAGAAGTGACCGTGCGTTTTGAACAGGGTCATCCGGTTGCTCTTAACGGTAAAACCTTCAGCGACGACGTTGAGATGATGCTGGAAGCCAACCGTATCGGCGGCCGTCACGGTCTGGGTATGAGCGATCAGATTGAAAACCGTATCATTGAAGCGAAGAGCCGTGGCATCTACGAAGCCCCGGGGATGGCATTGCTGCATATCGCCTACGAGCGTCTGCTGACCGGTATTCACAACGAGGATACCATCGAGCAGTATCACGCGCACGGTCGCCAGCTGGGTCGTCTGCTGTATCAGGGCCGCTGGTTCGACTCTCAGGCGCTGATGCTGCGTGACGGTCTGCAGCGTTGGGTTGCCAGCCAGATTACCGGTGAAGTGACGCTGGAACTGCGTCGCGGTAATGACTACTCAATCCTCAACACCGTGTCTGACAATCTGACGTACAAACCAGAACGTCTGACGATGGAAAAAGGCGACTCCGTATTCTCTCCGGACGACCGTATCGGTCAGTTGACCATGCGTAATCTGGATATCACCGATACCCGCGAGAAGCTGTTCGGCTATGCGCAGTCTGGCCTGCTGACCGCCTCTTCCGCAACCGGCCTGCCGCAGGTTGAGAATCTGGAAAATAAGGCGAAGTAAAGATTCACTATCTTAAGGCCGCGAAAGCGGCCTTTTTTATGCGCGGAATATAGGATGTCTGTAGGCCTGATAAGCGTAGCGCCATCAGGCGTTGTAATAATGTCGGATGGCGGCGTTAACGCCTTATCCGACCTACAGGATAGCCACAAATAACAGACGAAAAAAAGACGCTTTGCAGCGTCTTTTTTTTGGAATTTGGTACCGAGGATGGGACTCGAACCCACAAGCCCGTTAGGGCACTACCACCTCAAGGTAGCGTGTCTACCAATTCCACCACCTCGGTACAGAATACTTAGCGTGGGATATCGCTGGTCGGCTGAGCCGGAGCAGCTGGCTGAGTTTGCTCGGTTTTCGCCGGTGCGCTCAGATTTTCCCACTCACTTCCTTTATTGGTCTTATTGCTGTTCATGTTACCCAGCACCAGACTGATGATGAAGAACAAGGTTCCCAATACAGCTGTCATACGGGTCATGAAGTTACCAGAACCACTTGAACCAAACAGAGTACCAGAAGCGCCTGCGCCAAAAGAGGCTCCCATATCAGCGCCTTTGCCTTGCTGCAGCATGATCAAGCCTACCAGGCCAATTGCCACAATAAGGAAAACTACTAAAAGAGCTTCGTGCATAATCAACCTGTTCCTTGCGGAGTTGCCGCGTACAATGCTTCGACCATTAAAGCGGGAATATTTACTGTTTCCCACTGAAGCGGGTGTGAATACTAACCAAAGCGAATAACCTTCGCAAGGGCAATTTGTTAGCATTGTATCAACTGCGGAAAAAATCGCCATATCAATCAAAAACGCAGCAACTTCTCCCAGCATCTCTGCATAACGGCACGTTGATCTTCAAGATTCGCCCATACCACAACGGGGATTTCACAAATCAGGTCTGTATTTTCTGGCCAGCAGTGAATAATTTGCTGATTCACCAACTCTTCCGCCACCATCGATTCAGGTAACCAGGCCATTCCCATATGGCGCAGTACCATTTCTCGTATCGTTTCGCTTAAACCACTCTCAAATACTTTTTTTAGCCGTGGGCGGACGCGTTGTTCTGCCGACTCAATAATACGTCTGACAAAGGTGTAGTCGCTGTAGCATAGCCACGGAATCGGAGCATGCGGATCATTAAGCGCATCAGCCAACCGGGATGAAATAACCGGTATAAATCGCTCATACCGCCATAGTGAACGTTTTAACCCTCCGGCGATCTCCAGCCCCGGCTGGGCAGACGGTAAATCGTAGGTCACCAGTAAATCAATTTGCCGGTTCATCAGGGCATTGAAGTGGTTGTCTATCCCCTGGATACTGGCGTTAACCGTAAAGTTTAACTGCGGCTCACTCTGTCGCAGGTAGTTGATCATATCCGGCAGGATATTCACCGACAGCGTATGCAGGCTGACCATCACCAGCGTGTTATCCGTTGCTGGCGTCATCGCCGACAGCTCATGGCGTGCCTCTGTTAACGTGCTGAGAACGTGCCGGGCATAAGGTTCAAAGCGTTCACCATAGCGCGTCAGCGTGACAGGGGTCGTTGTCCGGTCAAACAAAGGCACGCCCAGCACCTCTTCCAGCGCCTTTATACGCCGACTCAACGCAGGTTGAGTAATATGCCGCTGCGCCGCGGCCTGAGAGTAGTTTCCATGCTGGCTCAAGGCCAGAAAATCTTCCAGCCACTTACAATCCACGTTGTGCTCTCCGCCATGCCATAACCGCATCCTCCAATAACAAATCGGTAATAGTCATAGTTATAGTAATGGCTTTATGGTGGGCATCATAACAACAATATTTCGTTTCACCTGCCGACTCTCACCCTCGACGTTTGACAGGACCGCTATGTTTACTTTATTGACCAATGCCCGTGTTTTTTCTCCTGAGGATTTAGGCCTCTGCTCCCTGCTCATTCATGCCGACCGAATTGTGGCGGTAGAAAAAGATATTTCATTGTTTGATGGCATCAACGAGGTCATCGATTGTCGGGGTAAATGGGTTATCCCTGGTATCATCGATCAGCATGTTCATCTTACCGGTGGCGGTGGTGAAGCCGGATTTGCCAGTCGGACGCCCGCCGTCAAGCTGCACGACCTAATTCAGGCAGGTATTACCACGGTGGTTGGCGTGTTAGGCACCGATGCCATTTCTCGTTCACCCAAAGATCTCTACGCTAAAATGCAGTCTCTCAACCTTGAGGGATTACGCGCGTTTATGCACACGGGAGCCTACGCCGTTCCCAGCCCAACCATTACGCGATCCATCCGCGATGATATGGCCTTCATTCCGGCAATTCTTGGTGTAAAAATCGCCCTCGCCGATCACCGTGGCTCTTACCCCTCTTTCCAGGAGTTGCTGAGGATAGTGAGCGATATTCGCGTCGCTTCCCTGCTGGCTGGGAAAAAAGGCTTGCTGCATGTGCACCTGGGGAATCTGCCGGAAGGGATGTCGCAACTTATTGAGCTGTGTGATGCGGGTATTCCGATTCACCATATTTCACCGACGCATGTTGCGAGAACTGAACCCTTGTTCGAACAGGCGATTGCTTTCGCCCATCGCGGCGGCCATATCGACGTTACGTCTGGCGGCAGCCGCTTTACACCTCAGGAACAGGCGATCCTCCACGCCCTGGAAGCGCAGGTTCCGGCGGATCGCATCACGATCAGTTCTGACGGCAATGGCAGCGTTCCGCGCTTTAACGCTCAGGGTATCGTTGAAGGTTTAAGCGCGGCACCGGTCGCAGGCAATCTTAACCTGCTTCCTCGCCTGATTGATGTCGGGATTCCGGTGTCACAGGCCATCGCGATGCTGACGGCAAACGTTGCGCGCTCGCTGGGTATTTCCGGGGGCGTGCTCTGCGCCGGGGAACGTGCCGATATCTGTGTACTCAATGATGACCTCTCGCTGGCCCATCTGTTTGCCGCGGGTAAACCGTTGCTGCGGGATGGCGAGTGCCTGGTTACCGGCAACTTCGAGTAAGGGGGCAAGAATGTCATTGCTACTGGCGCTAATCGCCATCATTTTTGCCGGACGTCTGATCCTCAAAAAATATCACCCCCAGTCGGTACTGTTATTGACCGGGATTGTGCTGTTGCTTATCGCGCATTTTAGCGGAATGACCTCACTCAGTGGCCTGGTGAAAAAGAGCACCGGATTTGGCCCCTTTGACGCCTTTGAGTTTATTCGCGATACCCTGAGCGCGCGTCTCGGCGGCCTCGGACTGCAAATTATGCTGATTGGTGGTTTTGCCACCTACATGTCAGCCATTGGCGCAAGCCAGGTACTGGTTCGGGTGACGTCTCGTCCTTTGCAACGGCTGAACTCGCCATATCTGCTGCTGGGGCTGGCACTGCTATTGGGTCAATTCCTGTCGCTGTTTATCAGCAGCGCCACCGGATTGGGTCTGCTGCTGATGGCGACGCTTTACCCGCTGCTAACCCGTCTTGGCTGTAGCCGCGCCGCGGTTGCCGCCGTTATCGCCAGTACCTGTGCGGTTGAGTTTGGCCCCGGCTCCGGCAACTCTGTTCTCGCCGCCAAAACCGCAGGCATCGAGGTCGTGAACTATTTCGTGCAGGATCAGTTGCCGATCGTTGTGCCCGTCATTCTTTTCATCGCCCTACTGCATATTGTTGTGCAACGCTTTTTTGACCGTCGGGAAAGTGGCGACAATGCAGCTCAGCAAATGCAGACATTAACGGCGACTGATGAAGCCGACGCACCTATCGCCTGGCTGTTTCTGCCTATGTTGCCGCTGGTATTGATGCTGGTGTGCAGCGATTTAGTATTCAGCTCACTCAAAATCACGCTGGATACCGCCGTACTGATAAGCCTCGCTATTACGCTGGTTTGTGAGTACTGCCGTCATCGCAAGGCGCGCGAGGTTATGGCTGGCGTACAAAAGGTTTTTGACAGCATGGGCAGCGTTTTTGCCACCGTCGTGACGCTGATTATCGCCGGTGAAGTCTTTTCCGCCGGACTGAAAGCCATTGGTGCCGTTGACGCACTGTTGTCACTTTCCGGTGAATTTGGCCTCAGCGCCGCCTCTATTATCCTGCTGATGACCCTGATCACCTTCGCAATTTCAGCGCTGATGGGCTCCGGGAATGCGGCATTTTTCTCCTTCGCACCCATGGTGCCGGACATCAGCCGTCATATCGGTAGCGATATCGCTGTCATGATGTTGCCTATCCAGATCTCGGCGGGTATTGGTCGTACACTATCGCCCATCGCCGGCGTAATCATTGCTATCGCAGGGATTGCAGGCGTCTCGCCTGTGGATATTGTTAAGCGTACCGCGATTCCGATGCTGGGCGGTTGGCTACTGATGATTGCGTTAACTTTTGCCCGGTCTGGGCATCTGCTGGCGGTTCTGCCGTGGCTGGCAGTCCTTGTGCTACTGATGGTCGGTGGTTACTTCTGGCAGCGCCGACGTAAACAGCCGCTTGCCGTACAGTAAAAAAAAGCCGGAGTCTCAGACTCCGGCTTTCACTTTCTTCGGAATTACGCCGCTTTCACAGCATCGGCAATACGGTGGGCGAATTCAGTCACCTGCGCTTCGTCTTCACCTTCAACCATCACACGAATTAACGGTTCGGTACCAGACTTACGCAGCAGGACGCGTCCACGGTTACCCAGCGCCGCTTCCACTTCCGCCATCACCGCTTTCACGTTTTCATGTTCCAGTGGATCGCCGCTACCTGCTGTGTATCGTACGTTAACCAGCAGCTGTGGGAACATTTTCATGCCGCTGCACAGGTCGTGCAGGCTCATATGGTTGCGTACCATCGCCGCCAGCACCTGCAGACCCGCCACGATACCGTCACCAGTAGTGGTTTTGTCCAGCAGGATCACATGACCAGAGTTTTCGGCACCGATACGCCAGCCTTTTTCCTGCATTTTTTCCAGCACATAACGGTCGCCAACTTTTGCACGGGCAAACGGAATACCCAGCTGTTTCAGCGCCAGCTCGAGGCCCATGTTGCTCATCAGCGTACCTACCGCGCCACCGCGCAGCTGCCCCTGACGCAGGGCTTCACGGGCGATGATGTACATGATCTGATCGCCATCGACCTTATTACCTTCGTGATCAACCATAATGACGCGGTCGCCATCGCCATCCAGTGCAATACCCAGATCGGCTTTTTCCGCAATCACGCGCGCCTGCAGGGCACGGACGTCGGTGGCGCCGACTTCTTCATTGATATTCACACCGTTTGGCTCACAGCCAATGGCAATCACGTTTGCACCCAGTTCACGCAGTACATTTGGCGCAATGTGGTACGTCGCACCGTTAGCGCAATCCACCACAATTTTAAGCTCATTCAGACTCAGTTCGTTCGGGAAGGTGCCTTTGCAAAACTCGATATAGCGACCGGCAGCATCAACGATACGCGTGGCTTTACCCAGTTCAGCGGAATCCACGCAGGTGATCGCTTTTTCCATCTCGGCTTCAATGGCTTCTTCCACTGCATCCGGCAGTTTAGTCCCGTCGGTAGAGAAGAATTTAATCCCGTTGTCATAGTACGGGTTGTGCGAAGCGGAGATAACAATCCCGGCCTCAGCACGGAAGGCGCGCGTCAGATACGCAACGGCGGGTGTTGGCATTGGCCCTGTGAATGAGGCTGAGAGTCCGGCGGCAGCCAGGCCCGCTTCCAGCGCAGACTCCAGCATATAGCCGGAAATACGCGTATCTTTACCGATAATAATTTTACGTGAACCATGACGAGCAAGCACTTTCCCTGCAGCCCAGCCCAGCTTGAGCACAAAGTCAGGAGTAATTGGGGCATCGCCTACGCGACCGCGGATCCCATCAGTGCCAAAATATTTACGATTACTCATAGCGTTTTTTTTCCTTTGCAGACAATGTGGCTTCCACCACACGCATCGCTTCTACGGTTTCTTTGACGTCATGGACACGAACGATCTGCGCCCCCTGCATTGCGGCAATCACCGCGCACGCAAGGCTACCGCTCAGGCGTTCAGATGGCCCCACATTCAGTAACTGGCCAACCATTGATTTTCGTGACATCCCAACCAGCAATGGCAGATTAAAATGATGAAACTCAGACAAACGTGCCAGTAATGTGTAGTTGTGAGTGAGATTTTTACCGAATCCGAATCCGGGGTCGAGCAACAATTTATCTTTTGTGATTCCAGCCCGCTCGCAACGTGCTATTTGCTCAACAAAGTAACGGTTTACCTCAGCAAAAACATCCTCATACTTTGGTGCTTCCTGCATGGTTTTCGGCTGCCCCTGCATATGCATCAGGCAAACCGGTAATCCGGTCTCCGCTGCGGCTTCCAGCGCTCCAGGCTCCGAGAGTGAGCGAATATCATTGATGATATGCGCGCCAACTCTGGCGCATTCGCGAATCACTTCGGGTTTTGAGGTATCGACCGAAATCCACACTTCAAAACGCTGAGCAATCGCCTCGACCACTGGGATCACTCGCTGCAACTCTTCTTCCACACTCACATCAGCCGCGCCCGGACGCGTGGACTCACCGCCCACATCAATGATAGTCGCCCCGGCGTTAATCATCAGGTTTGCGTGTTTTACCGCCTCAACCAGAGAGTTGTGCGCTCCACCATCGGAAAATGAGTCTGGCGTGACGTTCAAAATCCCCATGACGTGCGGATGGCTGAGATCCAGTGAAGAACCCTGAGCAAAGAGTTTCATAGTTTTATCCCTGGTAAAATCTTGAATATGCAGATAAGAAAAACCCCGGAGCAAGCCCCAGGGTTTTCAATTAAAACACGGTCATCATCAACGATAACTTATTTGTCGCCCAGTTGCTCTGACATAGTGCCAGAGTCCGGCGCACGCGGTTCATCAACCGGACGCGGTGCACTCGGCTTGCCGGTGCTGCCAGAGTTGTTGTTAGAAGAACCCGGTTCTTCCCAACCCGCTGG
Source organism: Citrobacter freundii complex sp. 2024EL-00216 (assembly GCF_043945515.1). NCBI lineage: Bacteria > Pseudomonadati > Pseudomonadota > Gammaproteobacteria > Enterobacterales > Enterobacteriaceae > Citrobacter > Citrobacter freundii complex sp. 2024EL-00216. Next base: position 93,606 of record NZ_JBIMRA010000006.1, on the reverse strand, counting down.
CGGACGCACGTCGCGGCGAGCCATTAGATCGTCAATCTGCGGCGCATCGATGGTCTCATATTTCATGAGCGCATCTTTCATCGAGTGCAGAATGTCCATGTTTTCGTTCAGCAAACGACGAGCACGGTCATAGTTACGCTCAATCAGCAACTTAACTTCCTGATCGATAATGCGAGCGGTTTCATCGGACATGTGTTTCGCTTTCGCCACAGAACGTCCCAGGAACACTTCGCCTTCTTCTTCAGCGTACAGCAACGGACCGAGTTTATCGGAGAAGCCCCACTGAGTAACCATGTTACGCGCCAGGTTAGTCGCGACTTTAATGTCGTTCGACGCACCGGTAGAAACATGTTCAGCACCGTAGATGATCTCTTCCGCCAGACGGCCGCCGTACAGTGTGGAGATCTGACTTTCCAGTTTCTGACGGCTGGCGCTGATTGCGTCGCCTTCAGGCAGGAAGAAGGTCACACCCAGCGCACGACCGCGCGGGATAATCGTTACTTTGTGCACCGGATCGTGTTCCGGTACCAGGCGACCGATAATCGCGTGGCCAGCTTCGTGATACGCGGTAGATTCTTTCTGCGCTTCCGTCATCACCATGGAGCGACGTTCCGCACCCATCATGATTTTGTCTTTCGCTTTTTCGAACTCAACCATCGACACTACGCGCTTGTTGCCACGAGCAGCAAACAGCGCCGCTTCGTTCACCAGGTTCGCGAGGTCCGCACCGGAGAAGCCAGGCGTGCCACGTGCAATGATTGCCGCATCGATATCCGGAGACAGCGGTACGCGACGCATATGCACTTTCAGGATCTGTTCACGACCGCGAACGTCTGGCAGACCAACCACAACCTGACGGTCGAAACGGCCTGGACGCAGCAGCGCAGGGTCAAGAACGTCCGGACGGTTAGTTGCTGCGATAACGATAATACCTTCGTTACCTTCGAAGCCGTCCATCTCAACCAGCATCTGGTTCAGCGTCTGTTCACGTTCATCGTGACCACCGCCCAGACCTGCGCCACGCTGGCGACCTACGGCGTCGATTTCATCGATGAAGATGATGCACGGTGCCGCTTTCTTGGCTTGTTCGAACATGTCACGCACACGAGATGCACCGACACCCACGAACATTTCCACGAAATCAGAACCGGAAATTGTGAAGAATGGAACCTTCGCTTCACCTGCGATAGCTTTCGCCAGCAAGGTTTTACCCGTACCCGGAGGACCAACCATCAGGACGCCTTTCGGGATTTTACCGCCCAGTTTCTGGAAACGGCTCGGTTCGCGCAGATACTCAACCAGCTCAGCGACTTCTTCTTTTGCTTCGTCACAACCCGCAACGTCAGCAAAAGTCGTTTTGATCTGATCTTCCGTCAGCATGCGCGCTTTGCTCTTGCCGAACGACATGGCACCTTTGCCACCACCGCCCTGCATCTGACGCATGAAGAAGATCCAGACACCAATCAGCAGCAGCATTGGGAACCAGGAAATGAAGATAGAAGCCAGCAGGCTCGGCTCTTCAGGTGGTTCGCCAACAACCTTGACGTTTTTGGTCAGCAGGTTATCAAGCAGCTTCGGATCGTTAACCGGGATGTAGGTCGTGTAACGGTTACTATCTTTCTTGGTAACGTTAATCTCACGTCCGTTGATCTTCGCTTCACGAACCTGGTCCTGATTGACCTCTTGCAGGAAGGTAGAGTAATCAACCTTACGGCCATTAGACTCGCTGGGCCCAAAGCTCTGGAATACTGACATCAGCACAACGGCAATGACCAGCCAGAGAATTAGGTTTTTCGCCATGTCACTCAAGGGATTAACCTCATATTACAACTGTGTTAAAAACAGCGTCAGGATACTCTATATCCAGTTTCTTTCAAACTTTCGTTTGAAATCTGCCGGTTATGGTTTACGCCCGGTCGCTACAATATACACTTCACGCGAACGGGCGCGAGAAGAGTCCGGCTTACGAACTTTGACCTTCGTAAACAGGGAGCGAATCTCTCTTAGATACTCATCGAAGCCTTCGCCCTGGAACACCTTCACTACAAAACTACCACCTGGCGCTAATACATCACGAGCCATTCCAAGCGCCAGCTCTACCAGATACATGGCCCGGGGAATATCCACCGCCGGTGTTCCACACATATTTGGCGCCATATCAGACATGACAACTTGTACTTTACTGTCACCTACGCGTTCAAGTAACGCTTTCAGGACTAATTCATCACGAAAGTCGCCCTGAAGGAAGTCCACACCAACGATTGGATCCATAGGTAAAAGATCGCAAGCGATAATGCGGCCGGTGTTGCCGATCTGCGTAACTGCATATTGCGACCAGCCACCGGGTGCAGCACCGAGATCAACTATCGTCATCCCCGGTTTAAAAATTTTGTCACTTTGCTGTATTTCATCAAGTTTAAACCAGGCACGGGAACGTAACCCCTTTTTCTGCGCCTGTTGAACATATTTATCGCTAAAGTGTTCCTGAAGCCAGCGACTCGAGCTGGCAGAACGCTTTTTACCTGTCATTTCACATTCCCAAAGGGCAGTTCATCGTAACCAATGGTGTAAATTTCTACACAGCTATTTGGTGATATATGGGAGATGGCGGTAGAATGACCCGTTTTCAATCCCAACGTAAGCAAAAATATACGATGAATCTGAGTACTAAACAAAAACAGCACCTGAAAGGTCTGGCACATCCGCTCAAGCCTGTAGTTATGCTTGGCAATAATGGTTTGACCGAAGGGGTACTGGCCGAGATTGAACAAGCGTTAGAGCACCATGAACTTATCAAGGTGAAAATCGCCTCGGAAGATCGCGATACTAAAACCTTGATCGTGGAAGCTATCGTACGCGAAACCGGCGCCTGCAATGTACAGGTCATCGGCAAAACGCTGGTACTGTATCGCCCGACTAAAGAACGTAAAATCTCGCTGCCACGCTAAGAATATCCCAAAGTTGCACACGAAGTTTGTGTAAAACGCGGGGTTTTCCGCTAGCAGGAGAGCAAAATGCCACGCTCTCTTCGTTGATAAAAGGCCGCTATGCGGCCTTTTTCCTTTCTTTACAATGTATCAACATCTTAACCAAGATGCGAATTACAGGTATTCTACCTTCGTCACTTCATATTCCACTTCGCCGCCCGGCGTTTTGATAACTACGACGTCATCCTGCTCTTTACCGATCAGGCCACGAGCGATAGGCGAGTTCACTGAAATCAGGTTCTGTTTAAAATCGGCTTCATCATCGCCGACAATACGCCATGTCTGCTCTTCATCGTTATCGAGATTCAGAACGGTAACCGTCGCACCGAAAACAACGCGGCCATTGTTCGGCATTTTAGTAACGTCGATTACCTGCGCGTTGGACAGTTTAGCTTCGATATCTTTAATGCGTCCTTCGCAGAAACCCTGCTGTTCGCGCGCCGCGTGATACTCCGCGTTCTCTTTCAGGTCACCGTGCTCACGCGCTTCAGCGATAGCGGCAATAATTTCAGGACGGCGCACAGATTTCAGAAAATCCAGCTCTTCGCGCAGTTTTTCAGCACCACGTAAGGTCATCGGGATAGCTTGCATTTGTTATACCTCTTGAACATTCCTGTAGGGGGTAGTTGCTCTCACCCCGGCTGCTAAGCCCACCCTGGCGTGTGTCATGCCAGAGTCAGAAGCAAAAAAATACCGACCCGGGGCTCAAGGTCCCAGGTCAGCTACAATTCTCTATTTGATGATCATTTTAACCTGGAGTTCCTTATGGGTCATCGTTTACTTTTTGGGGCGTTGCGCCGTAGTATGACGGCCTGTTTCCAGGTTGTTAGCGCGAGATTATGCGATTTTCCAGATTTACCATCGGATTGACTGCCAGTATAGCGTTCAGCGTTCAGGCTGCGAACGTCGACGAGTATATCAATCAGCTCCCTGCCGGGGCCAACCTCGCCCTTATGGTACAGAAGGTTGGCGCACCTGCACCCGCGATTGATTTTCATAGCCAGCAGATGGCGCTGCCCGCCAGTACCCAGAAAGTAATCACCGCGCTGGCAGCATTGATTCAGCTCGGGCCTGACTTTCGTTTTACCACCACGCTTGAGACCAAAGGCAGCGTGGAAGGCGGCGTATTGAAAGGTGACTTAGTGGCACGATTTGGTGCCGATCCGACGCTAAAACGCCAGGATATTCGCAATATGGTGGCAACCCTGAAAAAATCAGGTGTGACGCAAATTGCCGGAAATGTCCTGATCGACACCTCTATTTTTGCCAGTCATGATAAAGCGCCCGGCTGGCCCTGGAACGACATGACGCAGTGTTTTAGTGCACCGCCCGCAGCGGCTATTGTCGATAGAAACTGTTTCTCAGTTTCACTCTACAGCGCGCAAAAACCCAACGATCTCGCCTTTATTCGCGTGGCATCTTATTACCCGGTCACCATGTTCAGTCAGGTGCGAACTCTCGCCCGAGGTTCTGCGGAAGCGCAATATTGTGAACTGGATGTGGTTCCCGGTGATCTCAACCGCTATACGCTGACCGGATGCCTGCCACAACGTGCCGATCCGCTGCCGCTGGCGTTCGCCATTCAGGACGGTGCCAGCTATGCCGGGGCAATTATCAAAGATGAGCTAAAACAAGCAGGTATCACCTACAGCGGTACACTGCTGCGCCAGACGTTGGTCAACGAACCAGGAACGGTGGTCGCCAGTAAGCAGTCGGCACCTCTGCACGACCTGCTTAAGATTATGCTGAAAAAATCGGACAACATGATTGCCGATACCGTTTTCCGTATGATTGGTCATGCCCGATTTAACGTGCCGGGCACCTGGCGGGCGGGTTCTGACGCCGTGCGCCAGATTTTGCGTCAGCAGGCAGGCGTCGATATCGGCAACACCATTATTGCCGACGGTTCTGGCCTCTCCCGCCATAACCTGATTGCCCCAGCGACCATGATGCAGGTGCTGCAATATATCGCTCAACACGATAACGAGCTGAACTTTATCACTATGCTGCCGCTGGCGGGCCACGACGGCTCTCTGCAATACCGTGCGGGTCTGCATCAGGCTGGTGTGGATGGCAAAGTATCGGCGAAGACAGGCTCGCTGCAGGGGGTTTATAACCTCGCAGGTTTCATCACCACGGCAAGCGGCCAACGCATGGCATTCGTGCAGTATTTATCTGGTTATGCGGTAGAGCCAGCTGACCAGCGTAATCGCCGTATTCCGTTGGTGCGCTTCGAGAGCCGGTTGTACAAGGATATTTATCAGAATAACTGAGTGCATTATTGCCGGATGTCGACGCTAACGCGTCTTATCCGGCCTACGATATGATGCCGTCCGTAGGCCGGATAAGCGCTAGCGCCATCCGGCGACGAGATTAACGCTTGTAGATGAACTCAACGCCTTCTTCGTCGTCTTCGTCCCAATCGTCATCCCAGTCATCTTCCGCTTCGTCTTCGACTTCAGCGAGCTGCTGGCGGTGATAATCATCCCACATGAACTCAACTTTCTCTGGCTGTTTCGCTTCTTCAGCCTGAACAATCGGGTTCTCGATGATAAAGGTCATCACATCCCAGCAGAGATCTTTCACGCCCAGTTGGCTGGCGGCAGAGATCAGGTAATATTTACCTTCCCAACCCAACGCTTCGGCGATAGCTTTCGCTTTCTCTTCCGCTTCAGCCTTGTCCATCAAATCAATTTTGTTGAACACTAACCAGCGCGGTTTAGATGCCAGATCCTGACTGTATTTTTCCAGTTCGCCAATAATGATACGTGCGTTTTCAACTGGATCAGAGCCATCAATCGGATCGATATCGATGAGGTGAAGCAGTACACGGCAACGTTCCAGGTGTTTCAGGAAGCGGATGCCCAGGCCTGCGCCTTCAGCCGCGCCTTCAATCAGTCCCGGAATGTCGGCAACCACGAAGCTCTTTTCGTTGTCCATACGCACCACGCCCAGGCTCGGCACCAGGGTGGTAAACGGATAATCAGCGACTTTCGGCTTCGCCGCGGACACCGCACGGATAAACGTCGATTTCCCAGCGTTTGGCATGCCCAGCATACCCACGTCCGCCAGCAGCATCAGCTCCAGCATCAGATCGCGCTTATCACCCGGCGTACCCATTGTTTTCTGACGCGGAGTACGGTTAACCGAGGATTTGAAACGGGTGTTGCCCAGACCGTGCCAGCCACCTTTAGCGACCATCAGACGCTGACCGTGTTTGGTCATGTCGCCCATGGTTTCGCCCGTGCCCTGATCGATAACACGCGTACCAACAGGTACTTTAATGGTAACGTCTTTGCCACGCTTACCGGTGCAATCACGGCTCGCGCCATTCTGACCACGTTCCGCACGGAATGATTTTTCAAAACGGTAATCGATCAGTGTGTTCAGGTTTTCGTCGGCTTCCAGCCAAACGTCACCACCGTCACCACCATCACCACCGTCCGGACCGCCTTTTGGAATGTACTTTTCGCGGCGGAAGCTGACGCAACCATTACCGCCATCACCTGCAACGACCAGAATCGATGCTTCATCAACAAACTTCATTTTACTCTCCGTAAATCATTCGCCTGAGCGGGGTTGCGAAACCACCGTTTCATGCTTACGTAAACCGCCCCAAATTCGATGACCAATGGCGGAATACATCGCGCCCGCAACCACGATAAACGCACCGAGATAACCTAATAGGTTTAGCATCGGTCTGGCGAAGAAATCGGGCCAGGCCAGTGATAATAAATCTGAAAATAACAACGTAAACAGCGGTGTGAGCGTGATAAGAGCGCTCACCTGCGCCGCCTGCCAACGCGCCATCGCTTCCGCGAGAGCGCCATATCCTACCAGCGTATTCAGGCCGCAGAATACCAGGCATGCCAGCTGCCAGTCGCTGAGCTGCGTGATGACACCGGGTTTAGCCAGCGGCAACAACGCAATCGTACATAAAGTGTACAGTAAAAACAGGATCTGCGGTGATGCCAGGCGGCGCAATAACACCTTTTGCGCGACCCCATAGCTCACCCAGACCATCGCCGCACCGACACCAAAGATAACGCCCCAGGTGTAATCGGTGAGTCGGGTAAAAATTTCGATCAGACTGGTATTAAAAAACAGGACCAGGCCGCTCAGAAGCATAATGGCGCCAATCACCTGCGTGCCGCGCATCTTTTCTTTCAGGATAAAGACGCTGGCGATCATCATACCAACCGGTGACAGCTGACCGATAACCTGCGAAGCCGTTGGGCTCAAATACTGCAAGGATGAACTAAACAGAATGAAGTTACCGAACAACCCACCGGTTGCGATAGCCAGCAACACCAGCCAACGCGCTTTGCGAAAAATACGCAACGGAGGGAGCTTTTTTTTAACCGCAAGAATAGCGCCAAGGCCAACGCTTGCCATTAAAAAACGGTAGAACACCACGGTAGGAGGCTCCATCACCTCCAGCACTTGCTTCATTGCTATTGGCAAAGCGCCCCAACATACTGCCGTTGTGAGTGCTAACAGAATACCAATGCCTGCCTGCTGCTTCATGCCGTATTCCCTGCAAGGGCTCGTTTCCGGGTTGTCACGGCGCGACGAGCGTATTTACCGGCCGTCGAATGTAAAAAGCCCCGCAACGTGTTGCGGGGCTTTTATCCGTTACCGGGACGCGAAAAACTTATTCAGCAACGATGCTGATGAATTTACGGTTTTTCGGGCCTTTCACTTCAAATTTCACTTTACCGTCTGCTTTAGCAAACAGAGTGTGGTCTTTGCCGCAACCAACGTTGGAGCCAGCGTGGAATTTAGTACCACGTTGACGAACGATGATGCTACCAGCCAGAACTGTTTCACCGCCGAAGCGTTTTACGCCCAGACGTTTAGCTTCTGAATCGCGACCGTTACGAGTCGAGCCGCCAGCCTTTTTATGTGCCATTTAATCTGCTCCCCTTAACTTAAGCGCTGATGCCAGTGATTTTCACATCAGTGAACCACTGACGATGGCCCTGCTGCTTACGGTAGTGTTTACGACGACGAAACTTAACAATTTTAACTTTCTCGCCACGACCGTGAGCAACGACTTCAGCTTTGATAACGCCGCCATCAACGAAAGGAACGCCGATTTTGACTTCTTCACCGTTTGCGATCATCAGAACTTCTGCGAATTCAACAGATTCGCCAGTTGCGATGTCCAGCTTTTCCAGGCGAACGGTCTGACCTTCGCTTACTCGGTGTTGTTTACCACCACTTTGGAAAACCGCGTACATAAAAAACTCCGCTTCCGCGCACACCTTTTTGATGATTCAGAGTGCGCTATAAATATTCACAATAGGGCGCGAATATTACGCAAAACGCGAGCCTTTGACAAGTGCTACCGTCAATACATGAAGAAAAAAAACACAACACGTACGGTAACGTTTATCTACGGCGTTTTTTCAGTACAATCAGCATATATTTATAACCCTAAACCCGACGTTACCTTCCCACACAGTAAGGTAATCGGGGCGAGAAGCCCGGCTTTTGCGATGAATTTAGAAAAAATCAATGAGTTAACCGCGCAAGATATGGCGGGGGTCAATGCGACAATCCTTGAACAGCTCAATTCCGACGTTCAGTTGATCAATCAACTGGGGTACTACATCGTTAGCGGCGGCGGAAAACGCATTCGCCCAATGATCGCCGTCCTCGCCGCGCGGGCCGTTGGCTACCAGGAAAATGCGCACGTTACGATTGCGGCCCTCATCGAGTTTATCCACACAGCGACCCTACTGCACGACGATGTTGTGGATGAGTCAGACATGCGCCGTGGGAAAGCCACAGCAAATGCGGCGTTTGGTAATGCGGCCAGCGTGCTGGTTGGCGATTTTATCTATACCCGTGCATTTCAGATGATGACCAGCCTTGGCTCGTTGAAAGTGCTGGAAGTCATGTCGAAAGCAGTCAACGTCATTGCCGAAGGCGAAGTCTTGCAGTTGATGAACGTCAACGACCCGGACATCACCGAAGAAAACTATATGCGCGTCATCTACAGTAAGACCGCGCGTTTGTTTGAAGCGGCAGCCCAATGTTCAGGTATTCTGGCTGGCTGTAGCGAAGAACAAGAAAAAGGGTTGCAGGATTATGGCCGTTATCTCGGTACCGCTTTCCAGTTAATTGACGATTTGCTGGATTACAGCGCAGATGGCGAGCAGCTGGGTAAAAACGTCGGTGATGACCTCAACGAGGGTAAACCAACGCTGCCACTGCTGCATGCCATGCGCCACGGCACCCCAGAACAAGCGCTAATGATCCGCCAGGCCATTGAGCAAGGTAATGGTCGTCACCTTCTGGAACCGGTTCTGGAAGCGATGAACGCCTGTGGTTCTCTGGAATGGACCCGTCAGCGGGCAGAAGAAGAGGCTGATAAAGCCATCGCTGCGCTGCAGGTGCTGCCTGATACACCGTGGAGAGAAGCGCTGATTGGTCTGGCACATATTGCCGTACAGCGCGACCGTTAATTCCCTACAGCATCCTCCCTCATCCCGTGCCCTGCACGGGATTTTCTTATAAGCTCCAGTAATCATTTCCCCCTTCCAGATAATCACGAAGAACCTTGGCATATTCTGAATATACGCACACTTTACATGAACATTTTAGAACATTCGTTCTTCGGGCGTTATAGTGTCGGCACAACCGATCGCGAAACCGTAAGCCGTTAACCAAAGGAGAGATGAATTGATGGAAAGCAAGCTGATTGACTGGCATCCGGCCGACATCATCGCCGGACTGCGCAAGAAAGGGACCTCAATGGCCGCTGAATCACGTAAAAATGGATTGAGTTCATCAACGCTGGCCAATGCGTTAACGAGACCATGGCCAAAAGGTGAGTTGATTATCGCCCGGGCACTGGGAACTGACCCCTGGGTGATTTGGCCGTCACGCTATCACGATGCCAAAACGCATGAGTTCATCGACAGAACGCGGATGATGAGGAGTCGCAGAGAGAAAAAGAATCCGGAATGAACATTGAGCTGTAACCCCCGGCCAACTGAACTGGGGGTTACAAGAGACGTTGACGATTACTCGCCTTTCACGCGCTCAATGTTTGCGCCCAGCGCACGCAGTTTATCTTCGATGCGCTCATAGCCGCGATCGATGTGATAAATACGGTCGACTACCGTCGTACCTTCAGCAATACACCCTGCCAGCACCAGGCTTGCAGATGCGCGCAGATCGGTCGCCATAACCTGTGCGCCAGAGAGCGTTTCCACGCCGTGGCAAATCACGGTATTGCTTTCGATTTCTGCGTGAGCACCCATACGGCTCAGCTCAGGCACGTGCATAAAGCGGTTCTCAAACACGGTTTCCGTGATGAAGCCGGTCCCTTCAGCTACCAGGTTCAGCAACGTGAACTGGGCCTGCATGTCGGTAGGGAACGCCGGATGCGGTGCAGTACGCACATTGACGGCTTTCGGACGTTTACCGTGCATATCAAGGCTGATCCAATCATCACCCACTTCAATATCCGCACCCGCATCACGCAGCTTCGCCAGTACGGCATCCAGCGTGTCCGGCTGTGCATTACGGCAGATAATTTTGCCGCGAGAAATTGCCGCCGCCACCAGGAAGGTACCGGTTTCGATACGATCTGGCAGAACGCGATAAACACCACCGCCAAGACGCTCAACACCTTCGATGGTAATACGATCGGTGCCCTGACCAGTGATCTTCGCGCCCAGCGCAATCAGGAAGTTCGCGGTATCCACGATCTCCGGCTCGCGCGCGGCGTTTTCGATGATGGTAGTGCCTTCGGCAAGCGTTGCTGCGCACATGATGGTGACCGTCGCGCCGACGCTCACTTTGTCCATGACGATATGCGCGCCTTTCAGACGGCCCTCAACGGACGCCTTCACATAGCCTTCTTCCAGCTTAATAGTCGCGCCTAACTGCTCCAGGCCGGTAATGTGCAGGTCAACCGGACGTGCGCCGATGGTGCAGCCGCCCGGCAGTGAAACCTGGCCCTGACCAAAGCGGGCAACCAGCGGCCCGAGCGCCCAAATGGATGCACGCATGGTTTTCACCAAATCGTACGGCGCACAGAAGACGTTCACATCACGCGCATCGATGTGCACAGAACCATTACGCTCAACTTTCGCACCCAGCTGGCTCAGCAGCTTCATTGATGTGTCAACGTCCTTCAGTTTCGGGACGTTTTGGATCTCTACAGGTTCTTCAGCCAGCAGCGCCGCAAACAGGATCGGCAGTGCGGCGTTTTTAGCGCCTGAAATTGTGACTTCGCCCTGGAGCTTAGTTGGCCCCTGAACACGAAATTTATCCATTATTCTGTTCTCTGTTAAGAATTTATCTTCGCTACCGGCACATCACCCGTAGCTCAAAAACCGTTAAGTTTGCGATCGCGCGCCCATTCCGCTGGGGTAAACGCCTTAATCGACACGGCATGAATGCGGTTGTCCGCAATGTACTCCATCAACGGGCCATAGACCGATTGCTGCTTCTTGACCCGGCTCATGCCTTCAAACATCTCACCCACGGCAATAACCTGAAAGTGACTGCCGTCGCCAGAAACGTGGACTTCCTGGAGGGAGAGTGCATTCATCAGCACGCTCTGAATTTCATTATTTTCCATGGGCTCTTCATTCGTCAGATAGTGAAAACAGCCCAACATCTTAGAGCAAAGTGGCGCTGTCATAAATAAGCAAAAAGCCTCGCTGATAAATCAGACAAGGCTTTAGTGGCAGATCCCCCTCAGGGGTTTTGCCGGATAGCGGCACAAGACCTTATCCGGCCTGGAAAAATTAACGCGGAAGGACGTCGTCAGGCAGATTGTAAAGCTGCGCCAGCGTGTACACTTTATCGTTAACACCAGTGAGCGAAACGCTGTTTCCCTGCTGCTTGCCCTGATTAATCAGATGCAACAGTAACGCCAGACCGCCGGTATCTACCCGGGATACCTGGTTCAGGTCGATGCAGGATACCCCTTTCATCGCCTCAATTCGCGCATCCCATAATGGGTTTAACACGTCCTGATCCAGCTCCCCCACCAGCACCAGCTTGTCGCCTTCACGCGTCCAGGTGAGTGACTGCGTCATTATTTTTTCTCTTCCAGAGTGATTTTCTGCTGAGCAATAGATTTCAGCTGCGCCGTCAGGCCATCAATACCTTTGGTACGCAGCAGGTCGCTCCACTCATTTTGTTTGGTGGTGATCATACTTACGCCTTCAGCAATCATGTCATAAGCCTGCCAGTTACCGGTCTGGGAGTTTTTACGCCACTGGAAATCCAAACGTACCGGAGGGCGACCGTTTGGATCGATGATGGTTACGCGGATAGGCACGATGGTCGCATCACCCAGCGGTTGCTCTGGTGCAATTTCATAAGTCTGGCCATGGTACATCGCCAGAGCCTGGCCGTAGGCCTGCTTCAGATATTCACGGAATGCGGCAAAATAGGCTTCACGCTGAGCAGGGGTCGCATCTTTGTAGTAGCGACCCAGTACCAGCGCACCCGCATATTTAACCTGCACGTATGGCAATAGTTCCTGATCGACAACCTGACGCAGGTAATCCGGGTTTGCGCGGATTTTAGGTTGTTCATTCTTCAGACGGTCAAATGTCTTCTGCGCCGCCTCATTCATCTGTTTGTACGGGTTCGTTTGGTCGGCTGCAGTTGCTGCGCTAAGCGGGGCAATCACCAGCATAGCCACCATCATCAATCGTTTAAACATACGTCGATTCTCCTGAGATTATTTCGTTGCGCCCGCAGGCGTAGTGGCTTCATTATTGCCGTCAGTTGCGGCTGGCGCATCGCCAGAATTCTTATTGTCATCACCTTTACTGTTGCTGTTGTAAAGGAACTGACCAATCATATCTTCCAGCACCATCGCGGATTTCGTGTCCTGAATCGTACCGCCATCTTTGAGGATAGACGTTCCCAGCTCAGGATCTTCAAAACCCACATTCAATGCCAGATACTGTTCGCCCAGCAGACCGGAAGTACGGATGCTCAGAGAACTGGTGTCAGGAATATGGTTAAAACGCGATTCGATTTCCAGCGTCACGCGCGGCAGGTACGTTTTCGGATCTAACGAGATGTCCGATACGCGTCCAACTACCACTCCGCCAATCCGCACCGGAGAACGCTCTCTCAGGCCGCCAATATTATCAAAGGTCGCATAAATCGTGTAAGTCGGCTCAGTACGCATTGAGGTAACGTTCGCCGCCTTCAGGCAAACAAACAGCGCTGCCAGCAGCGCAACCAGCAGGAATAACCCGACCCAAATTTCATTCTTTTTCGTTTGCATGAACTCAATTCCCAAACATCAGTGCGGTCAGCACAAAATCCAGCCCCAGAACGGCAAGAGAGGCGTGCACAACGGTGCGTGTCGTTGCCCGGCTAATCCCGGCAGAGGTCGGGATCGCATCATAACCATTGAACAATGCAATCCAGGTGACCGTAATGGCGAACACCACGCTCTTAATCAGACAGTTAACCAGGTCCAGACGCCAGTCGACGGCATTTTGCATAGCCGACCAGAAGAAGCCTGCATCAATACCCTTCCAGCTTACGCCAACCAGTGAACCACCCCAGATACCCACTGCGACAAAAATAATCGTCAGCAGCGGCAATGAAATGACGCCAGCCCAAAAACGTGGGGAAATCACCCGGCGCAGTGGATCGACGGCCATCATCTCCAGACTGGAAAGCTGTTCGGTCGCCCGCATCAGGCCAATTTCTGCGGTTAAGGCCGACCCGGCCCGCCCGGCAAACAGCAGCGCCGCAACAACCGGTCCCAACTCACGTAACAATGACAGTGCCACCAGCATACCGAGGCTGGTTTCCGCGCTGTAGGTGGTCAGCACCAGGTATCCCTGCAACCCCAGCACCATACCGATGAACACGCCAGAAACAATAATGATCAGCATCGATAAGACACCGACATTATAGAGCTGGCGTATCAGCAGCGGCGCATGTTTGCGAAACTCCGGCTTGCCGACAACCGCATTGAACAACATTAATCCGGCTCGCCCGAACGTCCTGAGGGTTTTTATTCCCCGATGTCCGAGTGATGCCAGCGCATTTAACAACATGGGTGGCTTAACTCCCTGTTTTGAGTAAATCGATGTGGTAGTCGCCCGCCGGGTAACGGAACGGAACCGGTCCATCGGCAATGCCGTCCAGGAACTGGCGTACGCGCGGATCGGCATTTTCTTGTAGTGCCTGAGCACTACCGTAGGCCACTATTTTTTTGTCCGCCATTATATAGGCGTAATCCGCAATACTCAGTACCTCAGGCACATCATGGGATACCACCACACAGGTGACGCCCAGCGCGCTGTTCAGTTCTGAAATCAGCTTCACCAGAACGCCCATGGTGATGGGATCCTGGCCGACGAACGGCTCATCAAACATGATGAGGTCTGGCTCCAGCGCGATAGCACGTGCTAACGCGGCGCGACGCGCCATCCCACCGGATAATTCAGAAGGCATTAATTTGGCCGCACCCCGCAGGCCGACGGCCTCGAGCTTCATCATCACCGTGCTCTTCAGCAACGGCGCTGGCAACGTCGTATGCTCGCGCAGAGGGTACGCGACGTTGTCAAACACATTCATGTCGGTAAATAGCGCACCAGACTGAAACAGCATACTCATGCGCTTTCTCACGGTAAATAAACGCGAACGGGACATGGCCGGGACGTTCTCACCGTCAAACAGGATCTCGCCCTTATCCGGGGGGATCTGTCCGCCAATCAGACGCAACAGCGTCGTTTTGCCGATGCCTGATGGCCCCATGATCGCCGTCACCTTACCGCGCGGTACCGTCAGGGAAATATTATCAAAGATGCAGCGGTCACCCCGGGAAAAGCTGACATCGCGCATATCGACTAGATTCGCCACAGACTGCCCCATTGATTCATCCTTTACTATTGCCTCGTTGATCGAAGAGTTTGGCGCTCAATTCAGCCATGAACTCAACATATTTACAGATTATTGCCTGTCCTGGTTAGCGAAAGCTGGCATTTGTTTTACTTTTTAGCCGCATAAAGTCAAAATTAAGACTTCGTTACGGCTTCCAGAAGATCCTTCAAGTGGACCGGCGAGTATACCTGAAGAAAGGACTTTAGATGCTTTTAGCGACGGCGCTGTTAATAATTGGTTTACTTCTGGTGGTCTACGGTGCCGACCGTCTGGTATTTGCCGCATCCATTTTATGTCGAAATTTCGGTATTCCTCCCATTATCATTGGAATGACCGTGGTCAGCATGGGTACGTCGTTACCCGAGATAATTGTCTCCATTGCCGCATCGATGAATGGGCAACTCGATCTGGCTGTCGGGACCGCCATAGGTTCTAACATCACCAACATTCTGCTTATTTTAGGCCTGTCGGCGCTGATTCATCCTTTTACCGTGCATTCTGATGTTCTGCGTCGTGAATTACCGCTAATGTTGCTGGTAAGTATTTTAGCTGCATCCGTCCTGTATGACGGGCAGTTAAGCCGCAGCGACGGTTTCTTTCTTCTGCTTCTGGCCGTGCTATGGCTGCTATTCATTGTTAAAATCGCCCGTCTGGCCGAGCGACAAGGCAATGACAGCCTGACACGTGAGCAGATAGCTGAGCTGCCGCGCGAAGGCGGATTGCCAGTCGCATTTTTGTGGTTGGGCATTGCGCTGATTATCATGCCAATGGCAACACGTATGGTGGTGGACAACGCGACCGTACTGGCGAACTATTTCGCCATGAGCGAACTTACTATCGGGCTGACAGTGGTCGCCATTGGTACCAGCCTGCCGGAGCTGGCAACAGCGATTGCGGGTCTGCGTAAAGGTGAAAACGATATTGCCGTCGGTAACATTATCGGCGCAAACATTTTTAATATCGCTATCGTCCTCGGGCTACCGGCGTTGATTACGCCAGGTGAAGTCAATCCAATGGCCTTCACCCGTGACTATAGCGTCATGCTGCTGGTGAGCGTGATTTTTGCACTACTCTGCTGGCGACGTCCGCGCCAGATTGGTCGCGGCGCAGGTGCGCTGCTGACCGGCGGTTTTATCATATGGCTGGCGATGCTGTATTGGTTATCGCCACTTCTCGTTGGATAACTGGAAACGCATTATGTCGCACTTAGAGTTGCAACCGGGTTTTGACTTTCAGCAAGCAGGCAAGGAAGTCCTGGCAATTGAACGTGAAGGCCTGGCGGAGCTTGATCAGTACATCAACCACAATTTTACCCTCGCATGCGAGAAAATATTCAGCTGCCCGGGCAAAGTGGTGGTGATGGGAATGGGGAAATCCGGCCATATCGGGCGGAAAATGGCAGCCACATTTGCCAGCACCGGCACCCCCTCATTTTTTGTACACCCAGGCGAAGCCGCACATGGCGATCTGGGTATGGTCTCGCCGCAGGATGTGGTCATCGCCATCTCTAACTCCGGTGAATCCAATGAGATAGCGGCGCTGATCCCGGTATTAAAACGTCTTCATGTACCGCTGATCTGCATGACCGGTCGTCCTGAAAGCAGTATGGCGCGTGCGGCAGATGTGCATCTGTGTGTTAAAGTGCCCAAGGAAGCTTGTCCGTTAGGCCTGGCGCCGACCAGCAGTACGACAGCAACACTGGTGATGGGCGATGCCCTCGCGGTGGCATTATTAAAAGCGCGCGGCTTTACCGCGGAAGATTTTGCGTTGTCTCACCCCGGTGGCGCACTGGGCCGTAAGCTTTTACTGCGCGTTAACGATATTATGCATACGGGCGACGAGATCCCGCATGTGACCAAAAACGCCAGCCTGCGTGACGCCTTAATTGAGATCACGCGTAAAAATCTCGGCATGACCGTCATTTGCGATGATGCCATGAAGATTGACGGTATTTTCACCGATGGCGATTTACGTCGTGTCTTCGATATGGGCGTTGATGTACGCCAGTTAGGCATTGCCGATGTGATGACCCCTGGAGGCATTCGCGTGCGTCCGGGTATTCTTGCCGTCGATGCCCTGAACTTAATGCAGTCCCGCCATATCACCTCGGTAATGGTTGCTGATGGCGACCAGTTACTCGGTGTGTTACATATGCATGATCTGCTGCGTGCAGGTGTAGTGTAAGAAACTCAAGGATAACGAAAATGAGTAAAGCAGGTGCGTCGCTTGCGACCTGTTATGGACCCGTCAGCGCAGACGTTATCACCCGGGCAGAAAACATCCGTTTGCTGATCCTGGATGTGGATGGCGTACTGTCTGATGGTCTGATTTATATGGGCAACAACGGTGAAGAGCTGAAGGCTTTTAACGTCCGTGATGGTTACGGTATTCGCTGTGCGCTCACTTCCGGTATTGAGGTTGCCATTATTACCGGACGAAAGGCTAAACTTGTAGAAGATCGCTGTGCCACTTTGGGGATCACCCACCTGTATCAGGGGCAGTCAGACAAACTGGTTGCCTTTGGCGATCTCCTTAGCAAACTGGCGATCGCGCCGGAGAATGTCGCCTACGTTGGCGATGACCTGATCGACTGGCCGGTGATGGCTAAAGTGGGATTAAGCGTCGCGGTGGCAGATGCCCACCCTTTGCTGATCCCGCGAGCTGATTATGTCACCCACATTGATGGGGGACGTGGCGCTGTGCGTGAAGTCTGCGATTTATTACTCCTGGCGCAGGGCAAACTGGACGAGGCCAAAGGGCAATCGATATGAGCAAAACCAGACGTTGGGTTATCATTCTACTGTCGCTGGCTGTCCTTGTGATGATTGGTATTAATCTGGCAGACAAAGATGACACCACTCAGGTCGTCGTCAATAACAACGAGCCAACCTATAAGAGCGAACATACTGATACCGTCGTGTATAGTCCGGAAGGCGCGCTGAGCTATCACTTGATCGCACAACACGTTGAATATTATTCGGAACAAGCGGTTTCGTGGTTTACTCAACCGGTATTAACCACGTTTGATAAGGATAAAGTACCGACCTGGACGATCAAGGCCGACAAAGCCAAATTGACCAACGATCGGATGCTGTATCTGTACGGCCATGTTGAGGTTAACGCCCTGGTGCCTGACTCTCAACTACGCAGAATTACGACCGATAACGCGCAGATTAACCTGGTGACACAAGACGTCACTTCCGATGATCTGGTGACGTTGTATGGCACAACATTTAACTCCAGCGGACTGAAGATGCGCGGCAACTTACGCAGCAAGAACGCCGAGCTGATTGAAAAGGTTAGAACCTCATATGAAATCCAAAACAAACAAACTCAGCCTTAATCTTGTACTTGCCAGCTCACTTCTGGCCGCCAGCATCCCGGCATTGGCCGTCACCGGCGATACCGAGCAGCCGATTCACATTGAGTCGGACCAGCAGTCCCTGGATATGCAGGGCAACGTGGTGACGTTTACTGGTAACGTGATTGTGACTCAGGGCACCATCAAAATTAACGCCGATAAAGTCGTCGTGACCCGCCCTGGCGGTGAAGACGGTAAAGAAGTGATTGATGGTTACGGTGATCCCGCCACCTTTTACCAGATGCAGGACAACGGTAAGCCGGTGAAAGGCCGCGCCTCACACATGCACTATGAACTGGCGAAAGACTTTGTCGTTCTCACCGGCAAGGCATATCTGGAACAACTCGATAGCAACATCACGGGCGATAAGATCACTTATCTGGTAAAAGAGCAGAAAATGCAGGCCTTCAGCGATAAAGGCAAACGCGTCACCACCGTTCTGGTTCCGTCGCAGTTGCAGGACAAAAACAAGGCTCCGGCAGAGAAAAAAGGTAACTGATTCGTTATGGCAACATTAACTGCAAAGAACCTTGCAAAAGCCTATAAAGGCCGTCGTGTGGTTGAAGATGTCAGTCTGACCGTCAACTCCGGGGAGATCGTCGGTCTGCTCGGTCCTAACGGTGCAGGCAAGACAACAACCTTTTACATGGTAGTCGGCATTGTCCCGCGCGATGCGGGCAACATTATCATTGATGACGAAGACATCAGTCTGCTGCCTCTGCATGCGCGCGCGCGTCGCGGCATCGGCTACTTACCGCAGGAAGCGTCTATTTTCCGTCGCCTGAGCGTGTTTGATAACCTGATGGCGGTGCTGCAAATTCGTGACGATCTGACCAGCGAGCAGCGGGAAGATCGCGCCAACGAGCTGATGGAAGAATTCCACATCGAGCACCTGCGTGACAGCTTAGGTCAGTCGCTCTCCGGTGGTGAACGACGCCGCGTGGAGATCGCTCGCGCACTGGC
The DNA here is from genome assembly GCF_043945515.1 of Citrobacter freundii complex sp. 2024EL-00216. Taxonomy (NCBI): domain Bacteria; kingdom Pseudomonadati; phylum Pseudomonadota; class Gammaproteobacteria; order Enterobacterales; family Enterobacteriaceae; genus Citrobacter; species Citrobacter freundii complex sp. 2024EL-00216. Next base: position 74,403 of record NZ_JBIMRA010000006.1, on the reverse strand, counting down.
CGCTAATCCGAAATTTATCCTGCTGGATGAACCGTTTGCCGGTGTTGACCCGATTTCTGTTATTGATATTAAACGGATCATCGAACACCTGCGCGACAGCGGCCTTGGCGTGCTGATTACCGACCACAACGTCCGCGAAACGCTGGCAGTGTGTGAGCGCGCCTATATCGTAAGTCAAGGACACCTGATCGCGCACGGCACGCCAACAGAAATACTGCAGGATGAGCACGTTAAGCGCGTATACCTTGGGGAAGACTTCAGACTCTGATAGGGTAGAAGACTTCACGTCACTGCAGGAGAAAACAACTCTGAACATGAAGCAAGGTTTGCAACTCAGGCTTAGCCAACAACTGGCGATGACGCCTCAGCTACAACAGGCTATCCGTCTGTTGCAGCTGTCCACGCTGGAACTTCAGCAAGAACTTCAGCAAGCGCTGGAAAGTAACCCACTGCTCGAGCAAACCGATCTTCACGACGAAATTGATACCCAGGAAAAACAGGACAGCGAAACCCTCGACACCGCAGATGCACTCGAACAAAAAGAGATGCCTGAGGAGTTGCCGCTTGACGCCAGTTGGGATGAAATTTACACCGCCGGGACGCCTTCGGGCACCAGCGGAGATTACATCGACGACGAGCTGCCTGTGTATCAGGGTGAGACCACGCAATCACTACAGGATTACCTGATGTGGCAAGTGGAACTGACCCCGTTCTCGGATACCGATCGCGCCATTGCGACATCCATTGTAGATGCGGTAGACGAAACCGGTTATCTCACCGTGACCCTGGACGATATTCTCGAAAGCATGGGTGATGACGACGTCGGTATGGACGAAATCGAAGCTGTGCTTAAACGCGTTCAGCGCTTTGATCCCGTTGGCGTGGCCGCCAAAGATCTCCGCGACTGCTTACTGATCCAACTTTCGCAGTTTGATAAAGCCACGCCGTGGCTGGAAGAAGCGCGCCTGATCATCAGCGATCACCTCGATCTGTTAGCCAACCATGACTTCCGCACCCTGATGCGCGTGACCCGGCTGAAAGAAGACGTGCTGAAAGAAGCCGTCAATCTTATTCAGTCGCTGGATCCAAGACCTGGGCAATCGATCCAGACCGGCGAGCCGGAGTACGTCATTCCGGATGTGCTTGTGCGTAAGCATAACGATCGTTGGGTGGTCGAACTCAACGGCGACAGCATTCCGCGCTTACAGATTAACCAGCACTACGCCGCCATGTGCAATAGCGCGCGCAACGATGCCGACAGCCAGTTTATTCGTAGCAATCTGCAAGATGCGAAGTGGCTGATTAAAAGCCTGGAAAGCCGCAATGATACGTTGCTGCGCGTCAGTCGCTGCATCGTGGAGCAACAGCAAGCCTTCTTTGAGCAAGGCGAAGAGTATATGAAACCGATGGTACTGGCGGATATCGCCCAGGCCGTCGAGATGCACGAATCGACCATTTCCCGTGTGACCACGCAAAAGTATCTGCACAGTCCGCGCGGCATTTTTGAATTGAAGTATTTCTTTTCCAGTCACGTTAACACTGAAGGCGGAGGTGAAGCCTCATCCACAGCTATCCGTGCGCTGGTGAAGAAATTAATTGCTGCGGAAAACCCCGCGAAACCGCTGAGTGACAGCAAGTTAACCTCTATGCTGTCAGAACAGGGTATCATGGTGGCGCGCCGCACCGTTGCGAAGTACCGAGAGTCTTTATCCATTCCGCCGTCTAACCAGCGCAAACAGCTGGTGTGACCCAACCGATAAGGAAGACACTATGCAGCTCAACATCACTGGAAACAACGTCGAAATCACCGAAGCCCTGCGCGATTTTGTGAATACAAAATTTGCCAAGCTCGAACAATATTTCGACCGGATTAATCAGGTCTATATTGTGTTGAAAGTGGAGAAGGTTACACATATCTCGGATGCAACACTGCATGTGAACGGTGGCGAAATTCATGCCAGCGCGGAAGGTCAGGATATGTACGCCGCCATTGACGGTTTAATTGATAAACTGGCTCGGCAGTTAACAAAACATAAAGATAAACTGAAACAGCACTAACTTGTCCGGGCAGTTAGCGGGTGCAGGACGGCCTGTTGTGTAGCACAACGGGCCATTTGTACAGTTAGCGCTTAGGTGAAATTATGACAAATAACGATACGACTCTACAACTGAGCACTGTTCTTAACCAGGAATGTACACGCGCAGGCGTTCACTGCCAAAGCAAGAAACGCGCACTGGAAATCATCAGCGAACTTGCGGCAAAACAGCTTAGCTTGCCTTCTCAGGTGGTATTTGAAGCCATTCTGACGCGTGAAAAAATGGGCAGTACCGGCATCGGTAATGGTATTGCTATCCCGCACGGAAAGCTGGAAGAAGACACGATGCGCGCGGTTGGTGTGTTTGTTCAACTCGAAACACCTATCGCCTTCGACGCCATTGATAATCAACCTGTCGATCTGCTTTTCGCCCTGCTGGTCCCGGCAGACCAAACCAAGACGCATTTGCATACGTTGTCACTGGTCGCAAAACGTCTGGCAGATAAAACCATCTGTCGTCGTCTGCGCGCCGCGCAGAGTGACCAGGAGTTGTATCAAATCATCACGGACACCGAAGGTGGACAGGATGAAGCATAACAACCCAATGGCATCCTTTTTTGTCGTTGTGAGGAGAAACAGTACATGGTACTGATGATCGTCAGCGGCCGTTCAGGGTCAGGTAAATCTGTCGCCCTGCGTGCGCTGGAAGATATGGGTTTTTACTGCGTGGATAACCTTCCCGTAGTGCTGTTGCCCGATCTGGCTCGTACACTGGCCGATCGCCAGATTTCTGCGGCCGTCAGCATTGATGTGCGCAACATGCCTGAGTCCCCGGAAATTTTTGAGCAGGCAATGAATAATCTGCCCGAGGGTTTCTCACCACAGCTGCTGTTCCTTGATGCAGACCGTAACACGCTGATTCGTCGCTACAGCGACACGCGCCGTTTACACCCGCTCTCCAGCAAGAACTTGTCTCTGGAAAGCGCTATCGATAAGGAAAGCGATTTGCTGGAGCCACTGCGCTCTCGCGCTGACCTGATCGTTGATACCTCCGAAATGTCCGTACACGAACTGGCGGAAATGTTACGTACCCGACTGCTGGGTAAACGTGAACGTGAATTGACGATGGTATTCGAATCCTTTGGTTTCAAACACGGTATCCCGATTGATGCGGATTACGTCTTTGACGTGCGCTTTCTGCCTAACCCACACTGGGATCCAAAGCTGCGCCCAATGACCGGTCTTGACCGCCCCGTCGCCGCATTCCTCGACAGGCACACAGAAGTACACAATTTTATTTACCAGACTCGCAGCTATCTTGAGCTATGGTTACCCATGCTGGAGACCAACAACCGTAGCTACCTTACCGTAGCCATCGGCTGTACCGGCGGGAAACACCGTTCGGTGTATATTGCTGAGCAGTTGGCAGACTACTTCCGCTCACGCGGTAAAAACGTGCAGTCACGCCATCGTACGCTGGAAAAACGTAAATCATGACCGTGAAGCAAACCGTTGAAATCACCAATAAGCTGGGCATGCATGCCCGCCCAGCGATGAAACTGTTTGAATTGATGCAGGGTTTCGAAGCAGAAGTTTTGCTGCGTAATGATGAAGGAACGGAAGCCGAGGCCAACAGCGTTATCGCTCTGCTGATGCTGGATTCAGCCAAAGGGCGTCAGATAGAAGTCGAAGCCACGGGACCACAGGAAGTAGAAGCCCTGGCCGCAGTGATTGCCCTGTTTAATTCAGGGTTTGATGAAGATTAATCGAGTACACAGAACGTAGCCAGTAGGCCGGATAAGGCGTTTACGCCGCATCCGGCAATAACTACGCTAATACAGATTATTTTCCCGCATAAACGACTCACCACCTAACTGGCGCATTTGGCGCATAATCCAGGCCTGGCGGTTACGCACATAACCAGAAGGCGCATTCGCCTTAAAACGCAAAGGATTGGGCAATACTGCCGCCAGCAAGGCCGCTTCAGACAGGCTCAACCGACTGGCCGGTTTATGAAAATACCGTTGCGCCGCCGCCTCCACGCCAAATATCCCATCGCCAAACTCGGCGATATTCAAATAGACGGTCAGAATACGTTTCTTACTCCAGACGGTTTCCATACCCAGCGTTAGCCCGGCTTCGAGACCTTTACGCACCCAGCTACGTCCATCCCACAAAAAGAGGTTTTTCGCCGTCTGTTGCGATAACGTTGACGCCCCGCGAATGCGGTTTTCATTGCGTTCATTGTGCGCCAGCGCTTTCTCTATGGCGGTGACGTCAAACCCCCAGTGGTCTGGAAACTTCTGGTCCTCCGCAGCAATCACCGCCAGTCCCATCCACGGTGAGATCCCATCCATGCTCACCCAGTCCGAGTGCGCCACATAGCCGAAATCACCGGACAGCCATGCGCCCAGCTGTCGCTCGACCATTACCGCCGAGAAAGGCACAGGCATCACGCTGAAAAGTGCGATGCCTCCGCCCCAGAATACGGCGAGGACAACCACCACCCGCAGAAAAATACGTCGCAGAAAGGCGGTTACTCCTTTTCTCATTCAGTCAGCACCAGCACACGCGATACCAGTTTATCGATGCCACTCGCAGCCTGAGCGATGTCCTGCGCCAGCATATAGGCAGGCGTGGTAACGATTTTGTTGTCTTCATCGACGACAATGTCATCAACCGGACAAGGCACATGCTCAGCGCCCATCTCTTCCAGCACCTCTGCCGTGTCGATATCAGTGCCGATGGTCAGACGCAGCGGGAAGTCAAAAATTTTAGGTAACATGGCAGGCGCAATGCACATAAACCCCAACGGCTTACCCGCCTGATGCATGGCCACCGCCAGCGCGGCTAAATCGCTGTCAACCCGGCATTCGCTGCCCTGACTGGCAAAATTGCTCAGATTTTTGGCCGCACCAAACCCACCCGGCACGATCAACGCATCCAGTTCCGATGAGACTGCCTGCGCAAGTGGGCGAATATCGCCACGTGTGATACGCGCGGCTTCAATCAGCACATTGCGAGTTTCCAGCATCGGCTCGCCGGTCAGATGATTAATCACATCCGCTTGTTGTTTATCTGGTGCGAAACAGACAGCCTGAGCGCCGTTGCGGGCAATGGCCAGAAGCGTGAGAACAGTTTCATGGATCTCTGCACCGTCATACACGCCGCATCCGCTGAGCACTACACCCACTTTTTTCATCGCAATACTCCTTTCTCAACTGGCTGAAACATATTAGTTATTATGATTTAAATGCTACGCTTCACACATTTAACTGATTCATGTAACAAATTATTTAAGATTTGCTATCTTAACTGCGTGCGGCCTGAAAATTAGGGCTGCGCCCTTGTAAACAATGATAATAATTTACGGCGCAGCCACGATTTCCCTGGTGTTGGCGCAGTATTCGCGCACCCCGGTCAAGCCGGGGTCATTTTTTTTCCACGCTCGCCACCCAGGCTTTTAATACTGCCACGTCGTGCTGCCACTCCTGCTTCATCTCTTCAATCCATTCAGCAACGTTATCTTCCCAAGCAGGAAGATCCGGCGACTGGATTTGCTGACCTAGCTGTTGCAGGTGACGCAGCCCCACTGAACCTGCTGCGCCTTTAATTTTATGGCCTTCCTCAACAACACCTTTTTTATCCCGTGCCGTCAGGTTGGACTCCAGCACGCTCAAATATCCCGGCATCATCTTCTCAAACACCGCCAGCCCGTCGGTAATTAACTTCGGTCCCACCAGCTCGAGGTATTGTTCCAACATAGGAATATCTAACAGCGCTTGCGATTTACTGCTTTCTTCAGATGTCACAGTGCTCTCCTCTTCGTTTCGGGTATCCCAGTATTTTTTGATCATGGCGGTTAGCGCCGGAACCGACAGCGGCTTACTCAGCACGTCGTCCATGCCTGCGTCCAGATACTCTTTTTTATCTTTCAGTACGTTGGCGGTGAGTGCAACCAGCGGTGGCAGATCTTCACGGGCGTATTTTTGCGTGAGCTCCCGCGAGATATCCAGACCGGTCATATCCGGTAGCTGAATATCCAACAGCACCAGGTCATATTCACCCGGCGTAAACATTTCCAGCGCGGCTTTCCCGGTCATCGCGACATCCACGCTGTTGCCTAATTTTTCCAGCACGGAGCGCGCAACAATAACGTTCAGCTCAATGTCTTCTACCAGCAGCACATTCAGGGCTGGCAGCGGCATTTCATCGTCTTCAAAAGCATCTTCAATCTCTTCCGCTACCGCAGGCGCATGCACAGTCAGCGTAAAGATGGACCCTTTTCCTGCCTGGCTGGAAACCGTAATATCACCGCCCATGTTTTTCGCCAGACGCTTCGACACGGCCAAACCAATCCCTGTCCCCGTAGCCGGTTTACCGCCGTTGCTGTCCTTCACCTGATAATACATAGCGAAGATTTTATCCTGCTCATCCTGCGGAATGCCGATGCCGGAATCTTCAACTTCGAAATGCAGCATATTCCCCTGGTCATAGCGCGCCCGCACGGTCACCTGCCCCTGCTGGGTAAACTTCACGGCGTTGCTGATCAGATTCCACAGGATCTGACGCAGACGCGTTCCGTCGGTAATGACCTTATGCGGCAGCGGTAACGTCGGCTCAAGCACAAAACGCAGCCCCTTTTGCTGCGCCTGTAGGCCAGAGAGGTTTTCCAGATCCGCCATAAAACTGGTGAAATCGATCGGCTGGTTATCGAGCTGGACTTTACGTCGCTCCATCTTATCCATGTCGATAATATCGTTGAAAATATTCCCCAGCGTCACAGCAGAGACGTGGATTGTTTTAAGGTATTTTTCCTGCTCCGCAGTCAGATCCGTATCCAGCAGGATCCGGCTTAAGCCGACAATGCCGTTAAGCGGGGTGCGCAACTCGTGGCTGATGGTAGAAATAAAGGTGGTCTTATCGCGGCTGGCGCGCTCAAGCGCATCCTGATAACGCTTACGCTCGGTAATATCGCGCCCAAAGCCCATCAGACCATGTCGCTTACCTACGCGGTCATAGTAAGGCACTTTGCGAATTTCAAAGCAGGCTTTGCGCCCGTCCGGGTAGTCCAGCCACTGTTCGTAGGTGAGCGAAACATTATGGCGGAACACCTTCTCGTCGGTCTCAATCACCTTTTCAGCCGCTTCAGGAGAGTAAACGTCAGCCGGTTTTAAGTTCACCAGCTGCTTTTCGCTTTTGCCAGTCAGCAGCTCCATAGCACGGTTACAGCCGGAAAACTCTTTATCTTCATTGCGATAAAAAACCAGATCCGGCGAGGCATCAAGGAAAGAGCGTAAAAAGGAAGACTGTTGCTCAAGCTGGATCTGCGCCTCTTCGCGCTCTTTGATTTCAACCTTCAGTTGCTCGAATGTTTCCTGGCGCTCTGCTTCGGCTTTTTCACGCTCAACAATTTCCTGATTGAGCTGGGCAATATTATCCTTCAACTGCACATTGAGCTTCAGATCGCGCTCGCGCATCTCTTCCAGCTTTTGTACCAGTCGTGACAGGCGTTGCCGGGACTCCTCAAGTTGCTCCACCACCACAGACAAGAAATAGACGGCCCAGGGGGTAATTAACAGACCAAAAAAGATAGAACGGATGACATCAATGCTTTCTACCTGGCCATGCAGCACCATGGTGACAGCCATCTGCACCACAATTGCCAACACGACCAGAGCCAGCGCCAACAGCAGCGAAAAGCGCACCAGACCTAACTTCATCATCAGGTCGACGTAATATTGCGCCAGCATACGGATTTGCTTCATAGAGGGTTCCTTCACGACAACTTGGCACAATAATACTCAATTCTCAGCGTGACGTTGAAGATTGTGCAAGAAATGCGGAGGTTATCGGTGAAATGACCGCGGAGAGGCCATCGTAGGCCTGATAAGCAACGCGCCATCAGGCAATGTGCGCCGGGCCGCCTGATGGCGCGTTGCTTATCAGGCCTACATGACTACGGAGAGTTAGTTCTCAGGCAGCACCCATGGCGTACCGAGCGCCGAGCCTTGCACACCGTACTTGTTAAGGTACTTATCCAGTTCGACCATGCCGGTCCAGCGGTTTTCACACCATAGCGGTGCCAACAGCGTTGGGCGACGCGCGCTGGCGGAAATTCGATGATAAATCACCTCTGGCGGCGTATGACGGATCATCTCCCCGGCGGTAACCGTATAGTCGTCCAGTTCAATTCCGTTCAGCCGCCCGGCTTCCCAGGCTTTCGCCATCGTACTGCCTTTCACAATATGCAGCGGGTGCAGCTTAATACCGTCAACACCCGTCTCCACTACACGTTCCACGGTTTGCAGGCATTCTGCCTGCCCTTCTCCCGGCAGACCGACAATCAGGTGCGAGCACACTTTCAGCCCACGCTCGCGTGCCAGTCGCGTAGTGCGTTGGTAGCAGGCAAAATCATGGCCGCGGTTAATACGATGCAGGGTTTTGTCATGCGCGGTTTGCAAACCGAGTTCCAGCCATACCTCATAGCCGAGGTCTTTATACTCGCAAAGCAGATCGAGTACCGCATCCGGCACGCAGTCGGGGCGCGTCCCAACGCATAACCCGACGATACTGGCCTGGCTGACCGCCTGCTGATACATCGAACGCAGCACCTGCACTTCAGCAAAGGTGCTGGTATAGGCCTGGAAATAGGCCAGATAGCGTTTCGCGCGATTGACCAGATGCGCCTGATGCTCAAGCTGCTCGGCAATAGAATGGTGCTGCTGTGCTTCATCGGCAAACGAGGCGACATTGCAGAAAGTACATCCACCACGTCCGATGGTGCCATCACGATTTGGACAGCTAAAGCCGCCGTGAAGCGTGAGTTTATGAACCTTTTGCCCATAACGGCGAGAAAGATCCCCACCAAACATATTGACTAATTTCTGTAACTGCATAATCTGGTAGACCGCGCCTTGAAAAGAGGCCAAAGCCTGCCATTTTTTGCCCCAGTCGGCGATGACCTGGATCAATCGCCCTGGCGTGCCTTTATTCATTGCATAACAAATCAAAATAATCGAAATTTCATTCATTCAAAATGAAATTACTTTTCCTTATATCCGACTGTTTTTTTTATCTTCTTATACTCTCAGCATAAAAACAGTATCTTTAAGACGCCAAAACTCCAAAAACCAGCATAAAATGCCAAGCATAGCGATAAACAAAGGGAGGACGGGGGATATACAGCCTTTCTGACAGTGAGACAGATCACACTTCGCTCCCCATTCTCCTTGCGTTAAATCAATGTAAAAAAGCCTTAAATTTCAACATATTCATAAAGTTAATCGCCCTATAGCACATTTTTGCATAAATAAGATTGCCATTTGACCTGTGTGTGGATTCCCGATAACGTGGAAATCCGCTGGAAGCTTTCTGGATGAGCAGCCTGCTCATCATATTTATGCAGTAATTGAGATTCCCTCTGAAGCAAGTCCTCAAACTTGTTTGACCTATGCGAAAAGGATAAAGAGGGCGAATGCGAGGTAAGCGTATGACACGCAAACCCCGTCGCCATGCTCTTGGTGTGCCCGTGCGCAACGGTCCAGATGGGAATCCCGCAGAGCCTGGGGAGGTTCACTGATATGTTGTACGATAAATCCCTTGAGAGGGATAACTGTGGTTTCGGCCTGATCGCCCACATAGAAGGCGAACCTAGCCACAAGGTAGTGCGTACCGCCATACACGCACTGGCCCGCATGCAGCACCGTGGCGCAATTCTAGCCGATGGTAAAACCGGCGATGGTTGCGGTTTGCTGTTACAAAAACCTGACCGCTTTTTCCGCATCGTGGCGCAAGAGCGCGGCTGGCGTTTAGCTAAAAACTACGCCGTCGGCATGATCTTTTTAAATAAAGACGCTGAACTGGCTGCGGCTTCTCGTCGCATTGTCGAAGAAGAATTACAGCAGGAGACCCTGTCGATTGTCGGCTGGCGCGACGTGCCGACCAACGAAGGTGTTCTCGGTGAAATCGCCCTCTCCTCCCTGCCTCGTATCGAGCAAATTTTTGTCAACGCCCCTGCGGGCTGGCGTCCGCGTGATATGGAGCGCCGCCTGTTCATCGCGCGCCGTCGCATCGAAAAACGCCTCCAGGACGATAAAGACTTCTACGTGTGTAGCTTGTCGAACCTGGTCAATATCTATAAAGGTCTGTGTATGCCGGCGGATCTGCCGCGCTTTTACCTGGACCTGGCGGACCTGCGTCTGGAATCGGCCATCTGCCTGTTCCACCAGCGCTTCTCCACCAATACCGTACCGCGCTGGCCGCTGGCGCAACCGTTCCGCTACCTGGCGCATAACGGTGAAATCAACACCATCACCGGCAACCGCCAGTGGGCACGCGCACGTACCTATAAATTCCAGACACCGCTGATCCCTGACCTGCACGACGCCGCACCGTTCGTTAACGAAACCGGCTCCGACTCCAGCTCAATGGATAACATGCTGGAACTGCTGCTGGCTGGCGGGATGGACATTATTCGCGCCATGCGTTTACTGGTGCCGCCGGCCTGGCAGAACAACCCGGATATGGACCCGGAGCTGCGCGCGTTCTTTGACTTTAACTCCATGCACATGGAGCCGTGGGATGGCCCGGCGGGCATTGTTATGTCCGACGGCCGCTTTGCCGCCTGTAACCTTGACCGTAACGGCCTGCGTCCGGCGCGCTACGTCATCACCAAAGACAAGCTGATTACCTGCGCTTCTGAAGTCGGGATCTGGGATTATCAGCCGGATGAAGTGGTTGAGAAAGGTCGCGTCGGCCCTGGCGAGCTGATGGTTATCGATACCCGCAGCGGGCGCATTCTGCACTCCGCCGAAACCGATGACGATCTGAAAAGCCGCCATCCGTACAAAGAGTGGATGGAGAAGAACGTCCGCCGTCTGGTGCCGTTCGAAGACCTCGCAGACGATCAGGTCGGCAGCCGCGAACTGGACGATGACACGCTCGCCAGCTATCAGAAACAGTTTAACTACAGCGCCGAAGAGCTGGATTCCGTGATCCGCGTGCTAGGTGAAAACGGTCAGGAAGCGGTCGGCTCAATGGGTGATGATACCCCGTTTGCCGTGCTGTCCAGCCAGCCGCGCATCATTTATGACTACTTCCGCCAGCAGTTCGCGCAGGTGACTAACCCGCCGATCGACCCGCTGCGTGAAGCGCACGTTATGTCGCTGGCCACCAGCATCGGTCGTGAGATGAACGTCTTCTGCGAAGCCGAAGGTCAGGCACACCGCCTGAGCTTTAAATCGCCGATCCTGCTGTACTCCGATTTTACCCAGCTCACCACCATGAAAGAGGAGCATTATCGCGCCGACCGCCTGGATATCACCTTCGACGTGACCGAAACCACGCTCGAAGAGACCGTCAAAGCATTGTGCGATAAGGCGGAACAGATGGTGCGTAACGGTACTGTGCTGCTGGTGCTCTCTGACCGTAACATCGCGAAAAACCGCCTGCCGGTTCCTGCACCGATGGCCGTAGGCGCAGTGCAAACGCGTCTGGTAGAACAAAGTCTGCGTTGCGACGCCAACATCATCGTTGAAACCGCCAGTGCCCGCGACCCGCACCATTTTGCTGTCCTGCTTGGCTTTGGCGCGACGGCCATTTATCCGTATCTCGCGTATGAAACGCTGGGACGACTGATCGACACTCAGGCGATTGCCAAAGATTACCGGACCGTGATGCTGAACTACCGTAACGGCATCAACAAAGGTCTGTACAAAATCATGTCCAAAATGGGCATTTCGACCATCGCCTCTTACCGCTGCTCGAAGCTGTTTGAAGCTGTTGGTCTGCACGATGATGTCGTGGCGCTGTGCTTCCAGGGCGTGGTCAGCCGTATTAGCGGCGCAGGGTTTAGCGACTTCCAGCAAGATCTGCTGAACCTCTCCAAACATGCATGGCTGGCACGTAAACCTATCAGCCAGGGCGGTTTGCTCAAATACGTCCACGGCGGCGAATACCATGCCTACAACCCGGACGTGGTGCGCACGCTGCAACAGGCGGTACAAAGCGGCGAGTACAGCGACTATCAGGAATATGCCAAGCTGGTCAATGAGCGTCCGGCGGCCACGCTGCGCGATCTGTTGGCGATTACGCCTGGCGATGAAGCCGTAAGCATTAGCGAAGTAGAACCCGCAACCGAACTGTTTAAACGCTTTGATACCGCAGCTATGTCCATCGGCGCATTAAGCCCCGAAGCACACGAAGCGCTGGCCGAAGCCATGAACAGCATCGGCGGCAACTCGAACTCCGGTGAAGGCGGTGAAGACCCGGCGCGCTATGGCACCAATAAAGTGTCGCGCATTAAGCAGGTTGCTTCCGGTCGCTTTGGCGTAACCCCGGCGTATCTGGTCAACGCCGATGTCATCCAGATTAAAGTCGCTCAGGGCGCGAAACCTGGCGAAGGCGGTCAGTTACCGGGTGATAAAGTCACCCCGTACATCGCCAAACTGCGCTATTCGGTGCCGGGCGTGACGCTGATCTCCCCGCCGCCGCACCACGATATTTACTCTATCGAAGACTTAGCGCAGCTGATTTTCGACCTCAAACAGGTCAACCCGAAAGCGATGATCTCCGTGAAGCTGGTTTCCGAACCAGGCGTTGGCACCATCGCCACAGGCGTGGCGAAAGCCTATGCGGATCTGATCACCATTGCTGGCTACGATGGCGGTACCGGCGCAAGCCCGCTCTCCTCGGTGAAATATGCGGGCTGCCCGTGGGAACTTGGTCTGGTGGAAACCCAGCAGGCGCTGGTCGCTAACGGTCTGCGTCACAAGATTCGTCTGCAGGTTGATGGCGGTCTGAAAACCGGTGTCGATATCATTAAAGCGGCGATTCTGGGTGCGGAAAGCTTCGGCTTCGGTACCGGTCCAATGGTGGCGCTGGGCTGTAAATACCTGCGTATTTGCCACCTGAACAACTGCGCAACCGGCGTGGCGACTCAGGATGACAAACTGCGTAAGAACCACTATCACGGCCTGCCGTTCAAAGTGACTAACTACTTTGAATTTATCGCCCGCGAAGTCCGTGAGCTGATGGCGCAACTGGGTGTGAAGCGTCTGGTGGATCTGATTGGTCGTACCGACCTGCTCAAAGAGCTGGAAGGGTTTACCGCCAAGCAACAGAAACTGGAACTGTCTCGTCTGCTGGAAACCGCAGAACCGCATCCGGGTAAAGCGCTGCATTGCACCGAGAACAACCCGCCGTTTGATAACGGCGTGCTGAACGCTCAGTTGTTACAGCAAGCGAAACCGTTTGTCGACGAGCGCCAGAGCAAAACCTTCTGGTTCGATATCCGCAACACCGACCGTTCTGTTGGCGCGTCGCTGTCGGGCTATATCGCGCAAACGCATGGCGATCAGGGGCTGGCATCTGACCCAATCAAAGCGCACTTCAGCGGTACCGCAGGCCAGAGCTTCGGCGTGTGGAACGCGGGCGGCGTGGAGTTGTATCTGACCGGTGATGCCAACGACTATGTCGGTAAAGGTATGGCGGGCGGTCTGCTGGCAGTGCGTCCTCCGGTTGGCTCTGCTTTCCGTAGCCATGAGGCGAGCATCATTGGTAACACCTGTCTGTATGGCGCCACCGGTGGCCGCCTGTTTGCCGCGGGTCGTGCGGGTGAGCGCTTTGCAGTACGTAACTCCGGCGCAATCACCGTGGTTGAAGGTATTGGCGACAACGGCTGCGAATATATGACCGGCGGCATCGTCTGTATTCTCGGAAAAACGGGCGTCAACTTCGGAGCGGGTATGACGGGTGGATTCGCCTACGTGCTCGACGAAGATGGTGAGTTCCGCAAACGCGTGAACCCGGAACTGGTAGAAGTGCTGAGCGTGGACTCGCTGGCTATCCACGAGGAACACCTGCGCGGTTTGATTACCGAGCACGTACAGCATACCGGCTCTTCACACGGCGAAGAGATCCTGGCTAACTGGCCAGCATTCTCGGCGAAATTCGCGCTGGTAAAACCAAAATCCAGTGATGTGAAAGCACTGTTGGGTCACCGTAGTCGTAGCGCAGCAGAGCTGCGTGTGCAGGCGCAGTAAGGGGTAGCAGCAATGAGTCAGAACGTATACCAATTTATCGACCTGCAGCGCGTTGATCCGCCTAAGAAGCCGCTGAAGATCCGTAAGATCGAGTTTATCGAGATCTACGAGCCGTTTTCCGAAGGCCAGGCCAAAGCACAGGCAGACCGCTGCCTGTCCTGCGGTAACCCGTACTGCGAGTGGAAGTGTCCGGTGCATAACTACATCCCGAACTGGCTGAAACTGGCGAACGAGGGGCGTATTTTTGAAGCAGCAGAACTGTCGCACCAGACCAACACTCTGCCGGAAGTCTGTGGCCGCGTGTGCCCGCAGGATCGTCTGTGTGAAGGATCCTGTACGCTGAACGATGAGTTCGGCGCGGTGACTATCGGTAACATCGAGCGCTATATCAACGATAAAGCATTCGAAATGGGCTGGCGCCCGGATATGACCGGCGTGCGTCAAACCGACAAGCGCGTGGCGATCATCGGTGCCGGTCCGGCAGGCCTGGCCTGTGCTGATGTGCTGACCCGCAACGGCGTGAAGGCGGTGGTATTTGACCGCCACCCGGAAATCGGCGGTCTGCTGACCTTCGGTATTCCAGCCTTCAAACTGGAAAAAGAGGTGATGACCCGCCGTCGTGAAATCTTCACCGATATGGGCATTGAGTTCAAATTGAACGTGGAAGTGGGCCGCGATGTACAGCTTGACGATCTGCTGAAAGATTATGACGCCGTGTTCCTTGGCGTAGGTACCTATCAGTCGATGCGCGGTGGGCTGGAAAACGAAGACGCTTCCGGTGTGTTTGATGCCCTGCCGTTCCTGATCGCCAATACCAAACAGTTGATGGGCTTTGGCGAAAGCAGCGACGAGCCGTACATCAGCATGGAAGGCAAACGCGTCGTCGTTCTCGGCGGTGGCGATACCGCGATGGACTGCGTGCGGACCTCGGTTCGCCAGAACGCAGCACATGTCATCTGCGCTTATCGTCGTGACGAAGAGAACATGCCGGGTTCCAAACGCGAAGTGAAAAATGCGCGTGAAGAAGGCGTCGAATTCCAGTTCAACGTCCAGCCTTTAGGCGTGGAAGTGAACGCTAACGGTAAGGTATGCGGAGTGAAAATGGCGCGTACCGAAATGGGTGAACCGGATGCGAAGGGCCGTCGCCGTGCGGAGATCGTCGCCGGTTCCGAACACGTTGTTCCGGCAGATGCGGTGGTACTGGCATTTGGCTTCCGTCCGCACAGTATGGAGTGGCTGGCAAAACACAGCGTCGAACTGGATTCTCAGGGCCGCATTATTGCTCCAGAGCGCAGCGACAACGCCTTCCAGACCAGCAACCCGAAAATCTTCGCCGGTGGCGACATCGTGCGCGGTTCGGATCTGGTAGTCACCGCGATTGCCGAAGGTCGTAAAGCGGCAGACGGTATCCTGAACTACCTGGAAGTGTAATACAGCCTCTTAAGGCATCTCATCTGCCCTGGTGGGTGAGATGCCAAATTCCTGCCGCAATACCGCCAAACCTGCCGATTAAGCCAGTCTGACAACACGTTTAGTAAACAGGGCAAATAACCTTAACACCCCAAACAGATCAACATCATGAATAATAACCATGTAAAAACCAGACGAAAACGTTTGCTTTACGTTGAGAACTGTATATTATGCGGCGGATTTTTTGGGCAAAATTCATGGAGGCGTTGTGTCGCAAGACAACAATTATAGCCAGGGCCCCGTCCCTCTGGCGGCGCGAAAAGGCGTAGTTCCACTAACATTTGTCATGTTGGGACTCACATTCTTTTCCGCCAGTATGTGGACCGGTGGCACACTCGGTACCGGTCTTTCTTATAATGATTTCTTCCTGGCAGTTCTCTTCGGTAATCTTCTCCTCGGTATTTACACTGCATTTCTCGGTTTTATCGGCGCAAAAACAGGGCTCTCAACCCACCTTCTGGCACGTTACTCATTTGGTGTGAAAGGTTCATGGCTTCCCTCTCTGCTGTTAGGCGGCACACAAGTAGGCTGGTTTGGCGTTGGTGTGGCCATGTTTGCTATCCCGGTTGGCAAAGCGACGGGAATTGACGTCAATATCCTGATTGCGATTTCCGGTCTGTTGATGACCCTGACCATCTTTTTTGGCATCTCAGCGCTGACCGTTTTATCTATCATCGCCGTGCCTGCCATCGTCGTACTTGGCAGCTACTCCGTCTGGCTGGCAGTGAGCGATGTCGGCGGTTTGGAGCATTTAAAAGCGATAGTGCCGCAAACGCCGCTGGATTTCTCCACCGCACTGGCGCTGGTAGTCGGCTCGTTTGTCAGCGCAGGGACATTAACCGCTGACTTCGTCCGTTTTGGCCGCAACGCCAAAGGCGCGGTGCTGATCGCCATGGTGGCGTTTTTCCTTGGCAATTCGCTTATGTTCATCTTCGGCGCTGCGGGCGCGGCTGCGGTTGGACAGGCGGATATCTCTGACGTGATGATTGCCCAGGGACTGCTGCTGCCCGCGATCATCGTTCTCGGCCTGAATATCTGGACCACCAACGATAATGCGCTGTACGCATCGGGCCTGGGATTTGCCAATATTACCGGCCTTTCCAGCCGTACGCTGTCGGTGGCTAACGGTATTATTGGCACACTGTGCGCGCTGTGGCTTTACAATAACTTTGTCGGCTGGCTGACATTTCTGTCGGCAGCGATTCCCCCGATTGGCGGGGTGATCATCGCCGACTATCTGCTGAACCATCGCCGCTATGCCGACTTCAGCAAAGCGCAATTTATTTCCGTAAACTGGATAGCGATCCTGTCCGTTGCACTGGGCATTGCCGCAGGTCACTATATTCCCGGCATCGTGCCCGTCAATGCCGTACTCGGCGGCGTATTCAGCTATATCCTGCTGAATCCACTTTTCAATCGCAGCCTTGCTAAATCCCCGGAGGTCAGCCATGCAGAATAATAACATCACCATTCATCAGGCGCGTTTACAGGGACGTGAAGGGTTATGGCAAATCACGATTGAAAACGGGCGCTTTAGCCGTATTGAGCCTCAAGACGCAGCGACGTTACCACAGGGTGAAGTGCTTGATGCTGAAGGCGGTCTGGCTATCCCACCGTTCGTTGAGCCACATATCCATCTGGACACTACGCAAACCGCGGGCGAGCCGAGCTGGAATCAGTCTGGTACGCTGTTTGAGGGCATTGAACGCTGGGCTGAACGTAAGGCAATGCTCACTCACGAAGACGTCAAAGCGCGCGCCATGCAGACCCTGAAATGGCAGATGGCCAACGGCATCCAGTATGTCCGTACCCACGTTGACGTTTCCGACCCAACGTTGACGGCGCTAAAAGCCATGCTGGAGGTGAAGCAAGAAGTCGCTCCGTGGGTAGAGCTACAGATTGTCGCGTTCCCGCAAGAAGGCATTCTTTCTTATCCCAACGGTGAAGCGCTCCTGGAGGAAGCCGTGCGTCTGGGCGCTGACGTCATTGGCGCGATCCCGCACTTTGAATTCACGCGTGAATATGGCGTAGAGTCGCTGCATAAGATTTTCGCTCTGGCGCAAAAATACGACAAACTTATCGACGTGCACTGTGACGAAATCGATGATGAGCAATCCCGCTTTGTTGAAACCGTTGCGGCACTGGCACATCGCTACAATATGGGCGAGCGCGTGACCGCCAGCCATACCACGGCGATGCATTCCTACAACGGCGCGTATGCTTCCCGTCTTTTCCGCCTGTTGAAAATGTCCGGCATTAACTTTGTCGCAAATCCACTGGTGAATATTCACCTGCAAGGGCGCTTTGACACTTATCCTAAGCGTCGTGGTGTTACGCGCGTCAAAGAGATGCTGGAAGCGGAGATCAACGTCTGCTTCGGTCATGATGACGTCTTCGATCCGTGGTACCCGCTGGGCACTGCGAATATGCTGCAGGTGCTGCATATGGGATTACACGTGTGCCAGCTGATGGGATACGGACAAATTAACGATGGGTTGAACCTGGTCACCACCCACAGCGCGAAAACCCTGCATCTGCAGGACTATGGTCTGAACGTGGGGAATTCTGCGAATCTGGTGATTTTGCCTGCAGAAAATGGGTTTGACGCGGTTCGTCGCCAGACGCCTGCCCGTTATTCCATTCGTCATGGTCGAGTCATTGCCGAGACGGTCCCAAGCCAAACCACACTGCATCTGACGCAGCCAGAAACGGTGACGTTTAAGCGCTAGGACGTTACATTCCATGTCGGATGGCGTAAGCTTTGCCATCCGACACAGTCTCTCATTCTCAAGCTTGTAATAAGTTGGCGCGGACTTTGATCACCACCTTTTTGATGTCCATCGGGGTCTGCACCACACAACCCGGTTTATGCGGCTCGCCCGGCATAAAAATCACAAATTTTCCCGGCTTCAGTACCATAGCCTGTTCATCGGCAATCTGGCTGCACAGCTGATAATCATCCTCGATGTGCATCTCTTCACAGTGACGAGCAGAATCGGTCATCCCGAACAGAATCCGTTCTTCGCCGGACAACAGCATCTGAATATCAATGTACTGCTGATGCAGCTCCGCTTTCTTATGCTCTGGGCTCTGCGTTGTAAATTGCATGACATTCATAAAAATATTCTCGCCCTGCAACGTGTAGCGCCCAGGCGTCTTCTCCTGCGGATTCGCCGCAATGGCAAGCGTTAACGCCTGCTGCAAGACCGGATGTAATCCGGCAGAAGGCAGTGAATTCAACGCATCTGATATCATCATCATTCTCCCTGGGCCAACAGCGCGGCCCCCAGTAATCCAGCGTCATGACGGTAATGCGCCGCCAGCAATTCCACGTGATAGGCCCAAGGCTCTTGTGCCAGATAATGTTCCACCAGCGCCAGATACCCTTCAGCCAGCCCAACGCTACCGCCAATGACCACGCACTGACAATCGGTCGTGGCCTTCACATCGGCAACAAGCCTTGCCAAAGTACGCGCTGAGCGATGGATCAACCGGCTTGCCTGCTCATCCCCCTGCCCGGCACGGCTAAAAATAGTTTTGGCGTCGCATCCGGCAAGCGCGCCTTCGGCAGCCGCCGCTATTCCACGACCGGATGCGATCGCCTCAACGCAGCCCACACGCCCGCAGCCGCACATGGGTCCATGGGGATCGGCCAGCGTATGTCCCAGATGCCCAGCCAGACCGCCGACTCCGGTCAGCAGTTTCCCACCGCTGACGACTCCCCCGCCCACGCCTGTGGAGACGGTAATAAACACCAGATCGCGGTACTCACCACCAAGCGCATGGTACTCAGCCCACGCCGCTGCCTGTGCGTCATTGACGGCCAGCGTCGGCAGGCCGGTGATTTGTTCCAGCGTTTGTGTCAGCGGAAAATGCATCAACCCGCCGAGGTTATGCGGATTCAGCGCCAGTAAAGCCCCCTCACGGATAATCCCCGTCGAGGCGATCACCACCCGATTAGCACGCCCCTGTAGCGGGGCAACCAGTGTTTGTAACGCGGCGCGCAGCGCTTGCGGCGTTTTACTGGCAGGCGTCGGCAGTTCACGCCGCTCGCGGACTTGCAGATTGTTGTCTATCAGCGCGGCAGCCAATTTGGTGCCGCCAATATCAATCGCCAGTGTGGTCATGACGCCGCCTCATGCATCGTGGTGGCGCTCTGTAGCTCAAAGAACGACATATTCTTCCCTTACGGCTATTGCCCGGTTCAGCACCGGGCAACTGGATTAACTTTTGGATTTCACCATAGTGCTTTTGTCACCGCCGAACGGCACGGCACCGCTAAACGGTCGACCATCAATGGCATCATGCGTACGCAACGCTTCAGGACGCAGCCAGCGCTGTACACGGGACGGCATATCAAGACCAATCAGCAGGATCACTACAAATGTCAGGCCGAAAGAGAGCGATCCCAGCGCGGTACCCAGATCCAGACGTTGGGCAATCAGCGCGCCGATGATCGGTGCCAGAGCCCCGCCCAGTGCGCCTACGTTATAGGTGAAGCCCAGTCCCGCCGCACGCTGATCGGTATCGAAATAACCGCCAATCAGTTTTGGTAAGATCCCGGAGATCCCCTGGCCGAGCATTTGTTGGAAAAACAGCAGCAAACCCAGTACCCAGACGTTTGAACCGCCTATCGCAAACACCGGAATAATCAGCAACTGCGAGGCCAGCAGACTGCAGACATAAGCTTTGCGCGTGCCCAGCCAGTCACCAAGAAAACCGCCGACGCAACACCCAACCGCCGCACCAAAACCGCTAAAGAAGAGCACTCTGGCCACCGTGGAAGGATCGTACAGCAGTTCCGTTTTCAGATAGGTTGGCAACAGCGCCTGAATCGGCCACGAGTACAGGAAGGCGAATAGCACGACCACCATCAGCATCACGCCCGTCGGCCAGCGTTTCCCGCTGCTTTGCACCATAAAGCTAATGAAGATAAAGGCGCATATCAGTCCCAGGACCGCCACGATAGCCGCATTTTGCAGGTTGCCAGCAAAGCAGAACCACAGCGCAGTTGCAGCGGCGAGCGTCATCAGAATATTAATTACCCGATGCTCGCCCCGGTAGAGAATGTCCACCATCGTGCGCACTGGCGCTTTGCCTTCGTGTTTCTCTTTCCAGTCTTCCGCTTCCGGAATATTTTTACGCAGCCAGAGGGCGAAGATAATTGGCAGGATGCCGATGAAGAACAGCGCGCGCCATCCCCAGACCGGGACCACCAGACTGTAAACCTGGGCGGCGATCACGGCACCAACGGAAAATCCGGAAATCAGGAAACCACTGGCTTTGTTTCGCAGGTGTTTAGGCCAACTTTCAATAACATAGGTTGCGCTGGAGCCATACTCACCGGCCATTCCCATACCGATAACCAGGCGGGCGATAAACATGGTGGTGTAGCCCGGCGCGAAACCGCAGGCCAGCGTTCCCACAGAGAACAGAATGATGCTGGTGACCATTGCCAGGCGGCGTCCGTAGCGGTCGCCCATTGCCCCCAGCATTAACCCGCCAAACCAACGGGAGATAAAGGCGGCCGAGATCAGGCTGGCAGCCTGCACCGTCGTCAGTCCGAATTCGCCCTGCACTTCTGTCAGCACCAGAGCGATTAACACAAAATCGAAACCATCAAGCAAATATCCCAGCCAGGCGGCGGAAAATGCCCGCCATTGTGCCCGATTGAGATGGCGATACCACGGGATGCTTTGGGTAGAAGTACTCATTTTACTCTCCCGACGATTTTTGTTGTTGTGCCGGGTGGTGGCTTTGCCTTACCCGGCCTACGGTCGAAAATCCAGGCCGGGCAAGCGAAACGCCCCCGGCGACCCGTGATTACGCCTTTTCCGCCAGCAGTTGGTTTGCCAGCGCTTTCAGTTCCGGCAGATAGTGTTCATCTACCGGGGCAAAGGGTTTACGGCACAGTGGGACAGAAACCACATCCATATAGTGCAATACTGTTTTCAGGCCGCGGAACACGCCAACCTTAATAAGCAGATCGATAACCTTATTGCACTCGGTTTGCAGCTTTTGCGCCGTGCGGATGTCACCTTCTTTGAGCGCTTTCACAATTCCCTGATAGCGCCACCCCATGATGTTGTAAGTGCTACCGATACCGCCATCTGCGCCCGCAAGCAGTCCGGAAGCAAAGATCTCGTCATAGCCGTTATAAAGCACCAGATCGGGATGAGCGCGGCGGATCTGTTCCATCTGATAGAGATCGCCCGAAGTTTGCTTCAGTGCGCCAACGCCTGGCAGCGTTACCAGCGTGTTGATCTGATCCAGCGTCAGTTTTACGCCGCTCAGCGCCGGAATGTTATAGACCACCATCGGTAAACCATCAGCGGAATCAATAATTGCGCGGTAGTGATCGCAATGTTCTTCAAAGCTGAACGGATAGTAAAACGGTGTAACGGCCGAAACGGCATCAAAGCCGTAACGATGCGCGGCGCTCGCCAGCTGTTGGCTTTCTTCGGTGCTCACCGTGCCAACATGAGCGATCAGCGTCACCTTGCCTTTCGCTTCTTCAGCCACAATTTCCAGCACCTGCTCTCTTTCAACGCGGTTTTGGACAAAGGCCTCACCCGTTGAGCCACCGACATAGAGCCCATCGACACCCTGACCAATGTTGAAACGCACCAGGCGGCGCAGACTCTCGATGTCCAGTCTCTGTTGGTTATCGAATGGGGTTAACAACGCTGGCATTACGCCTTTTAAATCTCTTGCCATAACGACCTCTGACGATGATTAGTGTTTTCTAACTGCATACCTTTATACCTGTTATACCAGATCAAATAAGCAGCAATACAATACAGAACGCTTATAGTGCGATCTACTTCACTAAACACTTCATCCTTCGAGCCGCCTCTGCGTTAGCTGCGTTCGCTCACCCCTGTCACATAGTTATCTATGCTCCAGGGAACTCGCTCTCTTGCCGCCTTGATGCAACTTGAATGATTTTGTGTTTAAACGATCGTCGGGATCGCGATCACTTACGCAACTTTTTACTTTTGCTGAAGGCATGCCAGGTCGCGGAAACGCTATTGAGGTGTTCTTGCAGTGCGCGGTCAGCTTCTTCAGGATCGCGCTGGCGAATTGCGTCGACAATAGCGATATGCTGCTGATAACTCACGTTGTTGTGCTCATACAACTCTTGATCGGCGACGGTCGGACGGGCGGCAATCAGCCAGTCTAACAGCGCAACATGGATAGCCATAAAGATAGGATTGCCCGGGATCTCAGCCAGTACACGGTGAAAATCAACGTCCGAGCGGATGAACAACGCATTGTCATCGAGCGACTGGCTGTTGATCTCCAGTGCTTTAGCCAGTCTGTCGATTTGCTCATCTGTCGCATGTTCGGCGGCGTATCGTACCAGGCTGGATTCAAAGAACAGTCGCAACTGCTCGAAGTGGGCAATGCCGCCGGGATGTGCGAGGAAATCTTTCGCCATACCAGACAGCTCGCTGATGATGGTATCAGCTGAAGGACGCGAAACGCGGGCGCGCTCGCCGTTGTTGATTTGTACCAGACCTTTGCGTTTTAACGCGGCCAGCGCTTCTCGTACAGAAGGACGGCCCACGTTAAAGAAGGCCATCAGCTCCCGCTCAGACGGCAACTGTTCGCCCTCGCCAAATTCCCGACGACGAATCATCTGCTCCAGTTCTTCTTCAACCATTTCAGACAGTTTTTTACGCGCCAACGGGCGATTGCGTAAGCTACGGCCAATGGTGGATGGAGAGTCTTCAGCTTGCGAATCAAATGCGTTCATAGGGTCCATTCAGCTAAGTCGTGGTGACAAACAACAGCGGGTTTATCCTAACACAGGATCGAAAGCAGGGTGAAATGATGGACGATCTGATCCGGCTGGCTTATTGATAATATACGTAACAGCAATATTATTTTAAGCGAGTATCTTCTGCCTCACTTTAATTGAATGGAGTTAAATAGCTTCATGAAAATTATGAATATGAACGTGATTATTTATCATAACCTTCTATTTTATATAGATAAATAATTACATTATCGAATTAAAAATAAGATATTCACTCCATAAAAAATGCCCAGAAAAATATAACATCCGTTTTGACAACAGCATTATTACCGGATTTATCTTCTTCTCTGGCATGGAGTGAAACAATGTTCGGCATCATTATCTCTGTCATCGTTTTATTAACGATGGGTTACCTGATCCTCAAAAACTACAAACCGCAGGTCGTGCTGGCCGCCGCCGGGATCTTCCTGATGATCTGCGGCGTCTGGCTGGGCTACGGCGCGTTGGTCGCTAACGACAAAAGCAGTGGCTATCTACTGGTCGATATTTACAATGAAATTTTGCGTATGCTCTCCAACCGCGCGGCCGGACTGGGGTTATCAATCATGGCGGTGGGCGGTTATGCCCGTTATATGGACAGAATGGGGGCCAGCAGAGCGATGGTTAGCCTGTTAAGTCGCCCGCTCAAGCTAATCCGCTCCCCCTATGTAGTGCTTGCCGCCACCTATGTGATTGGTCAGATCATGGCGCAGTTCATTACCAGCGCATCCGGGTTAGGTATGTTGCTGATGGTGACGCTGTTCCCAACGCTGGTTAGCCTTGGCGTGAGCCGTTTATCCGCTGTTGCGGTCATTGCCACTTCGATGTCGATTGAATGGGGCATTCTGGAAACCAACTCTATTTTTGCCGCGCAGGTCGCGGGCATGAAAATCGCCACCTATTTCTTTCAATACCAGTTGCCCGTCGCGTCGTGTGTCATTGTCGCCGTCGCCATTGCGCATTTTTTCGTTCAGCGTCAATTTGATAAAAAAGCCGCACCGGAAAGTAACGGATTTGCGGAACAAAAGACGTTGGAAAACGTACCCCCGCTCTATTACGCCATTTTGCCGGTGATGCCGCTGATCCTGATGCTGGGCTCGCTTGCCCTTGCACAAATGGGGCTAATGAAAGCAGAGTTGAATCTGGTGGTGGTAATGTTGATGAGCATGACGCTGACTATGTTTGTTGAATTCCTGCATAAACATAATTTGCGCGAAACGATGGATGATGTGCAGGCTTTTTTTGACGGCATGGGGACACAGTTTGCCAACGTTGTCACCCTGGTGGTCGCCGGTGAAATCTTTGCGAAAGGGTTGACGACTATCGGGACAGTCGATGCCGTAATAAAAGGCGCAGAGCATTCCGGTCTTGGCGGTATCGGCGTGATGATCATCATGGCGGTGGTCATCGCCGCCTGCGCAATCGTCATGGGGTCAGGCAACGCGCCGTTTATGTCTTTTGCCAGCCTCATTCCGGATATTGCCGCCGGGCTGCATATTCCTGCGGTAGTAATGATTATGCCGATGCATTTTGCCACTACGCTTGCCCGCGCGGTGTCACCCATAACCGCTGTAATTGTCGTGACATCGGGTATTGCCGGCGTGTCGCCCTTTGAGGTGGTAAAGCGCACCGCTATTCCGATGGCAGTGGGGTTTGTGGTGAATATGGTAGCCACCATCGCGCTGTTTTATTGATACCAAAGCCAGAAAACAGAACAGGCCCCAAAGGGCCTGTTTTTTATTTCACTACTTATTTCACTACGCGCAGCGCTGGACGCCCACCGCGAGGCGGTGGCGGAGTATCATCCGGATCGTTGTCGTCGCCATTATCAGGTTTATCGCCATCAATGACCGACATGACCGTTTCACTCTCAAAACCAGACGCGTCGTTGTCGTCATCATTTAAGCTGGCAACATCTTCGTCGTAGGCGGCTTCCGGTTCGAACATCGTACCGGCGCCATTTTCACGTGCATAAATTGCCAGAACGGCAGCCAACGGCACAGACACCTGACGCGGCACACCACCGAAGCGCGCGTTAAAGCGCACTTCATCGTTAGCCAGTTCCAGGTTGCCCACCGCACGCGGTGCAATATTCAGAACAATTTGCCCGTCACGCGCATATTCCATTGGAACCTGCACGTCCTGGAGCGTCACATCCACCACCAGATGCGGCGTGAGCTGGTTGTCCAGCAACCACTCATAAAACGCGCGCAGCAGATACGGACGGCGTGGTGTTAGCTGTGGCAAATCCATACAGGTTAACCCCGGCCCAGACGCATTTCACGTTCAGGCTCAGTCAGAGAAGCCAGGAAAGAGTCACGTTCGAAGACGCGAGTCATGTACCCTTTCAGTTCTTTCGAACCTGCACCGTTGAATTCAATACCCAGCTGCGGTAAACGCCACAGCAGAGGCGCCAGGTAGCAGTCTACCAGGCTGAACTCATCGCTCAGGAAGTAAGGTTTCTGGCCAAATACTGGCGCGATTGCCAGCAGTTCTTCGCGCAGACGCTTACGCGCGACTTCGGCTTCAGAAGCAGAACCGTTCACGATGACGTTCATCAGCGTGTACCAGTCTTTTTCAATACGCTGCATGTACAGGCGGCTTTCACCACGCGCAACCGGGTAAACCGGCATCAGCGGCGGATGCGGGAAGCGCTCATCCAGGTATTCCATAATGATGCGAGATTCCCACAGGGTCAGCTCACGATCCACCAGTGTCGGTACGCTCTGATTCGGGTTGAGGTCGATCAGATCCTGAGGTGGATTGTCCTTCTCCACATGCTCAATCTCGAAACTAACACCTTTCTCAGCCAGCACAATGCGGACCTGATGGCTATAGATGTCAGTAGGACCAGAAAACAGCGTCATTACCGAACGTTTGTTGGCAGCGACAGCCATGAAAACCTCCAGGTATATTCAGAATTTTTACTGCTACCAGCCACTCAGTGGCCAGCCAGAAGTGATGTCACCCAGACTCGGGAAAGTCATTACTGTTCAAAATACAAACAAAAAATGAACGATACCGGACATTTGGGCAGAAAATTGGATGATAGTTTACCAGATTTTGTGACCTTTGTGGTGAGTCGATTCTTGAAATGGGGAAAAAGAGGTGGCAATCAGCGGATTACCGTGGATCTGAGGCGAGAAATAACGATAAAAAAACCCGCCGAAGCGGGTTTTTTCGCAAATTGTCGTCTGCCGAAGCAGAGTACAATTAACGTTTGGAGAACTGAGGACGACGACGTGCTTTACGCAGACCGACTTTCTTACGTTCAACCTGACGAGCATCACGGGTAACGAAGCCAGCTTTACGCAGTTCGCCACGCAGGGATTCGTCGTACTCCATCAGAGCGCGGGTGATACCGTGACGGATCGCACCAGCCTGACCAGAGATACCACCACCTTTAACAGTGATGTACAGATCCAGTTTCTCAACCATGTCGACCAGTTCCAGCGGCTGACGAACTACCATGCGGGCAGTTTCACGACCGAAGTACTGTTCCAGAGAACGTTGGTTGATTACGATTTTACCACTGCCCGGTTTGATGAAAACGCGAGCTGCGGAACTTTTGCGGCGACCAGTGCCGTAGTATTGATTTTCAGCCATTGCCTATAATCCCGATTAGATGTCAAGAACTTGCGGTTGCTGTGCCGCGTGGTTGTGCTCGTTGCCAGCGTAAACTTTCAGTTTACGGAACATAGCACGACCCAGCGGGCCTTTTGGCAGCATGCCTTTAACCGCGATTTCAAGCACACGCTCAGGACGGCGAGCAATCATCTCTTCAAAGGTCGCTTGTTTGATACCACCGATGTGGCCGGTGTGGTGATAGTACACTTTGTCAGTACGCTTGTTGCCGGTTACAGCAACTTTGTCAGCGTTCAGAACGATGATGTAATCACCGGTATCTACGTGCGGAGTGTATTCCGCTTTGTGCTTACCGCGCAGGCGCAGAGCCAGTTCGGAAGCCAGACGGCCCAGAGTTTTACCGGTCGCGTCAACAACATACCAGTCGCGTTTTACGGTTTCTGGTTTAGCTGTAAAAGTTTTCATTAAAAGCTTACCCAAATAAATAAGTTACACGTTGGTGAACACCCAAACGTTTTGTCAGTTGAGGTTCACACGACATTGTCCAGCAAACCTACCCCTTCGAATAGCCTATGCCGGCGCATAGAAAGTTTTGGGAAAAAAACTCTCTCGTAACGTGGGGTCGCAAGATTATAGAGAAGTCAGGGTCAAAGATCGACCCCTTTATGTGATTTGCGGCAGGTTTAACCGGCTAAATGTTCCCGCTTCAGATACTCTTCGCTTTGCATCTCCTGCAAACGCGACAAACAACGCTGAAATTCAAACTTCAGACGCTCACCCTGATAAATTTCATAGAGGGGTGATGCCGCACTGACCACCAGCTTGACGTGGCGTTCGTAGAACTCATCCACCAATGCGATAAAGCGTCGCGCTTCACTCTCCATCAGCGGGGTCATGACCGGCACATCAGACAACAGCACCGTGTGAAACAGACGCGACAGCACAATGTAGTCATGCTGACTCCGGGCATCGACGCAGAGCGTGCTAAACGACACCGCCAGCGTTTGGTTTTCGACGGCCAGCGTCTGCATCGGACGATGATTGATCTCCAGCATTGGCGCATGTTCACCTTTGGTTCCCGCTAATGCCAGCCAAAGCTTATCCATCTGCTGGCGGGTTTCCTCATTCAATGGCGACAACCACAAATGCGCCTGCGTTAAGGTACGCAGACGATAATCGACGCCGGCATCGACATTCATGATGTCACAATGCTGTTTGATGGCATCAATGGCAGGAAGAAAACGCGTGCGTTGCAAACCGTTGCGATACAGCTCATCTGGCGGAATATTGGAGGTCGCCACCAGCGTAATGCCACGGGCAAACAGCGCCTTCATCAGGCCGCCAAGCAGCATGGCATCGGTGATATCAGAAACAAAAAATTCGTCGAAGCACAGCACGTCCGTTTCGGCCTTAAAGCGGTCGGCGATGATTTCCAGCGGATCGCTCTGCCCCTGTAAGGCAGTAAGCTCTTCATGCACGCGCAGCATAAAACGGTGAAAGTGCAAACGCTGTTTACGTTCGCCGGGCAGGCTATGGTAAAACAGATCCATCAGCCAGGTTTTTCCGCGCCCAACTCCGCCCCACATATATAAACCACGCACCGGTGCGTTGATCGGTGACTCACGCTTGCCCAGCAATTTACCAAAACGCGCCATCAGTCCACTCTCCTGCGGCGCAGGACGTGCTGGCGTTGTAAGCGCCTGGAAAATTGTTTCCAGTCGATTCACGGCTTCGAGTTGTACGTTGTCGGGTTGATGACTGCCGTCGTTGAGGGCTTGCTGGTAACGCGATGTCGGGGAAAGGCTTTGCATGATGTTATTGTTATTCCTTGAGAATCGATGTGCCGTCGCTCACGGTTGACGAAAAAAAGGCCGTTCTACATTACGTGATATAAACACGGGATTCCACTTCTACGGGATTAGCGGTTATAGTGGCATAATCAGGCGCAGGCATGGAGCCTAAAGCCAACACCCTACGGAAACACAAGACAACGGGAGATGTTCATGACCTGGGAATATGCGCTAATTGGGTTAGTCGTCGGTATCATTATTGGTGCTGTAGCCATGCGTTTTGGTAATCGTAAATTACGCCAACAGCAGGCATTGCAGTACGAACTGGAAAAAAATAAAGCTGAGCTGGAAGAGTACCGCGAAGAGCTGGTGAGCCACTTTGCCCGCAGCGCTGAATTGCTGGATAACATGGCGGATGATTATCGTCAGATTTACCAGCACATGGCGAAAAGCTCCAGCAACCTGCTGCCGGGTATGTCGCCGGAAAACAACCCGTTCCGTAATCGTCTGGCAGAGTCTGAAGCAGGCAACGATCAGGCGCCGGTTCAGATGCCACGCGACTATTCTGAAGGGGCATCCGGCCTGCTGCGTAGCGGCGCAAAGCGCGACTAACCGCACATCGTTAAGAAATTTATTGGGCGCAGCAATTGCGCCCTCCGCTTCTCTTCCTGTCCCAGCTATTATTTAGTCGTTAGCCGCATTGTGACCAAACCGAAAATTCAATAACATCAACCTGTTTTGAATCATCTTCCGTTTACTCAAGGTACGAGAGCAGGATCCATGAAAAAACAAACCCAGCTGTTGAGTGCATTAGCGTTAAGTGTCGGGTTAACTCTCTCGGCGCCATTCCCGGCCGCAGCGTCTATCCCCGGCCAGGTTCCCGGTCAGGCTGCGCTTCCCAGCCTCGCTCCGATGCTGGAGAAAGTGTTACCTGCAGTGGTGAGCGTAAGGGTTGAAGGTACCGCCACTCAGGGGCAGAAAGTCCCGGAAGAGTTCAAAAAGTTTTTTGGTGATGAACTTCCCGATCAACCGTCACAACCCTTTGAAGGGCTGGGTTCAGGGGTCATCATTGACGCAGCCAAAGGCTACGTTCTGACCAATAACCACGTTATTAATCAGGCGCAAAAAATCAGCGTTCAGCTTAATGATGGCCGTGAGTTCGACGCTAAGATTATCGGCAGCGACGATCAGAGCGATATCGCACTGCTACAAATTCAGCACCCCAGCAACCTGACGCAAATTGCCATTGCTGACTCCGACAAACTCCGCGTGGGTGATTTCGCGGTGGCTGTGGGTAACCCGTTCGGTTTGGGTCAAACAGCCACCTCCGGCATTGTATCTGCCTTGGGTCGCAGTGGGTTGAACCTGGAAGGTCTGGAAAACTTTATTCAGACTGACGCCTCTATCAACCGCGGTAACTCCGGCGGCGCATTGCTCAACCTGAACGGTGAGCTGATCGGTATTAACACCGCGATTCTGGCCCCCGGCGGCGGCAGCATCGGGATTGGTTTTGCAATCCCTAGCAACATGGCGCGTACGCTGGCACAGCAGCTGATGCAGTTTGGTGAAATCAAACGCGGTCTGTTGGGTATCAAAGGCACCGAAATGACCTCGGATATCGCCAAAGCGTTCAAACTGGACGTACAGCGTGGCGCGTTTGTCAGTGAGGTTCTGCCTAACTCCGGCTCCGCAAAAGCAGGGGTGAAATCAGGTGACGTCATTACCAGCCTCAACGGTAAACCGCTCAACAGCTTCGCCGAACTGCGTTCACGCATTGCGACAACTGAACCTGGGACCAAGGTCAAACTGGGCCTGCTGCGTAACGGTAAACCGCTCGAGGTTGAAGTCACCCTCGATACCAGCACATCATCGTCCGCCAGCGCAGAGATGATTGCGCCTGCGTTGCAAGGGGCCACGCTCAGCGACGGTCAGTTAAAAGACGGCACCAAAGGCATCAGAATTGATAACGTAGAAAAAAGCAGCCCTGCCGCACAGGCCGGTCTGCATAAAGATGACGTTATCATTGGCGTTAACCGCGATCGCGTAAACTCAATCGCCGAAATGCGAAAAGTGCTGGAAGCGAAACCGTCGATCATTGCTCTGCAGGTGGTGCGCGGTAACGAGAGTATTTACCTGCTCCTGCGTTAACGCATGCAACCGGACATCAGCCCCTCGTGTGATGTCCGGTTAACTCGTGATATGCTGCTGCCGTTCCCTTTATTAATGACGCCGCCATCATGTTTGTGAAGCTTTTACGTTCGGTCGCGATTGGTTTAATCGTCGGCGCCATCCTGCTGGCCGCGATGCCCTCTCTGCGAAAAATTAATACGCTTACCGCACCGCAGTTCGACAGTGCAGATGAAACGCCTGCCAGCTATAACTCGGCGGTTCGCCGCGCAGCGCCTGCCGTTGTGAACGTTTATAACCGCAGTATGAACAGTACCGCGCACAACCAGCTTGAGATCCGCACGCTCGGCTCAGGCGTTATCATGGATCAGCGCGGCTATATCATTACCAATAAGCACGTCATTAACGATGCCGACCAAATCATCGTCGCATTGCAGGACGGCCGCGTATTTGAAGCGCTGCTTGTGGGGTCTGATACGTTAACCGACCTTGCGGTGCTGAAAATCAACGCCACTGGCGGGCTGCCAACAATCCCAATTAATAACAAACGCGTGCCGCACATTGGTGACGTAGTACTCGCCATCGGTAACCCGTACAACCTTGGGCAAACCATCACTCAGGGGATCATCAGCGCCACCGGTAGAATTGGCCTGAACCCGACAGGACGGCAAAACTTCCTGCAAACAGATGCTTCCATCAACCACGGAAACTCCGGCGGTGCGCTGGTCAACTCACTGGGTGAATTGATGGGGATTAACACGCTGTCATTTGATAAGAGCAACGATGGCGAAACCCCGGAAGGGATCGGTTTTGCCATTCCGTTTCAGTTGGCGACTAAAATCATGGATAAGCTGATTCGTGACGGGCGCGTGATTCGTGGCTACATCGGTATCAGCGGTCGCGAAATTGCACCACTGCACGCTCAGGGCGGCGGGATGGATCAAATTCAGGGGATTGTGGTTAACGAAGTTTCCCCGGATGGTCCGGCAGCACAGGCAGGCATTCAGGTTAACGATCTGATTATCTCGGTCAATAACAAACCGGCGGTGTCTGCGCTGGAAACGATGGACCAGGTGGCAGAGATTCGACCAGGTTCAGTTATCTCCGTTGTCGTGATGCGTGATGACAAACAGTTGACGCTGCAGGTAACGATCCAGGAATACCCAGCCACCAATTAACGTCACGTCTGGCGGCCTACTGACCATAAAAAAACCGGAGCATGTTGGCTCCGGTTTTTATTAGGCGATATCGTAGAGAGTTAGTACGTAATGCCTGATGGCGCTACGCTTATCAGGCCTACAAATACACGCAGGCCTCTCTCGCGTTACTTAACGAACTCTTCGCCCAGAGTAATATCTTTTTTCAGCGTATCCAGCATGCCTTCCAGCGAGCTTTGTTCAAACGCGCTCAGCTTGCCGATAGACTGACGCTCTTCTACGCCGTTTTTACCCAGCAGCAGCGGCTGAGAGAAGAAACGAGCATACTGGCCGTCGCCTTCAATGTAAGCACATTCAACCACACCTTTTTCGCCGCTCAATGCGCGAACCAGGGACAGGCCGAAACGTGCAGCAGCCTGACCCATAGACAGGGTTGCAGAACCGCCACCGGCTTTGGCTTCCACAACTTCAGTACCCGCATTCTGGATACGTTTAGTCAGGTCAGCTGCTTCTTGTTCGGTGAAGCTTACGCCAGGAATTTGTGACAGCAGTGGCAGGATGGTCACGCCAGAATGGCCGCCAATAACCGGAACTTCAACGTCGCCTGGTTGTTTGCCTTTCAGTTCCGCAACAAAGGTGTTGGAGCGGATGATGTCCAGCGTGGTCACGCCAAACAGTTTGTTCTTATCGTATACGCCTGCTTTTTTCAGCACTTCTGCAGCGATAGCAACGGTAGTATTCACCGGGTTGGTGATGATACCGATACACGCTTTCGGGCAGGTTTTAGCAACTTGCTGCACCAGGTTCTTCACGATTCCGGCGTTGACGTTGAACAGGTCGGAACGATCCATACCCGGTTTACGTGCGACACCCGCAGAGATCAGTACCACATCAGCACCTTCCAGTGCAGGGGTAGCATCTTCGCCGCTGAAGCCTTTGATTTTCACAGCAGTAGGGATATGGCTCAAATCAACGGCCACACCAGGTGTTACTGGAGCGATGTCGTACAGGGAGAGTTCTGAACCTGAAGGCAGTTGGGTTTTTAACAGTAATGCTAGCGCCTGACCGATACCACCAGCAGCGCCGAGGACTGCAACTTTCATCCTAAACTCCTTATTATATTGATAAGCAAAATGTCTATTGCTCCGCGGCGGCGACCTTAATTCACAAATCCAATGAATACAACAACCACGCGTCAAGAATGCGTAGTCACGCAAATTTGGCTTTTATGCATTTAACTTACGTAAAATAAAACCTAAGTTACGTAATTCAAAACCACCCACACAGTAGAGCAACTTTCCAACAGGTGCTGACAATATACCCTACCCGCCTCTCAAAACAACATCAATTTGATAACATTTAATTTACTTTTAACCTTATTTGCGAGCCGTGACACAGGCATGTTTCTTGATAACGAAATTTGATAAAATTCCGCTCTTTCATAACATTATTTCAGCCTTGAACAAGGCAGACTGTTTGCATAAAAATTCATCTGTATGCACAATAATGTTGTTTCTACCGCCATATTACGGGTGACTTATGCGAAGCTCGGCAAAACAAGAAGAATTAGTAAAGGCGTTTAAAGCGCTACTTAAAGAAGAAAAGTTCAGCTCTCAAGGCGAAATCGTCCTCGCGTTGCAGGATCAGGGCTTTGATAATATCAATCAGTCCAAGGTTTCACGCATGCTGACCAAATTTGGCGCCGTGCGTACCCGCAATGCGAAAATGGAAATGGTGTACTGCCTTCCGGCTGAGCTGGGCGTACCCACGACCTCCAGCCCGCTGAAAAATCTGGTGTTGGATATCGACTATAACGATGCGGTCGTGGTTATTCATACCAGCCCTGGCGCTGCTCAGTTGATTGCACGTCTGCTGGACTCATTGGGGA
This sequence comes from Citrobacter freundii complex sp. 2024EL-00216, assembly GCF_043945515.1. NCBI lineage: Bacteria > Pseudomonadati > Pseudomonadota > Gammaproteobacteria > Enterobacterales > Enterobacteriaceae > Citrobacter > Citrobacter freundii complex sp. 2024EL-00216. The sequence continues at coordinate 40,505 of NZ_JBIMRA010000006.1, read as the reverse complement.
AAGCGGAAGGTATCCTGGGTACGATTGCCGGTGACGATACCATCTTCACCACCCCAGCTAAGGGTTTTACGGTAAAAGATCTGTACGAAGCCATTCTGGAACTGTTCGAACAAGAACTGTAATACCGCCTCCCCGTCGCCTCGCGGCGGGGGAAAACACTCTCTTTTCATCCCCCTCCTTCTCTTTTCCACTGCTATTGATTTAACAAATGGTGCGTTTAACCATCAAAACACATTCACATGGTGAATATGCAGCCTTAAAAACGCACATTTTGCAAAATAAAGCATCTACATGATTTAATTAAATTTATTTTGTATAAGCTGTTTGAAATGCTCTTTTTAATTCCATTGAGTTATAAAAAAACATTTTCTTAACACTCAAAACCCAGCGAAACAATTAGCGTGGTATTAATTTATTGGGTGATTAGTGTATACTTGATTTTGTGATGAGGGTCACGAAACACAGACCCCAATAAAAGAATTCGACGAGGTAAATATCATGAAAATCAAAACTACTATTGCAACCTTAAGCCTTCTTTCTGTTCTCTCCTTCGGTGCAAGCGCCGCAGTTACTCAGGTGAACTCACAAGAAGCACAGAATCTGCAATCCATCGGTAGCGTCTCCGTCTCTCAGATCGGTAGTTCACCAATGGACATGCGTCAGGCCATCGCCGCTAAAGCTGAAAAAGCAGGCGCCAGCAGCTATCGCGTCACCGAACTCCGTGAAGGTGCTCACTGGCACGCTACTGCAGAACTCTACAAATAAACCCTCGTCGTCTAAGTCCGACGACTTGCCCCCGCCTGCCGGGGGCTTTTTTATGTCTTACATTGAGTGACGAACATTAAAACGCAACTGCCCTTCCAGCTCTTCTTCCGCTTCATCGAACAGTAAAATCAACGCGCCGTATCGCCTGCGCAGCTTGTCCGGTAAATGGACAAATTCAATCTCCAGCGGCAGCGGTAAGACTTCCCCGATCACCACCTCCCACAGAGAATCCAAATCAACCACCTTTTCCCGGGCCAGACCGAATGTGCGCGTGAACTCGCGGTAGAAATCGCCCTGATCTTCTATCTCGTCAAAATCAAATGTATAGATGTTCATCTATAGCCACCATCCCGACGCCAGCTACTCTACAGACCGCCAATATCCAGGGGTCTCTCGCATTTTCAGCTAAGTATAGCCATAAAAAAACCGACGCTTTTAGCGTCGGTTTACAACTCTTAATTACTGACCAGCGCATGCTGGTATTTGTGCAGCATCCCACTGAGTCGTTTTACCGGCTCGGTCACCTGCGGCGGTGCTTGCCAGATAATTAATTTCTCCTGGTAGACCTCGAGCTCCTCCAGTAACTGGCTAAAGTAGCGTCGGCGCTTGTCGTCATTTCCTGCTGAAATTACGTGATCGGCAGTACGCCGAAGCTGACGATGGAATGCGGATAGATCCTCGTTTACCGGTACCGGTGCATCACGCAGGCGCTGGTGCGCGATGATCATCGTCAGCGCCAGGCGAAACTTCGCCAGATCACCGGGAAACTTGTTCATCAGCAAAAACAGCTGCTGATAAAGTGCCGGAAGATGGTTTTCTTTACGACGGACAACATTGGTGGTCATCGCTGAAACCGCCGCCGAAACAAACTGGTTGAGCAATACGCGGCCTGTTCTGTCACGAGAGTTATCACGCACCAGCAGAATGACGATAAACGCCAACACGCAGCCAACAATCTGCCCCAGCGCACTATCAAGGAACTGGCTAAAGTGGAAGGTCATCGGGTTATCCAGCACAATGATATTAATGGTGCTGGCCAGCGCCCCCATCGATCCCAGGCGTCGTTTCTGTACCTCAATCCCCAGAAAGAATCCCAGCACCGCCAGGCTCAGGCACAGTAACAGCATACTTTGTTGCGTATTAGGGATAATCACCAGGAAATAGAGCGCTCCGAGCGGTAACGCTGCCAACGTCCCATAGATAAAGTCTATCGCCACCATGCGAGGATTTGGCAAACGCATTGCCAGCGAGGTGACGACCGCAATCATCACCATTGCACCGCTGCCGGAGGTCCATCCGGTCCATAGCCAGAATAAGGTACCCAGCACACAAGAAAGCGTGGTACGCCAGAAGTTAACCATCGCATGATGACGCTCGGCAGACTCCACTTTCACCACCGGTTCACCTTGCAGGATCTCTTCTTCCGTAGCGCTAATCTTGGTATTACTCACCACACCACGTTTGAGCAGCAGGTAGCGCGTCGCGGCCCCCGCCCAGCAGTATATGGTGACCGGCGTTTCGCGCTCGCCGGTCCAGGCAATCACCCGACGCATCCGCTTCAGCTGTTTGTGGACATCCTGCGCCGTTTCAACCGACGTATCGAACAACTCGCGGAAAGTATCAGTGATCAGTTCCGGTCGGGTATTCTGAATAAGATAGGTTTCGCAGGACTGCGTGATAAGCGTGAGCGACAGCGTGTTCAATGCCTTAAGCCTGCGGTTAGCACGCCCCCAGCGTGAAGACTCCATATTCAGGTTACTGCGCATACCTTCCAGCGCTGCCGTACGACGGACTAAATCGCCCCAGGCTTTATCCACAACCTCGCTGTCGCCGTGCTTAATGCACAACTGCATCAGTTGATATTGCGCCACCAGCAGGCTGTCCAGCTCAACATCAATCTCTTGTTTTATCGAACGGGGAGAGAAAAGCAGATCGGCCACAATGGCGCAGACAATCCCCATTACAATTTCACTGCAACGTTCGAGCGCAAATTGTGGCGTCAGCAACGGTTCAGCCTGAATGGTAATGACGATGATCAGCGCCGTATAGCCCGAAAGCCCCCAGGCATAGGAGTTCTCGATCTTCACCAGTGACGAGATCCAGGTACAAAATCCGGCCCAGATACAGCACACCAGGATCATCAATAACGGAGCGCGGATCATACTGATGATAATGATCAGTCCGGCAATACAACCGATAAATGTCCCGACAATACGCAGCATGCCGCGATAGCGAATAGCCCCTGAATAGGGTTCCCCACCGGCAGCAAAGGCCGGGCCTGCCGCCACAATGGCTGCAGTCAGCACCGCCCAACGCGGAGTCTCAAGTTGGAAGTGAAAACCAACGAACAGCGCCAGTACAATCGCGCACGCCAGTTTTACCGCAAAGCGGATATGCTGATTGGCAATGGAGAAAATACCCATCGCGATTAACCAAACTCGCGCAGGCGGTGCGCCATTTTACGGAAGAAGGACTCCTGGCTGGCATCACGGTCCTGTTTACCGGTAATGACAACGGTAGCCGTTGTCCCGGCAGGCCACAGAGTTCCCTGCTGTTCATCAAGGCGGATTCGCACCGGTACACGCTGCGCCAGGCGCACCCATTCCAGATTTGAATCAATGGTCGCCATACCTTTTGCATCCTGCGTACTGCTGGCATTTGTTACCCCCGCCGCCACGCTATCAACGGTGCCTTTTAAGACATTATTACTGCCAAGCGGGGTGATCTCAGCTCGATATCCAGGGCGAACACCTTCCAGTTTGGTTTCCTCCATATAGGCCAGCACATAGAAAGAATGCTGCTTGACCAGCGCCACCGCTGTGGAACCACGCGTAATAAATTCGCCGCTATAGACGTTCAGGTTAGTGACCCAACCGTCTGCTGGTGCGCGAATGACGGTACGTTCCAGATCTAATTTTGCCAGGTCGCGGGTCGCTTGTGCTTTCGCAAGCTGGTGTAATACGGTTTGCAGGACGTTGTTTGACTGGTCAATCTCTTCACGAGACATGGCCTGCACGCCCAGGCGGTTACGACGACCAGCCTCCTGGCGTTTTTCCTGGGCCAGAACCTGATAATAAGAAACATCAGCTTCGGCCTGCTCAAGGGCTTTTTTGTAGCGTGGCTGATCGATGGTGAACAGAATCTGATCCTTTTTCACCAGTTGGTTATCATGGACGTTAACGTTGGAAATAAGACCCGCAACATCCGGCGCAATAGCGACAACTTCCGCGCTGAAACGCGCATCACGTGTCCATGGCGACTCGGTGTAATACACCCATGCGCGAAAAATAGCGATGAAGGCCAGAATGACCAGTACGAGAGTCGTGGCCGTACGGGAGAGTTTTTTTGTTAGTGTTTTCACTTCAACCTCAAACGAACAGGCGCGTTATTAAATAGAACAGGCAGCAATACAGCGCGGTGTTAAACAGAGCCGGATGCCAGACAAAATCATAGATGCCGGTTGGAACCAGCATCCGGCGCACCAGCCAGAAAATCGCCAGTGACAAAAGTAATTCGAAAAAAATCGGTGGGAAGGACAAACCAAACACCACGATAACGGGAAACAGACTCATGTTGACCTTGGTAACTTAAGAGAGTGCAGGTGATAGATTTTCTAGCGTATGTCACCGCAGAGAAGGGCAAGGATGAGCCAGGCGAGAGCGACATAGCTGTTATTTGAATAATAATATATTAACGTAACTGTTATGCTGTTATCTATATTATGTGATCTAAATCACTTTTAAGCCAGAGTGAACAATGGAACGATTAAAACGTATGTCGGTGTTCGCCAAAGTCGTCGAACTGGGCTCCTTCACCGCCGCCGCAAGACAGCTACAAATGAGCGTTTCATCGATAAGCCAGACGGTCTCCAAACTGGAAGATGAGCTACAGGTTAAGCTGCTAAACCGCAGTACACGCAGCATTGGGCTGACCGAAGCCGGTAAAATTTACTACCAGGGCTGCCGGAGAATGCTGCACGAAGCGCAGGATGTTCACGAGCAGCTTTATGCCTTTAACAACACGCCCATCGGCACGCTGCGCATTGGTTGTTCTTCAACCATGGCACAAAATGTCCTCGCCGGATTGACCGCGACAATGCTGAAGGAATACCCCGGTCTGACGGTAAATCTGGTAACAGGCATCCCGGCCCCGGATTTAATTGCCGATGGTCTGGACGTGGTTATCCGCGTCGGTGCGTTGCAGGACTCCAGTCTGTTCTCGCGTCGCCTGGGTGCCATGCCGATGGTAGTCTGCGCGGCTAAAAGCTATCTCGCACAGTTTGGTGCCCCGGAGAAACCCGCCGATCTCAGCAACCACTCGTGGCTGGAATACAGCGTGCGCCCGGATAATGAATTCGAGCTTATCGCTCCGGAAGGAATTTCCACCCGCCTGATCCCAGAGGGTCGTTTTGTGACTAACGATCCGATGACATTGGTGCGCTGGCTGGCTGCGGGTGCGGGCATTGCCTATGTGCCGCTGATGTGGGTGATCAATGAGATCAATCGTGGCGAAGTGGAGATCCTCCTTCCCCGCTACCAGTCGGATCCGCGTCCGGTCTATGCGCTATATACCGAAAAAGACAAACTGCCGCTCAAGGTCCAGGTGGTGATTAACTATCTGACGGAGTATTTTGTCGATGTAGCGCAGCTTTTTCAGGGGATGTACGGCCGGGGAAAAGAGAAATAAAAAGAGTATTGGCCGGATAAGGCGTTGACGCCGCGTCCGGAAAGATGCCCGATAGCGCTGGTGCTTATCGGGCATACATCATGATGTTATGCAGTACCACCCACCGTCAGGTTATCCACCTTCAGCGTCGGCTGGCCCACGCCCACCGGCAGGCTCTGCCCTTCTTTACCGCACACACCAACCCCGTTATCCAGCTTCAGGTCGTTACCTACCATTGAAATCTGCTGCATCGCTTCGATACCAGACCCAATCAGCGTCGCGCCTTTCACCGGTTTGGTTACTTTACCGTTTTCAATCAGATACGCTTCAGACGTCGAGAACACGAATTTCCCGGAGGTGATATCCACCTGGCCGCCGCCGAAGTTAGGCGCATAAATGCCGTATTCAACGGATTCGATGATTTCCTGCGGCGTGGATTTCCCCGGCAGCATGTAGGTGTTGGTCATGCGTGGCATCGGCAGGTGCGCGTAAGATTCACGGCGACCGTTACCCGTTGGCGCGACGCCCATCAGGCGCGCGTTCAGTTTGTCCTGCATGTAGCCTTTCAGAATACCGTTTTCGATCAGCACGTTGTACTGACCCGGTGTGCCTTCATCATCAATAGCCACAGAGCCACGACGGTCCGCCATTGTGCCATCATCCACAACGGTACACAGTTCCGACGCCACCAGCTCACCCATGTGACCGCTGAATACCGAGGTACCACGGCGGTTAAAGTCACCTTCCAGACCATGACCGACCGCTTCATGCAGCAGAACGCCAGGCCAGCCAGCGCCGAGTACTACCGGCAGCGTACCAGCAGGCGCTGCTACCGCGGACAAATTAACTAACGCCATGCGTACGGCTTCTTTCGCCCACGCGTCAGCACGGACTTCACCATCAAGGTCGCCAAGGAAATAGTCATAGCCAAAACGACCGCCACCACCGCTGGCACCGCGCTCGCGCTTACCGTCCTCTTCGACCTGGACGCTTACGGACAGGCGTACCAGCGGGCGAACGTCAGCGGCCAACGTACCGTCGGTCGCTGCTACCAGGATCAGTTCATAAACACCGGTCAGGCTGGCGGTTACTTCCTGGACGCGTTTGTCGGCGGCACGGGCCACGCTATCAACGCGACGCAGAATATCCAGTTTCTCTTCGCGACTCATGCTCTGTAACGGATCAACCGAAGTGTAAAGCGCCTGATGCTCAACCGCTCCCAGCGTTTTTACTTTGCCGTCACCGCTGTCACGCACGATAGTACGGGCAGCATGAGCACTTTGCTCCAGCGCCAGCAGGCTGATCTGGTCTGCATAGGCAAACCCTGTTTTTTCGCCGCTGATGGCGCGCACGCCAACACCCTGATCGATATTGTAAGAGCCGTCTTTAATGATGCGGTCTTCTAAAACCCAGGATTCGTGATAGCTCGACTGAAAATAGAGATCGCCGTAGTCAAGACGGCGTTCGGCCAGTTGGCCCAGAATGGCAAACAGATCCTGATGTTTCAGGCCATTCGCCGCTAGCAATTGTTCACTTACCAGGTTCAGACTCATCGTTTTGGTTACTCATTTAATTCTGCCGGATGGCGGCAAAAACGCCTTATCCGGCCTACGTTGTTAGGCTACTGTAGGCCGGATAAGCGCTGCTCCATCCGGCAATACTATGTACTGAGATTGGGGCAATTACTTGCCCCCGTCAAATCATTGCTGGCTTTCTTTGCGCGGCTGACGCAGAACTTCGTTAATCTGCGGTTTATCGACCGGACCGGTGATGCGATAGCGCAGAATCGAAACTTTGCTCCATAATGGCCCCAGAACCTTACTGGCAGCAAATACCGCCGCGCCGACAATCGGGTTGACAGCAAACGCAGCGGCAACCCCTACGGTGGCAGAAATTTCAGGCGCGACAATGGCTTCCATATCCAGCTCCCGACGGACCAGGTTCACTGAGCCTTTCATCGCAATGTCTGCCTCCAGACCATCCACCAGCGTGTCGTCGGTATGCATCACACCATCTTTAATCCACGCCGTGCTGCGAATCGAGTCGAAATAGAAACCTTCACTGAAGGTATCGCTAAAATCAAAACGTAGTTTACGTAGCAACGCATCAAAGCTCAGCAGTCGCAACAGTTGCCCCGCATGCCCGGTACTGAGTTCGGTAAGCTCACCTTTGCCCAACCGGGTACGCAAAATCCCATTCAGCGATGCTTCGTCCGGATCCCACGGCGGGTTACGCCAGTGCAGGTCATACTCCACGTTGAACGAAGAATTACGAATCGGGGTCGATACGCCAAAGAAACTGGCCGCAGAGTCAATTTTATTACCGCTCAGTTTACCCTTCAGTGACGTTCGCTCTTTGCCCGGCGCATTCACCCACACGCCATCGGTGGTCAGTCTGGCAAAGCCCGTATCCAACAGACCGTTGCTCAACGTTAGCGTGTCGCCTTTAATTGCTACATCGGCATCAATGCGCCCATATTTCTGTCCCCACATCCAGCACTCGGCACAGCGTAACTGAAGGTCAGGCCAGCCGCGGAAGCTGAAGTTGTCCACGGCGGAAAACGGCGAGGCTGATGTGTTGCCCGGTGACGCTTTCGCCGCGCTGGGGTTGTAATAAAGATACTTAATATTGGCCAGCCATGGCGCATTATTGCGCATCGCCAGCGTGGCATTAATTTCACGACCCTGCGCCTGCACGATGGAGCCATTGCTCGCAGGCTCAGACACAATACTCAAATTATTCCACTGCTGACCGCCCAGGGATAATGATGGCGTACGCACGGTGATGCGTTGTGGGAAGTTGGCATTAGTGCCAACGTTATCCGCTGCGCCTTTTTGGAACAACGCCAGCCATTGCGCGCCATCCATAGGGGGAAGATTAAGCTCAATGCCTTGCTGATCGGGTAACGCGGGCACAGTACGGCTTTCCGACGTCCAGATAGCGCGGTCAAGCGTCAGTTTCTGATTCAGCAACCAGCGGCTGTTAAAGTGGTTCTTACTGCCAGCATTGCCGGTCAGTTCAAAGCTGCGCAGATTACCGTTGGCCTTAACATTCACCGGCAACGCTTCACCGGGCGCTTTATTCAGCGGAGCAGGTAAGTGACTACTTACATTCTTCAGGTCACCCTTTAGCTCAATGTCGTAGGTCGGCCCGGCATGATACGGAAGATCGATACCCACCTTGCCATTCCACGCCATGCTACCGCTTAAGGCATCGTTGACCTGCGCCGGTAAAATCCCCATGCGGGTTGGCTGCCAGTCGCCTTGCAAGTTCACGGCTACCTGATAGGCTTTCGCCCCTTCGGTGGTGGAGAAGTCGACGTTCAGCGGCTGATTAAACCAGTTCGCCGTCATCGGCTCGCTCTTCAGATCGCCGTTGATAAAGCTGAATTTACCATTCAAATTCTTCAGCGTGCTGTCGAGTGGTTTAATAAACAAGCTGTTATTACGCAGGTTGACGTCGCCTTTGGCGGTAACCAGCGAGCCGTCTAGCGGAATATCAAGATGTAAGCGAGCATTCACATCACCGTCAATTTGCAACTGTTCCAGCGTGGCGCCGAGAGAATCCTTCAACGGAGTCTCATCAAAATAAGGTCCAACCGCCTTGCCTGGCCCGTTGATATCGGCATCAATCAGCAGCTTTTCTTTTGCATAGTCGGGAATATTAGCCGTCAGGTTACTGGCCTTCACGCCGCCTAGATTGACGCTATCCGTCTTCATCCACAGGCCATCGTTAATGAAGTTTAGTTCGATATTAAGATCGGTTAGCGCAGGCCAGTCGGGCTGGAAAGCAAATTTCGCATTGCGTAGCGGCACCAGGACCTGAAACTGCCCTTCATTGTGCAGATACGGGAACAGATTCGGGTTACCGCCATACACCAGCGTGGCGTTATCCGCTTCGCCGCCCTGAATAGCGCCGCTGAGGTAGTCAACCAGATCCTTACCCATCAGGTTTTCCGGGAAATAGCGCCAGGCCTGGGAGCCATCGTCGGTGCTGATACCGGCCAGAATGCCCAACCATGGCTCATCATCAGCCGGTTGCAGATAGCGAAAACCACCGCGCGCATGTACCGCTTTCGCTTTAACATCAATGTTGCGCCCGTCTAACTGGAAGCCTTTATCATTCTTCAGCCAGCTTAGCGTCGCCACGCCGTTCTCTATTTCCAGCGGCGCGCGGAAGACGGTTTCATACGGCATTTTTGCTTGTTTCATGGAGGCGGTAAGCGCCCCATTTTCAACGCTGCCCGCAAGCGTACCGGAGAAATGTTCTGCCCCCGGCAGCAGCTTCCACTGTTTCCAGGCCAAATCGGTCCACGAGGACAGGAAGCGGGTTTTTTCTGTCGCCTGTAACGGGATATCCAGCGCAAGCACATCTATTTTGCCGCTGGGTTGCGTGGCCCGCCAGATATCACCCAGCGCAGGCGATAACCTGGACGCCATCGGACGCAGTCCTTCTAACCCGGCCAATTCCAGATTACTGGCGCGAATGCGTAGCTCATCACTGCGTTTGTTATTCTCGCCACCGACTTCCTGCTCAGGGATCCAGGCCAGCGTTAATGCCCCGCTCGGCCAGGGCTTATCATCCATGGTGATACGCGTATCGGGAATAGAGAATTGCCAGCCCGGCTCTTCACGGCTGATGTGCGCCGTCAGATTATCGACGGAGAGCGTGTGCGTACGATTTTCACCCAGCCAACTTGCCCCGCCTTTTTTCAGCCAGACATCGCCACCAGAAACGACGCCTTTGCTGATCGTCATCCATGCTTCCAGGCTAAAACGCGCGGTTTGTAGCGCGACATTATCCTGCATCCATTTGCCCAGCCACGGTTTGACGTCGATGTCGTCTGCCTGCAGCCAGACTCGACCGTTATTCAACAGCCCTTCGTCATCACGCAGATCCATACGCACCTGCATAATGCCGTGCTGTCCGGTCAGGCTGGAGAGACTGACCTGACCCTCGGCGCGATGCCGATTTTTACCATTCAACCAGGTAAGCTGTGGGATCGCCAGTTCAGCACGTTGACCTGAGAGGGTTATAAAGCTGATATGGCTGTCGCGTAGATCGAAATGATCAAACTGACGCAGGAAGAGATCGCTGAGATGGCCGGTTTCAATCCCATCTCCGCCTTCGCTGCGCTGGATAGGAGTATTGGTGCGCAACTGCAGTTGCCAGAAGGTGAGATCGCGAAACTGCCAGCGCATGTGCAGCAAACTTTGCCAGACATCCAGCGCCAGCGTGACGCGTTTTACCGAAAATTCTCCCCCATCTTTCAGCTGCGCATGGATATTACGCGCTTCAAGCGTAGGACCGAAATTTTGCCAGCTGGCAGAAAGCTGGCTGGCGGAAACAGGTAGACCTGTGGCGGATTCAATCTTGCCAAGAATGGCCGGACGCCAGCTATCAAGATGAGGTAACGCAAGGCGCAGTCCACTGACCAGCAGCGCTGCGATGACAACGAATGCGGCTCCAGTGAGCAGTAAAATCCCCGGCAATCGCCTCACGCGCCTCTCCTTGTCTACCAAAAAATATGACTCACACCCCTTGAGTGAATATTGCCGGATAACGGCGCTTGCGCCTTATCCGGCCTACATGCGCGGGTGCCACTACACGATTTACATCATGACGACGTCGAACTGCTCCTGGTTATACAGCGGTTCGATTTGTACTTTGACCTGTTTGCCGACAAAGATCTCAACTTCCGCCAGCGCATGTGACTCTTCACCTTTCAGGGTTTCAGCCACTGCCGGAGAGGCATAAACCAGGAAACGATCGGAGTCATATGCATGGTGTACGCGCACGATTTCGCGCATGATTTCATAGCATACGGTTTCCACCGTTTTCACCGTACCACGCCCATGGCAGGTCGGACACTCGTTGCACAGTACATGTTCCACGCTTTCACGTGTGCGTTTGCGCGTCATCTCCACCAGGCCCAGCTGTGAAAAACCGTTAATGCTGGTTTTTACGCGATCCTTGCTCAGAGCCTGCTCCAGGGAGTGCAGCACCCGGCGACGGTGATCTTCATTATTCATGTCGATAAAATCGATAATGATAATGCCGCCGAGGTTACGCAGACGCAGCTGACGAGCAATGGCCTGCGTTGCTTCAATATTAGTATTAAAGATAGTGTCGTCGAGATTACGATGCCCAACAAACGCTCCGGTGTTGATATCCACGGTGGTCATCGCTTCGGTTTGATCGATGATCAGATAACCGCCGGACTTCAGCTCAACTTTGCGTTCCAGCGCGCGCTGGATTTCATTCTCAACGTCAAAGAGATCAAAAATAGGCTGTCGCCCGCTGTAATGTTCCAGCTTGCTGGTCATCTCGGGGATATATTCCGCCGTAAATTCCAGTAACGCCTCATAGGTCAGACGGGAGTCGACGCGGATGCGGTCAAGCTGCGCATCGGCAAAGTCACGCAACACGCGCTGTGCCAGTGCCAACTCACCGTACATCTGGTAGCGCGTTTGCGGGCGCTTTTTACGCTCCATGACTTTCGTCCAGACGCGCTTCAGGTAGGCAGCATCCGAGGCCAGATCCTCTTCGCATACGCCTTCCGCCGCCGTACGAATGATGAAGCCGCCCTGCTCATCGCAGTAATCCGCCACCACTTTTTTCAGGCGTTCGCGTTCGGTTTCGCTTTCGATACGTTGGGATACGCCAACGTGCGAAGCACCCGGCATAAAGACGAGATAACGGGAAGGTAGCGTGATGTCCGTCGTCAGGCGTGCGCCTTTAGTTCCCAACGGATCTTTTACCACCTGCACCATCAGATCCTGACCCTGGCGCACCAGTTCAGAAATGTCGCGTACGGTGAACTGTTTTTGTTCTTCACCCGCCACGCATTCGGTGTGCGGCATGATGTCAGAAGCGTGAAGAAATGCGGCTTTATCCAGTCCAATATCTACAAAAGCCGCCTGCATACCCGGAAGTACACGACTTACACGACCTTTGTAGATATTGCCTACGATTCCGCGTCGCGCCTCACGTTCAATATGAATTTCCTGCAGAATACCACCATCGATGTAAGCCACCCGAGTTTCCGATGGCGTTACGTTTACCAACAATTCAGCCGTCATGTTTATCCCTTTTCTCACGCAGTGCGTTAAAATTGGTCAGCAACTCATACGTTTCTACCAGCGGTAAGCCGACTACGGCGTGATAGCTGCCATTTATCTTCCTGACAAAACAGCCACCCAACCCTTGAATACCGTATGCACCTGCTTTATCCATTGGTTCACCGCTGGCAACATAGCCCGCGATGTCCTCATCGGTTAGTGCTCTGAACGTCACTTCCGTCACAACCAGGCAGTCCAGACTGTGCTGGCGATCGGCCAGTGCCACGGCCGTCATAACTTGATGCGTTTTGCCCGACAGTTTGCGCAGCATTGCTGCGGCATGGTCGGCGTCGTGCGGTTTTTCCAACACTTCGCCATTAAGGATAACGATGGTATCCGCACCCAATACCGGCAAATCGCGCTGTGCCAGCACTACGCCAGCCTGCGCTTTTTCGCGCGCCAGACGGGAAACGTACTGCTGCGCGCTTTCCTGCGGGTGACGCTGTTCTTCAATCCCAGGGACCAGTCGTTCAAACGTAACACCAAGCTGAGCGAGCAACTCCTGACGACGTGGAGAACCTGAAGCAAGATACAGAGTATTCATATCAACCTTATTGCACCGCAAACTGCTGACGGACTTTACGCATCAGTAAGAATAGCCATGGCCAAAGCACACCATTCACTACACTACTCCAGAACACTTCAGGTCTGAAAGAGACGTTGATCACTAAAAACTCGGCCCAGAAAACAATAATATCCACGACCAGTGATAACAACATGACCACCAGCGCCTGTTGCCAGAGCGCGAGGTTTCGGAATAGCTGGAATTTCAACGCGACCAGATAAGCAATGATACTCATCGACAATGCGCGCACGCCAAGCGTGGAGCCGCTGATGAGATCCAGTATGGCACCCACCACAAATCCCGTGCCCACATTTACGCGATGCGGCAGTGCCAGGATCCAATACAACAAGATGAGCAGCACCCAGTTTGGCCGGAAAACCAGAATGTCATCCGGCCAGGGCATGACTTGCAGCAACAGTGCAATAAGGAACGAGAGCCAAATCACCCAACGTCCCTGGCTACGATAGCTTGCCACTTACTGTCCTCCCGGCTTACGCGGAGCAGGTTGTGGCGGCGTGGTATCTGCGGGCGCTGGAGCCACGCCTGTTGCAGGTGCTGGTATTGGCGCAGGCGGTCCCATGGTATCTGGTGCAGGCAGAACTTGCGGCATCATTTGCATCAGTCGTTCATTAGCAACGCGGTGTACTTCTTCCGGCGTCATCGGGTTTGCGCCATTACGATCGGCACCCCACAACAGCAGCAGATAGCGCAGACGCTGCAGACCCGCAGTCGGGCGAGCCTGAATCACGGTATAAGCGCGCTGAGTGTCCAGCTTAACGGAAGAAACAACAGCAACCGGATAACCTTCAGGGAAACGTCCACCCAGACCCGAGGTGACCAGCACATCGCCAACGCGAATGTCGGTGTTAGCCGGCAGGTGTTCGAGCTGAAGATCGTCGGTGCAGCCGTTACCCGCAGCGATCACGCGGATATCGTTACGCAGTACCTGAATGGGCAGCGCATGCGTCGCATCGCAAATCAGTAGCACGCGGCTGGTCAATTTAGCCACCGCCACGACCTGACCTACTACGCCTTTGTCGCTAATAACCGGCTGGCCTTCGTAGACGCCGTTAACGCTCCCTTTGTCGATCACAACCTGATCGCTGTAAGGGTCATTAACCGTTGAGATGACCTGCGTCACCATCTTTTGTTCGTCCTGACGCAATGGCGATCCCAGCAGCTCACGCAAACGCGCGTTCTCCTGTTTGTATTGCCCCAGCATCAGCAGTTCGCTGTTTTTCAGCAGCAGTTCCTGACGCAACGCCCGGTTTTCAAGTTCGAGTTGGTCACGCGAAGCCAGCGTTTGCGACACGCCGTCGAGTAATTCACGAGGACCATTTGAGATAAAGTAGAAAGGACTGACGGCGGTATCCATGTACGTTCGGATTTGACTAAACGTACCCAGGCGGCTGTCGGCAATAATAACGCCGAGCGCCACCAGCACCGCCAGAATAAGGCGAATCTGTAGCGACGGGCCACGGCTAAAAATTGGCTTCATAGTCTATGCGTATTCTCGTATCAGAGCGGAAGGGCAACCCGCGGGGGCTACCCAACCTGCATCCGATTACTCTTCGCTGAACAGGTCGCCGCCGTGCATGTCGATCATTTCCAGCGCCTTGCCGCCGCCGCGCGCCACGCAGGTCAGCGGGTCTTCAGCAACAACAACTGGAATACCGGTTTCTTCCATTAACAGACGGTCAAGGTTACGCAGCAGCGCACCGCCACCGGTCAGCACCATACCGCGTTCGGAGATATCAGACGCCAGTTCCGGCGGGCACTGTTCCAGTGCAACCATTACTGCGCTCACGATACCGGTCAGTGGTTCCTGCAGAGCTTCCAGAATCTCGTTAGAGTTCAGGGTAAAGCCGCGCGGAACGCCTTCAGCCAGGTTACGACCGCGAACTTCGATTTCGCGCACTTCGTCGCCCGGATAAGCGGAACCGATCTCGTGTTTAATACGTTCTGCGGTCGCTTCACCGATCAGAGAACCGTAGTTACGACGAACATAATTAATGATGGCTTCATCGAAGCGGTCGCCGCCAATACGGACAGAAGAGGAGTAAACCACGCCGTTCAGGGAGATAACGGCAACTTCAGTGGTACCACCACCGATATCCACAACCATTGAACCGGTTGCTTCAGAAACTGGCAGACCCGCACCGATCGCGGCCGCCATCGGCTCTTCGATCAGGAAGACTTCACGAGCACCTGCGCCCTGAGCGGATTCACGGATCGCACGGCGTTCAACCTGAGTTGCTCCAACCGGTACACACACCAGTACGCGCGGGCTTGGGCGCATGAAGCTATTGCTGTGCACTTGCTTAATAAAGTGCTGGAGCATTTTTTCAGTCACGAAGAAGTCAGCGATAACGCCGTCTTTCATTGGGCGAATTGCAGCGATATTGCCCGGCGTACGACCCAGCATCTGCTTCGCATCATGACCTACTGCAGCCACGCTTTTCGGCGAACCGGCACGATCCTGACGAATGGCCACAACAGAAGGCTCATTCAATACGATGCCTTGTCCTTTTACATAAATAAGGGTATTCGCGGTACCCAGGTCAATGGACAGGTCATTGGAAAACATGCCACGAAATTTTTTCAACATACTAAGGGATAATCCTGAAAGCTGGGGCGGAAAACAAAATCCGCTTACTTTACCAACCACACGCAGCAGCGACAAGGCGCAAAAATCATCTGCTACGGTGAAAATTAGTGCAGTTCGTTTCCTTTGTTACAAAACCGGCCTGAGTCCATCAGGGCTGAATAAATCAGCAGCACTCCTCGCTTTTGTTTGCAACCTGTCAAAGGTCATTCACCTGCATGTTTGCTGTTACAACCTGGCGAGCAGGCAAGCACACCCCCAGAAGGCACAGCGCGCGTTATTCTACGTGAAAACAAATTAAACGGCAGGTTAAACCGAGTATCTTTGCGAATATTTTTTCACGTTAGTGTCAAGTGGTTGTGATGCGGCAAAAAAATCCCCTTGCCCACCCGCAACTCCGCGTTCTGTCAGCGTATGCCACTCACTACGCGAACGTACGCCCGTGGCGTAAACCTGCGTGGGTGTTTCCGAACAGGCCTCCACCAGGCTTTGAACCAGAAGCTGATTTTCCGTTCGCTTATCAATGTTCCTCACCAGACTTGGATGAAGCTTCAATAACTCAACGTTAAGCTCTTTGATCCAACTGGTGCTCACCAGCGTTAACCCCGCCTGCGTCACGGCAATACGCACGCCCAGCGCATTCATCAATCTGATGACAGGCTGTAACCGGCTGATATGTTGACAGACATCTGCCTCAGCAAGTTCAATAATTATGCGTTTGCGTAATGATTTTTCGCACTGCATCAGCGTATCACGCAGCCAGCGCTGAAAACGTGGACGAATAAGCGATTCAACCGTTGTCTGCATCGCCAGATTTTCCTGCGGCCAGTAGCCCAAAAGCAGGATCAGACGGCTTATCTGCAAACGGTCATACTCTTCAGCCAGGCCAAATTGCAGGACCATCGGCATATATTCCGCCGAAATGACCTCTTCGTTGCCATCAAAAATACGGCACATCAACTCCCGATGGTGCACCCGGCCTTCGCGCGTTACCGCAGGCTTTTGATAAATTCTTGGCCCGCCCCGGCTGAGCATCTGTTCGATCAGCGTTCGCCAGCGTACATTGCCCCGACCTTTTTCCGGCAGCGAGTCATCATAGACCGACCAGCTATTTCCTCCCTGCAATACCGAATTCCGGGTGGCGGCTTCAGCATGATCCATCACTTGCTCCGGCGACTGACCGCTGCGGCAAACGCAAATGCCAATATGAACCATATCGGCACGATCGATCATTTTATTAGCCGGAAGTGCATCTACCGCTTTTAATAATTGCCCGGCGATACTTTCCGCCTCTTTCAGCGTACGGTGCGGCAGCAGGATAGCAAAATCGCTACGGTGGTAGCGCGCCAGCAACGCGCCCGGATAGCGCGTCATAAAAGTCGACAACAAATTGATCAGCGTCGAGATTTGTTCTTCCGCGAGGGTGATTCCCCAGCTATCACGCAGCAGCGTAAAGTCCGGCAGGCGCACCATCATCACAACGCCATGCGAGCCTACTTTTTCCTGATCTTCCAGCAGCGTGGCCAGTTGGTTATCAAAGAACAAGCGGTTGCTTAGCCCGGTTTTTGTATCCTGCGCGACATAGGAACGAATCAGCGTATCCAGGCGGCTGCGTTGCTCGCGGGCATTTTGAATTTCAGTCAGCAGCATATCGAGCGCACTGCTGGTACGCGCAGGCCATTCATAGACCGTTCCCCGCACGTTCGGTCCACG
This sequence comes from Citrobacter freundii complex sp. 2024EL-00216, assembly GCF_043945515.1. NCBI lineage: Bacteria > Pseudomonadati > Pseudomonadota > Gammaproteobacteria > Enterobacterales > Enterobacteriaceae > Citrobacter > Citrobacter freundii complex sp. 2024EL-00216. The sequence goes on along the minus strand of NZ_JBIMRA010000006.1, from coordinate 23,071 downwards.
TTCGCCGTTCAGAATACGCGTAGAACGGATCTCCAGCAGCTCCTGACCCGAAAGCTGACGCTGAAGCCAGCGCACAGACAAAAAGAGCATCAGAATAATGAAAGCAATGGCTATCGTGAGCGGTGCGGTGGTCAGTAGCGAATGGAAATAGTTACCCATCGGATCCTGATAAACCAGACGCAATGACATACCCGGATGCTTGACCAACGGTACGGTAATCTCGCGGTAGAGATTGTTTGTCCCTGCCGGTCGGTAGCTGCTGGTCCGTGAGTGGTCATACACCACATTTCCGCCCTGCAACAGTTCGATGCGCACGATATCAACAGAAACCATCAGTTCATCGATTTGCGGGGTTAACGCAACGACATCTCTGGAGACCAGATGCGTATCAATCGCCGTCGCGACCGCATGAACGCGCGTGGTGAACTTATATTGAATAGCGTTGTAGAAACTCAGCGAACAGCCGATCAGAGTCACGAAGATCGTTAACCCAGTAAGCAGCGTGACAAAAGCTGAAAATTTCGTCGTTAATCGCATCCTTGTGTTAACTCCGACAGTTATGAAACAGGCCTGAAAGTGATAAATCGACTCTAAAATGCAAAACTGACCGCAAAATCCGCCAATTTATACAAACTGTGAGGGCATACTACCAAATCAGGTATATCTGGCAATTTATTGCGCAGAATCGGCATCATGTTTTGATTAGCGAGTATAGTCTTCATTATTAATTTTCCAATCCACTATACGAATTGAGGACAGGTTATGCAGGCTTTGATCTTAGAACAGCAGGACGGAAAAACCCTCGCATCCGTTCAACCCCTCGACGAAAATCAGCTACCGGAAGGCGATGTAACGGTGGATGTCCACTGGTCAAGCCTGAACTATAAAGACGCCCTGGCTATCACCGGCAAGGGAAAAATCATTCGTAATTTTCCGATGATTCCTGGTATCGATTTCGCTGGTACCGTGCGTGCAAGCGAAGATCCCCGTTTTCATGCGGGTCAGGAGGTTTTACTGACCGGTTGGGGCGTAGGTGAAAATCATTGGGGTGGACTGGCAGAACGCGCACGCGTGAAAGGCGACTGGCTGGTTGCGCTGCCAAAAGGGCTGGATGGACGTAAAGCCATGGTCATCGGTACCGCTGGCTTTACCGCCATGCTTTGCGTCATGGCGCTTGAAGATGCAGGAATTCGTCCGCAAGACGGTGAGATCGTCGTCACTGGTGCCAGCGGAGGCGTGGGCAGCACAGCCGTTGCGTTACTGCATAAGCTGGGTTATCAGGTTGCGGCGGTTTCGGGTCGTGAAAGCACCCACGACTACCTGAAAAGCCTAGGCGCTAATCGTGTTCTTGGCCGCGATGAATTTGCTGAATCTCGCCCGCTGGAAAAACAGCTGTGGGCTGGCGCGGTGGATACCGTTGGCGACAAAGTTCTGGCGAAAGTCCTCGCGCAGATGAACTACGGCGGCTGCGTTGCCGCCTGCGGTCTGGCGGGCGGTTTCGCTCTGCCAACCACGGTGATGCCATTCATTCTGCGTAACGTTCGTTTGCAAGGAGTGGACTCGGTGATGACCCCGCCGACACGCCGTGCAGAAGCCTGGGCGCGTCTGGTTAAGGATCTGCCGGAATCTTTCTATGCTCAGGCGGCAACGGAAATTACGCTGGCGGATGCGCCGAAGTTCGCCGATGCCATCATCAATAACCAGGTGCAAGGCCGTACGCTGGTGAAGGTGAAGTAACAGACCCTGGCGCAGAAATTTACACTTAATTAACGAAATTTCGCGGCACATCTACAGACTCCCTGCCATATTAACTACGCGTCCCCTGTCAGTTATGACGCGTAAGCCGGGAGTCTGTTATGAAGAAATTACGTCCATTTACAGAAGCCGACGTCACTGACGAGTCGGCTTTTTTTATGCAGCGTCGCCATGTGCTGAAAGCATTAGGGATCAGCGCAGCCGCGTTGTCTTTACCCCACTCTGCGCAGGCTGACCTTCTGAGTTGGTTTAAGGGTAATGACCGCCCGCCCGCGCCCGCGGGAAAGCCGCTTGATTTCAGCAAGCCCGCCGCCTGGCAAAATTCGCTTCCTTTAACCCCAGCGGATAAAGTTTCTGGCTACAACAACTTCTATGAATTCGGTCTCGAGAAAGCGGATCCGGCAGCCAACGCGGGTAGCCTGAAAACCGATCCGTGGACATTAAAAATCAGTGGTGAGGTCGCCAAACCACTCACTCTCGATCACGATACCTTGACCACCCGTTTCCCGCTGGAGCAACGGATTTACCGCATGCGCTGCGTGGAAGCCTGGTCAATGGTCGTGCCGTGGATTGGCTTTCCGTTACATAAACTGTTGGCGCAGGTAGAACCCACCAGCAATGCGAAGTATGTCGCGTTCGAAACGCTGTACGCTCCGGAAGAAATGCCAGGACAAAAAGATCGCTTTATTGGCGGCGGGCTGAAGTATCCCTATGTAGAAGGGTTGCGCCTGGATGAAGCGATGCACCCACTCACACTGCTTACCGTGGGGGTTTATGGTAAGGCCCTTCCGCCACAAAATGGCGCGCCCATTCGCTTAATTGTGCCGTGGAAATATGGATTTAAAGGCATTAAGTCGATCGTGAGTATCAAACTCACACGCGAACGCCCTCCGACAACCTGGAATCTGGCCGCGCCCAATGAATACGGGTTTTATGCCAACGTGAATCCGCATGTCGATCATCCCCGCTGGTCCCAGGCCACAGAGCGTTTTATTAGCGCTGGCGGTATTCTGGACGTACAGCGTCAGCCCACGCTGATGTTTAACGGCTATGCCGAAGAGGTTGCGTCACTGTATCGCGGACTCAATTTGCAGGAGAATTTTTAAGTGCGACTGACCGCAAAGCACATTACCGGGCTGAAAGTTTGCCTGCATCTTGCCGGTTTTTTGCCGTTTATCTGGCTATTTTGGGCGATATATCACGGCGGTCTGAGCGCCGATCCGGTCAAAGATATCCAGCACTTTACCGGTAGGACAGCTCTGAAATTCTTGCTGGCAACCTTGCTGGTCTCTCCACTCGCGCGCTACGCTAAACAGCCATTATTGATACGCACACGTCGTCTGTTAGGGCTATGGTGTTTCGCCTGGGCAACACTGCATTTAACCAGCTACGCGTTACTGGAACTGGGCATTAATAATCTGTCGTTGTTAGGGCGGGAATTAATTACGCGGCCTTATTTAACCTTGGGCATTGTCAGTTGGGTCATATTATTCGCCCTCACCTTAACGTCCACGCAGGCTGCACAGCGAAAGCTGGGTAAAAACTGGCAGTATTTGCATAACTTCGTCTATCTTGTGGCGATCCTGGCACCCATACATTATCTGTGGTCGGTAAAAATTATCTCCCCTCAACCGATTATTTATGCAGCGCTCGCTGCGGTGCTGTTAGCGTGCCGTTACAAGAAGTTTCGCCAGTGGTGGCGGTAGTTTCACGATATGTGCAGTGCGTTGCAAAACACGGACGATCCGATTTTCTTTACATGTTAACGGTTGATTATCTTCCCTGATAAGACCAGTATTTAGCTGCCAATTGCTACGAAATAGTTATAATGTGCGACTTTGCTATCCCCGGTAGCGTTTTTAAGGCGCTGAAAGGGTGACAATCGCATATTGAAGGTATATTTTGTCTTTTACCCGAAAATGGCAGAAGATAGCCGCACAATGACTAACAAGTCTGGCAATCTCACTTAATGGCAGCAGCACCCAGTGCAGCGCCTGAGATGCGTGGCATCTTGTCACTCACTGTTATAAAAATGCTATACAGACGGCGGTAAAACGCCTGTCACAATCTCACTAAACAAAGAGTACGGAACCCACTCATGGATATTCGTAAGATTAAAAAACTGATCGAGCTGGTTGAAGAATCAGGCATCTCCGAACTGGAAATTTCTGAAGGCGAAGAATCTGTACGCATCAGCCGTGCAGCGCCAGCTGCAAGTTTTCCGATGATGCAACAGGCTTATGCTGCACCAGTGATGCAGCAACCAGCTCTGTCTAACGCTGTCGCACAAACTGCCTCTCCAAGTATGGAAGCTCCGGCAGCAGCGGAAATCAGTGGTCACATCGTACGCTCCCCAATGGTTGGTACGTTCTACCGCACCCCGAGCCCGGATGCTAAAGCGTTCATCGAAATCGGACAGAAAGTGAATGCGGGCGATACCCTGTGCATCGTTGAAGCCATGAAAATGATGAACCAGATCGAAGCCGACAAATCCGGCGTAGTTAAAGCGATCCTGGTAGAAAGTGGTCAACCGGTAGAATTTGACGAGCCGCTGGTCGTCATCGAATAACGAGGCGAACATGTTGGATAAAATTGTTATCGCCAACCGCGGCGAGATTGCCCTGCGTATTCTTCGTGCCTGTAAAGAACTGGGCATCAAGACTGTCGCTGTGCATTCAAGTGCGGATCGCGATTTAAAACACGTATTGCTGGCGGATGAGACGGTCTGTATCGGCCCGGCTCCGTCCGTAAAAAGCTATCTGAACATCCCGGCTATCATCAGCGCCGCTGAAATCACCGGCGCGGTGGCAATTCACCCGGGCTATGGCTTCCTCTCTGAGAACGCCAACTTTGCTGAGCAGGTAGAGCGTTCTGGCTTTATCTTCATCGGCCCGAAAGCTGACACCATCCGCCTGATGGGCGACAAAGTGTCTGCAATCACCGCGATGAAGAAAGCGGGCGTACCGACAGTCCCAGGCTCTGACGGCCCGCTGGGCGATGACATGGACGCTAACCGCGCTCATGCTAAACGCATCGGCTACCCGGTTATCATCAAAGCCTCCGGCGGCGGCGGCGGTCGCGGTATGCGCGTCGTGCGCAGCGATGCCGAACTGGCACAATCCATCTCCATGACCAAAGCGGAAGCAAAAGCCGCTTTCAATAACGACATGGTCTACATGGAGAAATACCTGGAAAACCCACGCCACATTGAAATTCAGGTGCTGGCTGACGGTCAGGGTAACGCGATTTATCTGGCAGAACGTGACTGCTCCATGCAGCGTCGTCACCAGAAAGTTGTCGAAGAAGCACCAGCGCCGGGCATTACCCCGGAACTGCGTCGCTACATCGGCGAGCGTTGCGCCAAAGCGTGTGTTGATATCGGCTATCGCGGGGCGGGTACTTTCGAGTTCCTGTTCGAAAACGGCGAATTCTACTTCATTGAGATGAACACCCGTATTCAGGTTGAACACCCGGTAACCGAAATGATCACCGGCGTTGATCTGATCAAAGAGCAGCTGCGCATCGCAGCGGGTCAACCGCTGTCCATCAAGCAGGACGAAGTTGTGGTTAAAGGCCATGCGGTAGAATGCCGTATCAACGCCGAAGACCCGAACACCTTCCTGCCAAGCCCGGGTAAAATCACGCGTTTCCACGCACCGGGTGGCTTTGGTGTGCGTTGGGAGTCTCATATTTACGCAGGCTACACCGTACCTCCGTACTATGACTCAATGATCGGTAAGCTGATCTGCTATGGCGAAAACCGCGACGTCGCTATCGCCCGTATGAAAAACGCATTGCAGGAACTGATCATCGACGGTATCAAAACCAACGTTGACCTGCAGATCCGTATCATGAATGACGAGCACTTCCAGCACGGTGGAACCAATATCCACTACCTGGAGAAAAAACTCGGACTTCAGGAAAAGTAAGCGTGCGTTAACCGAAAAGGCCGGAAATTCCGGCCTTTTGTTTTTCTCCCCTCCCGCACGTGCCATAAGGTACAATCCCCGCTTTCTTTATCCACAAGGGACAAAAAATGGACGCTCGTTTTGTTCAGGCCCATAAAGAGGCGCGCTGGGCGCTGTGGCTAACCCTTTTATATCTGGTCACATGGTTAGTGGCCGCTTACTTACCAGATTCAACGCTGGGTTTTACCGGCTTACCGCACTGGTTCGAAATGGCCTGCCTGCTAACGCCGCTGGTTTTTATCGTGCTGTGCTGGGCGATGGTGAAGTTTATCTATCGCGACATTCCGTTGGAGGATGACGATGCAGCTTGAAGTTATTTTTCCGCTGGTCGCCTATCTTCTGGTGGTCTTCGGTCTCTCAGTTTATGCCATGCGCAAGAGATCGACCGGTACCTTCCTGAATGAATATTTCCTCGGCAGCCGCTCCATGGGCGGCGTCGTGTTAGCGATGACGCTAACGGCAACCTACATTAGCGCCAGCTCGTTTATTGGCGGTCCTGGTGCCGCTTACAAATACGGACTGGGATGGGTGCTGCTAGCGATGATCCAGTTGCCCGCCGTATGGCTCTCATTGGGGATTCTTGGTAAGAAATTCGCCATTCTGGCACGCCGTTATAATGCTGTTACCCTCAACGATATGCTATTTGCACGCTACCAGAGCCGCCTGCTGGTATGGCTGGCAAGCCTCAGCCTGTTGGTCGCGTTTGTCGGGGCAATGACCGTACAGTTTATTGGCGGCGCACGTTTGCTGGAAACCGCAGCGGGTATCCCCTACGAAACCGGTCTGCTGATTTTTGGCGTCAGCATCGCGTTATACACGGCGTTCGGCGGCTTTCGCGCCAGCGTGTTGAACGACACCATGCAGGGCATGGTGATGCTGATTGGTACTATCGTTTTGCTGGTCGGCGTTGTTCATGCTGCCGGTGGCCTCAGCAATGCGGTGGTAACCCTGCAGACTATCGATCCTAAACTGGTTTCGCCGCAGGGCGCTGATGACATTTTGTCACCCACGTTTATGACCTCATTCTGGGTGCTGGTATGCTTTGGCGTGATTGGCCTGCCGCATACGGCGGTACGCTGTATCTCTTATAAAGACAGTAAAGCGGTACACCGCGGCATTATCATCGGCACCATCGTGGTGGCGATTCTGATGTTTGGTATGCATCTGGCGGGCGCTCTGGGACGGGCGGTAATCCCTGACCTGACTGTACCGGATCTGGTAATCCCTACGCTGATGGTCAAAGTCCTGCCGCCGGTCGCTGCCGGGATTTTCCTCGCCGCACCTATGGCCGCGATCATGTCGACGATCAATGCCCAATTGCTGCAAAGTTCCGCTACGATCATTAAGGATCTGTACCTAAACCTTCGCCCGGAACAGCTGGAAAACGAAACCCGGCTGAAACGCATGTCGGCAGTGATTACCCTGCTGTTGGGCGCGTTACTGTTGCTGGCCGCCTGGAAACCGCCAGAGATGATTATCTGGCTGAATCTGCTGGCGTTTGGCGGGCTGGAAGCCGTCTTCCTGTGGCCTCTGGTGCTGGGCCTCTATTGGGAGCGGGCAAACGCGTCAGGCGCATTGAGCGCGATGATTGTCGGCGGCGTGCTTTATGCTCTACTCGCCACCTTTAACGTTCAGTTCCTGGGCTTCCACCCAATCGTGCCCTCGTTACTGATAAGCTTGCTGGCTTTCCTGATAGGCAACCGTTTCGGTTCCGCCGTCCCGCAAGCCGCCATATTGACTACTGATAAATAAAGAGTTTTGCCATGCCATGGATCCAACTGAAACTGAACACGACCGGTGCCAACGCTGAAGAGTTGAGCGATGCGCTGATGGAAGCGGGCTCCGTTTCCATTACTTTCCAGGATACACATGATACGCCGGTGTTTGAACCTCTGCCGGGCGAGACTCGCCTGTGGGGTGATACCGACGTTATCGGCTTGTTCGATGCAGAAACCGACATGAAAGAAGTAGTTGCTATCCTGGAACAGCATCCGCTGCTGGGTGAAGGCTTCGCGCATAAAATCGAACAGCTCGAAGACAAAGACTGGGAACGCGAATGGATGGATAACTTCCACCCGATGCGCTTTGGTGAACGTCTGTGGATTTGCCCAAGCTGGCGCGATGTCCCGGATGAGAATGCTGTCAACGTGATGCTGGACCCGGGTCTGGCGTTTGGTACAGGCACGCACCCCACTACCTCTCTGTGCCTGCAATGGCTGGACGGTCTTGATCTTAACGGTAAAACGGTTATCGACTTTGGCTGCGGCTCCGGCATTCTTGCTATTGCGGCACTGAAGCTGGGTGCGGCGAAAGCCATTGGCGTGGATATCGATCCGCAAGCGATTCAGGCCAGCCGTGATAACGCCCAGCGTAATGGTGTTTCTGAGCGTCTGGAGCTTTATCTGCCGAAAGACCAGCCAGAGGCGATGAAAGCCGACGTGGTGGTCGCCAACATCCTTGCTGGCCCATTACGTGAACTGGCTCCGTTAATCAGCGTACTGCCCGTTGAGGGCGGTTTGCTGGGGCTTTCTGGTATTCTTGCCAGCCAGGCGGAAAGCGTCTGTGAAGCCTATGCCGATCTCTTTACGCTCGATCCGGTTATCGAGAAAGAAGAGTGGTGTCGCATTACCGGCCAGAAAAAATAATCCCTTCCGGCGTGGTTATCTGACCACGCCATTTTCAGACAATTGACCAGCATACCGACACTTTCCTCAGCGATATAATAATCAATTGATTTTGTTATTTTTTATATTGATTCTCGTTGAGTAAACGTATGCGTTTCAACTGTTTTACAACAACTTTGCTGGCAGCATGCATGATGCCACTGACCACACTGGCCGTACCATGGGGATATACCGAAGAAAACGGCCCCGCACGGTGGGGAGAAATCAGCAAAGCGTATGCAACGTGCCAGACAGGCATAAACCAATCCCCCATAGACATCCAGACCACCACAACCAGTAAACTCGGTCTCCCCGCGCTGAACATGCAGTACGTCGATGGCCCAACCAGATTTCGGAGCATTAACCATACGTTGCAAGCAACGATGAGTAGCTACGCATCTAATTCTATTGAAATTGATGAAACGCTTTATTATTTAAAACAATTTGATTTTCATGCCCCGAGCGAACATACCCTCAACGGTAAAACCTATCCGCTGGAGCTGCAGCTGGTCCACAAAAATCAATCCGGAGACATCGCTATCGTGGCGGTTATGTTTGATATCGGCGAACCAAACCAGGCGATTCAAAATTTGTGGGAGTCCTTTCCAACCATGGAGGACAGCAGCATGGCCATCTTCTCGCCGGTCGATATCCACCAGCTTTTACCCGACAATAAAACCTACTGGCGCTACCGTGGTTCGTTAACAACGCCTCCCTGCACCGAAGGCGTCACCTGGACTGTCCTGAAAACGCCTGTTGCTCTTTCTGCCGAACAGATGGATAAATTCCACTACATTGTTGGGACGGCAAACAATCGCCCGCTGCAGCCGTTGAATGAACGCAAGATTACGGACAGCTATTCTGGGGATACCGAGATCCTGTACTAAAATGAGGTAGCGATCACACAATGACGAGGTAATTTGCTGATTAATTCAGCAGAATATCTTGTCAGTACCGTCTGCAGCTGAAGAAAAAATGAGAAGTTACGCAAAATTATATGTGTATATAAAATCGACACATTTTTATAATGCGATGATTTATATGATTAAATATTTTCATGCGTTCACATTTACGGCAATTCATTGATCCACCTCAGTGGATTGGTCAAAGTTTGGCCTTTCATCTCGTGCGAAAAATGCGTAATATACGCCGCCTTGCAGTCACAGTATGGTCATTTCTTAACTCATGCGCATCGGACAATACCAGCTCAGAAATCGCCTGATCGCAGCACCTATGGCTGGCATCACTGACAGACCATTCAGGACGCTGTGCTATGAGATGGGAGCAGGATTGACAGTATCCGAGATGATGTCTTCTAACCCGCAGGTTTGGGAAAGTGACAAGTCTCGTTTACGGATGGTGCACGTTGATGAGCCAGGAATTCGCACGGTGCAAATTGCCGGTAGCGACCCTGTTGAGATGGCCGATGCCGCACGTATTAACGTGGAAAGCGGCGCCCAGATTATTGATATCAATATGGGGTGTCCGGCTAAAAAAGTGAATCGCAAGCTCGCAGGTTCAGCCCTCTTGCAGTACCCGGATTTAGTGAAATCGATACTAACCGAGGTCGTCAATGCAGTGGACGTTCCTGTCACACTCAAGATTCGCACCGGCTGGGCTCCGGAACACCGTAACTGCGTAGAGATTGCCCAACTGGCTGAAGACTGTGGCATTCAGGCTCTGACCATTCATGGACGCACCCGCGCCTGTTTGTTCAATGGAGATGCTGAGTACGACAGTATTCGGGCAGTTAAGCAGAAAGTTTCCATTCCGATTATCGCGAATGGCGACATTACTGACCCGCATAAAGCCAGAGCTGTACTCGACTATACGGGGGCGGATGCCCTGATGATAGGACGTGCAGCTCAGGGAAGACCCTGGATCTTTCGGGAAATCCAGCATTATCTGGACACTGGGGAGCTGCTGCCCCCGCTGCCTCTGGCAGAGGTGAAGCGCTTGCTTTGTGCGCATATTCGGGAACTGCACGACTTTTATGGTCAGGCAAAAGGGTACCGAATTGCGCGTAAACACGTATCCTGGTATCTCCAGGAACACGCTCCGGATGACCAGTTTCGGCGCACATTCAACGCCATTGAAGATTCCAGCGAACAGCTGGCGGCGTTGGAGGCATACTTCGAAAATTTTGCGTAAACAGAAATAAAGAGCTGACAGAACTATGTTCGAACAACGCGTAAATTCTGACGTACTGACCGTTTCTACCGTTAACTCTCAGGACCAGGTAACTCAAAAGCCCCTGCGTGACTCGGTTAAACAGGCACTGAAGAACTATTTTGCTCAATTGAATGGTCAGGATGTGAATGATCTCTATGAGCTGGTACTGGCTGAAGTAGAACAGCCCCTGTTGGACATGGTGATGCAATACACCCGCGGTAACCAGACCCGTGCTGCCCTGATGATGGGCATCAACCGTGGTACGCTGCGTAAAAAACTGAAAAAATACGGCATGAACTGATACTAATCAGTTAAATGTTTGTTTTAAAAGGCGCTACTCGGCATGGGGAAGCGCCTTTTTTATTGACGTCACACGGGAGGCTTTGGCGATGAACGCGAGATGTGAACCTGTCTATTTTGGCGATGAATCTAAAAAGATAATCCTGGGTGACGCGCTAACTGAACTGAAAAAACTGCCGTCTGAAAGCGTCGAACTCATTTTTGCTGACCCTCCTTATAACATCGGGAAAGACTTTGACGGGATGGTGGAATCCTGGGACGAAGAGGCCTTTCTGGCGTGGTTGTTTGAGTGCATCGACGAGTGCCATCGCATCCTCAAACCACACGGCACCATGTACATCATGAACAGTACGGAGAACATGCCGTACATCGACCTCAAATGCCGCCCGCTTTTTACCATCAAGAGTCGTATCGTGTGGTCATACGATAGCTCAGGGGTACAGGCCAAAAATTACTTTGGCTCGATGTATGAACCGATCCTGATGATGGTAAAAGATCAGAAAAACTACACATTTAATCGTGACGATATTCTGGTTGAAGCCAAAACTGGCGCTAAACGCGCGCTAATAGACTACAGAAAAAACCCGCCGCAGCCATACAATCAGAAAAAAGTGCCGGGCAATGTCTGGGAGTTCCCACGCGTACGCTATCTGATGGACGAATACGAAAACCACCCCACCCAGAAACCCAAAGCCCTCCTGGAGCGTATAATTCTGGCGTCCTCGAACCCAGATGACAAGGTACTGGATCCGTTTGCCGGCAGCTTCACCACCGGAGCTACCGCCGTGGAATTGGGTCGCAAGTTTGTCGGGATTGAGATCAATACTGAATACGTAAAAATGGGACTCAGAAGACTGAGTATCGGTTCTCATTTTTCAGAAATTGAGCTTGCCAAGGTGAAAAAACGTAAGACAAAAAACCTGTCTAAAAAGAGTCGATTGACGGCAAAGAGTGGCGATCTTTCAACAAAGTAAAGGCATTGTAAGTCTGCTTTTCAGCTTAAAAATTTCGTGTATATTCCCTGCACACTTGGGCATGAATACACAGGGTTTAGGAATGATTCGCAAGTATTGGTGGCTGGTTGTTTTTGCGGTCTTCGTTTTTCTTTTTGATGCGCTGCTCATCCAATGGATAGAGCTGATGACAACAGAGCACGACAAGTGCCGGAATATGAACTCAGTGAATCCCCTTAAGCTGGTCAACTGCGTCGACCTCGAATAGCACCTCAGGTAATGCTTCGACAGCCGTCAGCCTCTGGCGGTAAAAACTATCCGACCTGGTTTTCACTCTGCATTAATTGCATGACGCTACCGTCTGGGCTTAACATTTTTAGTACATTATCAACTAATACTGGAGCTTGCCCATATAGATCATAACTCACTGGATTCATTAACCAGTTTTTTATAATTCCGCTAAAACTACCGTGCAGAATAATGATGATGACATCTAAATCAAGAGTGGTGGCAATCAGATTGTCATCTACACACTTTTGCAGGGAATCACGAATGCTTTGATGACTGATACCTATTTTATCGCGAATAGCCTGCTCAGATATCATATCGTTATGAAATTCACACTTATGATATAAAATCTGCATTAATGCCTGCTGACGAGGGTTCTCTGCAATATATTGTAACCCCACCACAAACTTTTCTCGCAATCGCTGTAAAGGGTTATCACCCCAACGACCAATTAGCTTGTCCTGAATAAGATCGCGTAAAGGTGGTTGTTGTAACCATAGCTCATTAAACAGTTGAGTTTTATTTTCGAAATGCCAATAGAGCGCGCCACGCGTCACGCTGGCGGCATCCGCAATGTCGTTTAGCGTCGTATTGCTTACGCCACGTGCGGCAAACTGTACAATCGCCGTTTCTATCAGGTGCTGCCGCGTTTTGAGGGCATCAGCTTTCGTTTTTCTGGCCATGGTTCCGACTGTCTGAGGTAGAGTAGAGAATGATTAACTTTCTTATCTAATATTTGCGACACGGAACAAATGTATCACTTAGCATTTATTTAAACGAGCTCTAAAAAATATTATTACGGACTTTGCACACGAATAAACAAAACGAATACCAACAACAAATATATTCATAAACCAAATGTTTATTTCAATTTGTGTTTATGCGAATCATAGTATTGCTATTAACACCACAATGAAACAGCTATCGATTAATCTTTTTTTGCTTTTACGTGCCGTGTATCGTGCCCATAAATAAGTATTGCTTACATCGCAAGCTAATAATTTGTAGGATAGCCAACTATTATTTTTCTTGTGCGCGTTATCGCCCCCTGCTTTACCCGGTTAATAACGAGCGTTCGGTTTTTTAAGGAATAGAAATGACGAAAAATGCCAGGTTTTCACTCCTGCCCTCATTCATCATCGTCTCCGCTGCATTACTCGCCGGTTGTAACGATCAGGGAGAAACACAAGCTCATCCCGCAGAACCGCAGGTGACTGTCCATATCGTCGAAAAGGCTCCTTTAGCCGTAACGACCGAATTACCCGGGCGCACAACGGCATTCCGAATTGCAGAAGTTCGTCCCCAGGTCAGCGGGATAGTGCTTAAACGGAATTTCACTGAGGGAAGCGATATTGAAGCCGGGCAGTCACTTTATCAGATCGATCCCGCGACTTATCAGGCTGACTATGACAGCGCCAAAGGTGAACTGGCGAAGAGTGAAGCGGCGGCTGCAATCGCGCATTTAACGGTGAAACGCTATGTGCCGTTGGTTGGCACCAAGTACATCAGCCAGCAAGAGTACGATCAGGCAATTGCTGATGCTCGTCAGGCCGATGCCTCCGTGATCGCAGCAAAAGCGGCGGTCGAAAGCGCGCGTATCAATCTGGCCTACACCAAAGTGACATCGCCAATTAGCGGACGCATCGGTAAATCTAACGTCACCGAAGGTGCATTAGTCACGAATGGCCAGGCTACAGAGCTTGCTACCGTTCAACAGCTCGATCCCATTTACGTCGACGTGACACAGTCCAGTAACGACTTTATGCGCCTCAAACAGTCCGTTGAACAAGGGAGTCTGCATAAAGACAGCGCCAGCAGTACTGTCGAACTGGTGATGGAAAATGGTCAGTCATACCCGCTAAAAGGCTCTTTGCAGTTTTCTGATGTGACGGTTGATGAAAGCACCGGCTCAATCACCCTCAGAGCCGTGTTCCCTAACCCACAGCACACGCTGTTGCCGGGCATGTTTGTGCGCGCACGCATTGATGAAGGCGTCCAGCCGAATGCCATTCTCGTTCCGCAGCAGGGGGTAACGCGTACTCCTCGCGGTGATGCCACCGTAATGGTCGTTAACGACAAGAGTCAGGTTGAGTCTCGCGCAGTCGTTGCCGCACAAGCTATTGGTGACAAGTGGCTCATCAGCGAAGGCCTGCAACCGGGTGACAAAGTTATCGTGAGCGGCTTACAGAAAGCACGTCCAGGCGTTCAGGTTAAAGCAACCGCCGATACCGAAACCCCTGCCACGAAAGCCCAATAAGGTAACCGGACATGGCTAACTTTTTTATCAGGCGTCCTATCTTTGCCTGGGTATTGGCTATCATTCTGATGATGGCGGGTGCTCTGGCAATCATGCAACTGCCCGTGGCACAGTACCCAACCATTGCGCCTCCTGCGGTCGCCATTTCTGCCACCTACCCTGGTGCAGATGCACAGACGGTTCAGGATACAGTCACACAGGTTATCGAACAGAATATGAATGGTATCGATAACCTGATGTATATGTCCTCAACCAGCGACTCGGCCGGGAGTGTGACTATTACACTGACTTTCCAGTCCGGTACCGATCCCGATATCGCGCAAGTGCAGGTGCAAAATAAACTGCAGCTCGCCACTCCGCTACTGCCGCAAGAAGTTCAGCAGCAAGGGATCAGCGTCGAGAAATCCAGCAGCAGCTTTTTGATGGTTGCGGGTTTTGTTTCTGACAACCCACAAACCACACAGGATGACATTTCCGATTACGTCGCCTCGAACGTTAAAGACTCAATCAGCCGTCTGAATGGCGTGGGTGACGTGCAGCTGTTTGGTGCACAGTACGCCATGCGCATCTGGCTGGATGCAAACTTATTGAACAAATACCAGCTCACGCCGGTTGATGTGATCAATCAGTTGAAGGTACAGAACGATCAGATTGCCGCAGGTCAGTTAGGGGGGACGCCTGCATTACCTAACCAGCAGCTTAACGCTTCTATCATTGCGCAAACGCGACTGAAAGACCCTGAAGAGTTCGGCAAAGTGACTTTACGCGTGAACAGCGATGGTTCGGTTGTTCACCTGAAAGACGTCGCGCGGATCGAGTTAGGCGGGGAAAACTACAACGTCGTGGCGCGTATTAACGGTAAGCCTGCATCCGGCCTTGGGATCAAGCTGGCAACCGGGGCAAACGCGCTGGATACCGCGAACGCGATTAAAGCCAAGCTGGTTGAACTGCAACCATTCTTCCCGCAGGGAATGAAGGTGGTCTACCCGTACGACACGACGCCATTTGTAACCATCTCCATTCATGAAGTGGTAAAAACGCTGTTTGAAGCGATCGTGCTGGTGTTCCTGGTCATGTATTTGTTCCTGCAAAACATCCGGGCAACGCTCATTCCGACCATCGCCGTACCTGTCGTATTGTTGGGCACATTTGCCGTGCTTGCTGCGTTTGGCTACTCAATAAACACCCTGACGATGTTCGGCATGGTGCTCGCCATCGGTCTATTGGTCGATGATGCGATAGTGGTGGTGGAAAACGTGGAACGCGTGATGATGGAGGATCATCTGCCGCCCAAAGAGGCGACGGAAAAATCCATGTCACAAATACAGGGAGCACTGGTTGGTATCGCCATGGTGCTGTCTGCGGTATTTATCCCGATGGCCTTCTTTGGCGGTTCAACCGGGGCTATCTATCGGCAGTTTTCCATCACCATCGTTTCCGCCATGGCGCTTTCAGTACTGGTCGCGCTGATCCTGACTCCCGCACTTTGTGCAACGTTGCTGAAGCCGGTATCAGCTGAACATCACGAGAAAAGAAGCGGTTTCTTTGGCTGGTTCAACGCCAAATTCGATCACAGCGTCAATCATTACACCAATAGCGTCAGCGGTATTGTGCGTAAAACTGGGCGTTACCTGGTCGTCTACCTGATAATAGTCATAGGGATGGCGGTGCTGTTTATGCGCCTGCCAACCTCCTTCCTGCCAGAGGAAGATCAGGGCGTCTTCCTGACGATGATTCAACTTCCTGCAGGCGCCACGCAAGAACGCACCCAGAAGGTGCTGGATCAGGTCACCCACTACTACCTGAACAATGAAAAAGCCAACGTTGAAAGCGTCTTTACGGTTAACGGCTTTAGCTTCAGCGGCCAGGGGCAAAACTCAGGGATGGCGTTCGTCAGCCTCAAGCCCTGGGAAGAACGTAGCGGTAACGAAAATAACGTTGAATCAATTATCGCCCGCGCTACCCGAGCGTTTAGTCAGATTCGTGATGGTCTGGTGTTCCCTTTCAACATGCCAGCCATCGTTGAACTGGGTACCGCGACGGGCTTCGACTTCGAGCTGATTGACCAGGGCGGGTTGGGGCATGCTGCGCTAACCCAGGCACGTAACCAACTGCTGGGCATGGTTGCCAAACACCCTGACCTGCTGGTTCGTGTGCGTCCAAACGGGCTCGAGGATACCGCACAGTTCAAGCTGGATGTCGATCAGGAGAAAGCGCAAGCGCTTGGTGTCTCACTGTCTGATATCAACGAAACTATCTCAGCTGCGCTGGGCGGCTATTACGTCAATGACTTCATTGACCGTGGACGCGTGAAAAAAGTGTACGTACAAGCCGATGCCAAGTTCCGTATGTTACCGGAGGACATCAATAATCTGTATGTCCGTAGCGCCAATGGCGAAATGGTTCCGTTCTCCACGTTCAGTTCCGCACACTGGATCTACGGCTCACCGCGCCTGGAGCGCTATAACGGTATGCCTTCTATGGAACTGCTGGGAGAAGCAGCGCCTGGCAGAAGTACCGGTGAAGCAATGGCGCTAATGGAAAGCCTGGCGGAAAAACTGCCAAACGGTATTGGTCATGACTGGACGGGGATGTCCTATCAGGAACGACTGTCGGGTAACCAGGCTCCTGCGCTGTATGCCATCTCGCTAATCGTTGTCTTCCTTTGCCTTGCCGCATTGTATGAAAGCTGGTCTATTCCTTTCTCGGTGATGCTGGTTGTACCGCTCGGTGTTGTGGGCGCATTGTTAGCAGCATCACTGCGTGGGATGAATAACGATGTGTATTTCCAGGTTGGCTTACTAACCACAATCGGCCTCTCGGCTAAGAACGCCATCCTGATCGTCGAGTTTGCCAAAGACCTGATGGATAAAGAAGGCAAGGGGTTGATTGAAGCGACGCTGGAGGCATCGCGCATGCGTCTTCGTCCTATCCTGATGACATCCCTGGCCTTTATTCTGGGGGTTATGCCTCTGGTTATCAGTCACGGTGCAGGTAGTGGTGCGCAGAATGCGGTCGGTACCGGTGTTATGGGAGGAATGCTGACCGCAACATTGTTGGCTATCTTCTTCGTCCCCGTCTTCTTTGTTGTCGTAAGACGGCGTTTTAGTCGGCACAACGATTAATTTGTAAAATAAAGGCGTCTACGGACGCCTTTTTCACCTACGATGCTCCTCTTTATTTATTAGTAAGATAGCCATTTATTTCATTTAAACTATCCCTCTAAACTCGCCTGCAGCCTTTCTTTTTATCCATTATTTTTACAATCCACATGAATTGAGATTATTCCTCATGTCAGTCCTTTTTTAAGAAGTGGTAAAATAATCGCCGAGTTCGCAGATGGCTTAGCGTTTGTCTTTGCTTAATTAGCGAAACGCTTATTTTGAGGTAACACCATGAAAAGATTAATATCCGTTGCACTGCTTACCGCATTCCTGGCTGGCTGTGCACACGA
Organism: Citrobacter freundii complex sp. 2024EL-00216; assembly: GCF_043945515.1. Classification (NCBI taxonomy): domain Bacteria; kingdom Pseudomonadati; phylum Pseudomonadota; class Gammaproteobacteria; order Enterobacterales; family Enterobacteriaceae; genus Citrobacter; species Citrobacter freundii complex sp. 2024EL-00216. Next base: position 5,261 of record NZ_JBIMRA010000006.1, on the reverse strand, counting down.
TTCTCCTTGCGTACCTGTATACGACGATCAGGGACGCCTGGTTCATACCAATACCTGTATGAAAGGCACCACCCAGGATAACTGGGAAACAGCCGGAGCCATCGCCGGTGGTGCTGCAGCCGTTGCCGGACTGACGCTTGGGATTGTCGCCCTGACCAAATAAATCATATTAAAAGCGCGGTTATTACCGCGCTTTTAGCAATAAGCATAAAATCTACATATAAGACAAAACGTTGCTTAATAGAACCTGACATGTAATAAAATTATTATAGATTTCACTCACACATCCGCGATTTGAAATTAGCATTTTTTCTGTTTTTCGTAACACCACATTTTCTTTTCATTATTCTCACGTCATTAATATTAACGCCAGAAATCGTTATCACGCGTCCTGTCTGATTTTTAAATTTTTTGCGCCGAAATGTGGCTTACGTTTCAATTTTGCACCACTTCAGGGCGCTGCATTTATTTTTTCCTGTCTACACTCTGCATATTGCGTCGAATAATCAGGCGCAAAAAACTGGCACTACCTTTGCTTAAAAGAGTATGGCCAAAGCCACAGACAGGTAAAAGACGTTTTCAGAACGTTTCCATAACAATAATTCCTCCACACAGGATGCTCTATGAAAAAGATGATAATCGCCAGCCTGGCTGCGGCCGGTGTGCTGCTTGCTGTTGCAAATCAGGCACATGCCGGCGCAACACTTGATGCCGTAAAGAAAAAAGGGTTTGTGCAATGTGGGATCAGCGACGGCTTGCCTGGCTTTTCTTACGCCGATGCAAGCGGCAAGTTCTCGGGTATTGATGTTGATGTATGTCGTGGCGTTGCCTCCGCCGTATTTGGCGATGATAGCAAAGTAAAATATACCCCGCTCACCGCCAAGGAACGCTTTACCGCATTACAGTCTGGTGAAGTCGACATGCTCTCTCGTAATACCACGTGGACCTCTTCTCGTGATGCCGGTATGGGCATGTCCTTCACTGGTGTAACGTATTACGACGGCATTGGCTTTCTTACCCACAATAAAGCAGGCCTGAAGAGCGCTAAAGAGCTGGATGGTGCAACGGTCTGTATTCAGGCGGGAACCGATACCGAACTAAACGTGGCCGACTACTTTAAAGCCAACAAGATGAAGTACACCCCCGTCACCTTTGACCGTTCGGATGAATCAGCCAAAGCTCTGGAATCTGGACGTTGCGATACGCTGGCTTCCGACCAGTCTCAGCTGTATGCCCTACGCATCAAGCTGAGCAATCCTGCGGAATGGATCGTCCTGCCAGAAGTTATTTCTAAAGAACCGCTGGGACCTGTCGTACGTCGTGGGGACGATGAGTGGTTCTCCATTGTTCGCTGGACGCTGTTCGCCATGCTAAATGCGGAAGAAATGGGTGTTAACTCGAAAAACGTCGATGAAAAAGCGGCTAATCCAGCAACACCAGATATGGCACACCTGTTGGGTAAAGAAGGGGATTATGGCAAGGATCTGAAGCTTGATAACAAATGGGCCTACAACATTATCAAGCAAGTTGGTAACTATTCGGAGATCTTTGAACGTAACGTTGGATCGGAAAGTCCGCTGAAGATCAAACGTGGACAGAACAACCTCTGGAATAACGGTGGTATTCAGTATGCGCCACCGGTGCGCTAATGCGTAGTGATGTAACGGGCGCCGCAACTGCGGCGCTCAGCCCAGAGTCATAGTTACTGAGGTTTTCTTATGTTCCATCGCCGCTCAACCGTAAAAGGATCGTTATCCTTTTCTAACCCTGCGGTCCGCGCCTGGTTATTTCAAATACTCGCCGTCATTGCGGTTATCAGCATTGCGGTCTATCTCATTCATAACACGATAAATAACCTGAACAATAGCGGTATTACCTCGGGGTTTTCTTTTCTCGATCGCAGCGCCGGATTTGGCATTGTCCAGCATCTGATCGATTACGAGCAAGGCGATACGTATGGTCGTGTCTTTGTGGTCGGCCTGCTCAATACGCTGTTAGTTTCAGCACTGTGCATTGTTTTCGCATCAATTCTCGGTTTCTTTCTCGGGCTGGCACGTCTGTCAGATAACTGGTTATTGCGAAAGCTCTCGACGATCTACATCGAAACGTTCCGCAATATACCGCCGCTGCTGCAGATCTTTTTCTGGTATTTCGCCGTATTACGTAATCTGCCCGGCCCACGCCAGGCCGTTAACGCGCTGGATTTGATGTTCCTGAGTAACCGGGGGCTCTATATTCCGGCCCCGCAAATGGGAGAAGGTTTTTTTGCCTTTTGTACCGCTGTCGTTATCGCTCTCGTCGTCACCATCGGATTATTTCGCTTCAACAGAATGCATCAGACCAAAACCGGTCAGCTACGTCGGACCTGGCCCACAGCTCTGGCGTTGATCGTACTTTTACCGGTGATTTCACAGTGGATGTTTGGCGCTGCGCTTCACTGGGATATTCCCGCGCTCCGTGGTTTTAACTTCCGTGGCGGTATGGTGCTTATTCCTGAACTGGCGGCACTGACTCTGGCGCTTTCGGTATATACCTCGGCATTTATTGCAGAAATTATTCGGGCGGGCATTCAGGCCGTTCCTTACGGCCAACATGAAGCCGCACGCTCGCTGGGTCTGCCAAATCCGGTGACGCTACGCCAGGTAATCATCCCACAGGCGCTACGCGTCATCATTCCCCCACTGACCAGCCAGTACCTGAATATCGTCAAGAACTCTTCTCTTGCAGCCGCAATTGGCTACCCGGACATGGTTTCACTGTTTGCCGGCACGGTACTCAATCAAACAGGGCAAGCCATTGAAACGATCGCCATCACCATGTCGGTATACCTGATCATCAGTCTAAGTATTTCTTTGCTGATGAATATTTATAACCGCCGTATCGCACTGATTGAGCGCTAAGGAGCCATGATGACAAAAGCACTGCTGTCTCACCCCTCGCGCCAGCACAGCAATCCGGCAAGCCGCAGTCTACTCTGGGTGCGTAAAAACCTGTTCTCCAGTTGGTCAAATAGCCTGCTCACCCTGCTATGCGTATGGCTGATTTGGTCATTTCTTCCACCACTGTTGAACTGGGTATTCTTTCAGGCCAACTGGGTCGGTTCTACCCGGGCAGACTGTACCAAAGCGGGAGCCTGCTGGGTGTTCATCCATGAACGCTTCGGGCAATTCATGTATGGGCTTTATCCACACGATCAGCGTTGGCGCGTAAATCTGGCCCTGATAATTGGTCTGGCTTCTATTGTTCCGATGTTCTGGAAAACCATTCCCCACCGTGGCCGTTATATCGCTATCTGGGCAGTCATATATCCAATTGTCGTCTGGTGGCTGATGTACGGTGGTTTTTTCGGACTTGAACGCGTAGAAACCCGGCAGTGGGGCGGATTAACACTGACGCTTATTATTGCATCCGTGGGGATTGCAGGCGCGCTTCCATGGGGCATTTTACTGGCGTTGGGACGTCGTTCCCATATGCCAGTCGTGCGGGTTTTATCCGTCATTTTCATTGAGTTCTGGCGCGGTGTACCGTTGATTACCGTTCTGTTTATGTCCTCGGTCATGCTTCCTCTGTTTATGTCCGAAGGAACCAGTATCGACAAGCTTATCCGGGCGCTGGTCGGCGTTATTCTTTTCCAGTCGGCCTATGTCGCAGAAGTGGTTCGCGGAGGGTTACAGGCCCTACCGAAAGGTCAGTATGAGGCCGCGGAATCACTGGCGCTAGGTTACTGGAAAACCCAGGGGCTGGTCATTCTTCCGCAAGCCCTCAAGCTGGTTATCCCTGGTCTGGTTAACACGATTATCGCCCTGTTCAAGGATACCAGCCTGGTCATCATCATCGGTCTGTTTGATCTCTTCAGTAGCGTACAGCAGGCAACTGTGGACCCTGCGTGGCTGGGTATGTCGACAGAAGGATATGTTTTCGCTGCACTGATTTACTGGATCTTCTGTTTCAGTATGTCGCGTTACAGCCAGCATCTGGAAAAACGTTTTAACACCGGGCGTACGCCGCACTGAGGAATTTATGAGCCAATTATTAATGCCGTCTACCGACGCGATGATTACGCTGGAAAACGTCAACAAATGGTACGGACAGTTTCATGTCCTGAAAAACATCAACCTGAAGGTAAAACAAGGAGAGCGCATCGTATTATGCGGGCCTTCCGGTTCGGGTAAATCGACAACTATCCGCTGTATTAACCATCTGGAAGAGCATCAGCAAGGACGCATTGTAGTGGATGGGATTGAGCTCAATGAAGACATCCGCAATATTGAGCGCGTCCGACAAGAAGTTGGCATGGTCTTTCAGCACTTTAATCTCTTTCCTCATTTAACTGTCTTGCAAAACTGCACGCTGGCGCCTATCTGGGTGCAAAAGATGCCGAAAAAAGAGGCTGAAGTACTGGCAATGCACTACCTTGAGCGGGTCCGCATTGCCGAACATGCACATAAATATCCCGGGCAAATCTCTGGTGGACAACAACAGCGCGTGGCCATTGCACGCTCGCTGTGTATGAAACCCAAAATCATGTTATTTGATGAACCCACATCAGCGTTGGATCCTGAAATGGTAAAAGAAGTGCTGGATACCATGATAGGCCTGGCGCAATCGGGCATGACCATGCTATGTGTAACCCATGAAATGGGCTTTGCCCGCACAGTAGCTGACCGGGTGATCTTTATGGATCTTGGCGAGATTGTGGAACAGGCACCACCGGATGAGTTTTTTGCTCACCCCAAATCGGAACGCACTCGCGCGTTTTTATCGCAGGTTATTCATTAAATATATATGCCGGATAAAGTTCCGGTGGATTTGTCCTCCTCAGGAGAGCGCTCGCCGACAAACAACAGATAAAACAAAAGGCCCAGTCTTTCGACTGAGCCTTTCGCTTTTATTTGATGTCTGGCAGTTCCCTACTCTCGCATGGGGAGACCCCACACTACCATCGGCGCTACGGCGTTTCACTTCTGAGTTCGGCATGGGGTCAGGTGGGACCACCGCGCTACAGCCGCCAGACAAATTCTTTTCTAAGTGCCGAATTTTAACCGAAAAACTGGTGCTGATACCCAGAGTCGAACTGGGGACCTCACCCTTACCAAGGGTGCGCTCTACCAACTGAGCCATATCAGCACACTAAATTTGATGCCTGGCAGTTCCCTACTCTCGCATGGGGAGACCCCACACTACCATCGGCGCTACGGCGTTTCACTTCTGAGTTCGGCATGGGGTCAGGTGGGACCACCGCGCTACAGCCGCCAGGCAAA